>JBEVDR010000215.1:0-9574 GCA_040513215.1 Microbacteriaceae bacterium | reverse complement strand
GGTACACCGGACCCACCGGGCGTTGAGTGACGATCATCGTCCCGGTGCCCTCCGGGGTCGACCCGTAGCGGCCACTGATGCGCACCGCCTCCTCGCTGAACCAGCGCAGGAACTCGCCGCCGTAGGCGACCTCGCCACGCGCCTCGGCAAGCGGCTTCCCCATCTCGAGGGTCATCAGCAGCGCGAAGTCTTCCTTGCGTTGCTGCAACAGGTCGAACGTCTTGCGCAGGATCTCGCCGCGCATCCGGGGCGGGGTGGCCGCCCAGTCCGCCTGAGCCGCGGCCGCGGCATCCAGAGCCCGCACGCCATCCGCGACCGAGCCGTCGGCGATGGTGCGGATGCGCTCCCCCGTGGCCGGATCGAACACGTCGATGGTCTTGCCACCCTCGGCCTCGACCCAGTCGCCGCCGATGAAGAGGCGGTCGGGTACAGACTCGAGCAGGGTGGCCTCGGCGCGCTGCTCGGATTCGGTGCGTGTGGTTTCGATAGTCATGTCAGTAACCCCTCGTGTGCAACGCCGCGGTCCCATGTGCACGACGCCGTCGCTGCAATCGTAGGCAGTCAGCGCGTGTGCGCAACCCACGGGTTGCGGGCGGGGCGAGTTACCCCGCCGCGTCGTAGGCCTCCCGCAGCCACGCGTCGACCTCGGCGTCGATGTCCGTGACCGCTCGGACCTCGAGGTGATGCATCCACACCTCGGGTGCCGGATGCGCGACCTCCTTCCAGCGCGGAGACGGCACCTCACGCGGCAGCGCGACCGACAGCACCGCCGGCACATCGGAGCGCACATACCGGCCGGGCCGCCAGACGTACGCGAATCCTCGCTGGCGCCGGAACGCGACCTGGCTCGTCGACACCCGCACCTCAACCTCACCGAGCAGTTCGATCCGCTCGGCGATTGCCTCGAACAGTTCAAAGCCGAACGGGTCGTCGTCGAAGAACTCCTGGGCGGTGACGGCCATGAAGCTCACTCTAGGCGGGGCGGCAGCGCTCCTCCCCCGCCGCGCTGCAGATTGGGGGTGACCGCCACGGCCCAGATCGGTAGCGTAGGCCTGACGGGCCCATCCGAGCGGGCAACCTCGGAGCGGCAGAGCACCGCCCGGGAGTGACGATGAAGTTCATGCTGCTGGTGTTCGGCGAACCCCGCGACCTGCACCTGAAGTCGAGCGAATGGATCGAACGGATGGCCGGGTTCATGGTGCGCTTCGACGACGAACTCGCCGAGAACGGGGAACTGGTGTACTCCGAAGTGCTGGAGCCCGCGACATCCGCCACCCTCATTGAATGGATGGATGGGTCCACGCGAGTGGGCCGTGGCGCGTTCAACCGGGCGGACCGTCCGCTCTCCCGGTACTGGGTGGTGACGGTGCCGAACGAGGACCGCGCGCTCGAGCTGGCAGCAAGCGTGTCGACGGTGATCGAGAATGCCGTCGAGGTGCGGCAGGTGATGGAGCAGTCGACGGTGCCGTAACGGTCACACCTTCGCGGCCGGCAGCTCCCCGTTGTCGGCGAGCGCCGCCCCTACGTTGCGGGCGAACAGGATCAGCCAGACGAACACGAGCGCGCCGGAGATCATCTCGAATCCGGTGAGGTTGTAGTAGCGCACCGGGAAGTACAGCACGGTGGCGATGCCGAGCGCCACGAGCACCGCCGTGGTCACCGCGAAGAAGGCGGTCTGGAAACCCGGGATCAGGAACCGGATGCCCACCATCAGGCCGAAGAAGATCACCACCATTCCCGTGGCGAACGTGTTGTGCGCGAGCCTCGAGACGTTCAGCGGTATCAGGGCAACCATGACCAGGCAAATGCCGATCGCCACGAGCGTCCAGCGCAGCACCGCGATCCGCCATCGTTGGTAGTTCGGATGCCGCCTGGCCCAGCCGTCGAGGTCCGTGGCGAGATAGTCGGCGAGGGTCGTGATCACCAGCCCCGAGAGCAGCATGGTGAGGTTGAACGCCGTCGGGGACAGCCCGTTGCCGGCGCCGAGTGTGCTGAAGTTGTACTGCCACCATTTGGCGTCATTCGCCGTGAGCATGCTGGTGAATGCGCCGCTGACCAGGAACACGGCGAGCAGCGTCGACAGCGTGTAGGTGGTGATTCCGGATGCCGAGAGATAGACGAAATATCCGAAGGCGGCGACCACGAGCCCTGTGCTGAGGCTCCCGGCCCACGCGTCGAGGGTGAGGCCGACGAACGCCCCCTGCAGGATCGAGAACGCGACCAGAGTGAGCAGCAGCACGATCGCCGCATACGTGAACGCGAGCGCCACGATGTCGAGGATCAGCCGCGGCAAGGCCACACCTCGGCGCCAGGCGTTGACGGGGTTGCGAAGCGACAGCGTGTACGACACCACGAACGCCGCCACCGCGACGCCGACGCCGGTGATCGCCGCGACGAGTCCCACCGATCCGGCGCCGAAGAGCGGGGCGGGCCGGCCGCCGAACACGATCGCACCGACCACCGAACCGATGATCAGGGCAATCGCTGCCGCGAGCATCGCACGAGATTCGACGGTGACCGCGCCGATTCGCGCCCGAGCGATGGTCGCTCGGCCAAATGGCGGCACGTGTCGCGGCATCATTCCTCCCCGATGTCCTCGTTCCACAGGTCGGGATTCTTCTCGATGAACTCGGTCATCATCGCCACGCACTCCTGGTCGTTCAGCACGGTGACCTCCACCCCGCGCTGCCGCAGGTAGTCCTCACCGCCGTAGAAGGTGGTGTTCTCGCCGACGATCACTCGCGGGATGCCGTAGAGCAGGATCGCGCCGGTGCACATGTCGCACGGCGACAGGGTGGTGACCATGGTGGCGCGCGCGTACACACTCGCCGGAAGGCGACCGGCGTTCTCGAGGCAATTCGTCTCGCCGTGGTGGATGGCACTGCCGGACTGCACACGGCGGTTGTGTCCGACCGCGATCACCTCGTCGTCGACGATCAGCGCGGCGCCGATCGGGATGCCACCCTCAGCCAGGCCCACCCTGGCCTCAGCGAGCGCCGGGGCCAGCTTCTCGGATTCAGTGAGGGCCATCGTGGTCTCCATTCGCGGATTGGTCAGGAATCATCGGATGTCGCCGCCTACGCACGCCGATACGGGGTGAGGTAGGCGCCCGGGTACCGCACGCCGCGCCCGCCGATCACCAGGGCGGCGATCACGACCAGGTACGGGAACGCGATCAGCAACTCGTTCGGCACCTCACTGAACAGCGGGGTGATCGCCAGCTGCAGCTGCAGCGCATCGGCAACACCGAACAGCAGCGCGCCAGCCACCACCGGCCACACCTTCCAGCGGCCGAAGATCACCAGGGCGATGCAGATCCAGCCGCGTCCGCTGACGATGTCGAGCGTGAAGCTGCCAAGGAGCGACACCGTGAGGAATGACCCGCCGACCGCCATCAGCGCGCCTCCGATCATCAGCGCAGCATACCGGGTTCCCGCAACCGGGATGCCCGCGGCATCCGCTGCCTCCGGGTTCTCACCGACGGCATTCACCCGCAGCCCGAACCCGCTGGAGCGCAGCACCCACCAGAGCGCCGGCGCCAACACCAAGAAGCCGACGTAAGTGAGCGGATACTGCGCGAACACCCCGGTGCCTGGGAACAGACGATCGAACTTCTCGGTGGTGGTTTGCGTGCCGGTGGAGAACAGCAGCCGGTTGGTGAAATCGCAGGCGGCGACCAGCAGCAGCGTGGTGCCGATCCCGGCCACGTGCTGGTTGACGCCGAGCGTCACGGTGAGCAGCCCCATCAGCGCCCCGGCCAGCGCGCCCGCCACGATTGCGGCGAGTAGTGCCGTCCACACCGAGCCGGTGGTCGCGACGGCGAAGAACCCGACGAACGCGCCGGCGTACATGGTGCCCTCGATGCCGAGATTCATTATCCCGGTGCGCTCGTTCACTATGGCGCCGAGCGCTGCCCAGACCAGCGGCGTGGCGATGGTGAGTGTCGCGGCGATCACCGCGATCAGCGGGAAGTTCATCGGCGTCGCCTTCGGGTGAGCACCGGCCGATAGCGGCGCAACGCCATCATCGACACCACGGCCAACAGCAAGGTGGAGCTGACGATGGCGCCCATCTGCGTGGGCAGCTGCAGCACGATCGACGCGTTCTGCGCGCCGACGGCGATGTCGCCGAGCAGCAGTGCCACGAGCAGGACGCCACCGGCGGTCAACGCGCCAAGCGACGCGACCACCACACCGGTGTATCCGTAACCGCTCGCGACACTCGCGGTGAGCTGGTGCTGCACGCCGAGCACCTGGCTGGCGCCGCCGAGCCCAGCCACCGCCCCCGAGACGAGGGCGCTTCGCCACTGCAGGGTGGTCACCCGGATGCCGCTGAAGGCGGCGGCATCAGGTGACTGCCCGGCCGCGCGCAGCCGAAGCCCGAGCGGTGTGTACGACATCACGATCCAGACGATGACGACCAGCACGATCGCGATGACGAACCCCCCATGCACCCGCAACCCGGGCAGCACGGCGGGCAGGTCGTAGCCGGGTCCGTAGCGGTCGGAGTCGGGGAATCCGGTGGCCGAGTTGCGCCAGGGACCATTGAGCAGACCCTGCAGCAGCAGCAGCGCGACCGGATTCAGCAGCAGCGTCGTGACGACCTCGTCAATGCGCACTGTGCGTTTCAGCCAGGCCGGCAGCAGCGCCCAGAGCAGCCCGCCGACCGCCCCTGCGGACAGCGCCAGCGGCAGGGCGATCGCCGCGGGCAGGTCGGGCAGGTACAGGCCCGGGATGCTGGCCGCGATCGCTCCGGCGAGGAACTGTCCCTCCGCGCCGATGTTGTAGTAGCCGACCCGGAACGCGATCGAGACGGCGAGGCCGGTGAAGATCAGTGGCGTGGCCGCCAGCAGCACCTCGCCGATGCCGCCCGCGGTGGTGAGCGGGGTGAGCGTGTACCGCTCGTATGCCGCGAGCGGGTTGGCTCCGGCGAGGCGGATCGGCCCGGCGGTGATCGCGAGGGTCAGCAGCACGGCCACCAGCACCGCGGCGGGGGCCAGCCACCGGGACTCGCGGGCGCGTAGCACCAGTTTCATGCGGATCCCCCGGTCATCAGCAGGCCGAGCCGCTCGCGGGTGGCCTCGGCGGCGGCCAGCTCGCCCACGATTCGTCCGGAGAGGATCACCACGATCCGGTCACTCACGCCGATCAGCTCGTCGAGGTCTTCGGAGATCATCAGCACCCCGGCGCCGTCATCGCGCAGCGCGCGCAACTGCGAGTAGACGTACTCGCAGGCCGCGACATCCAGTCCGCGCGTCGGCTGCGATGCCACCAACGCGCGCGGGTTGCGCGCGATCGCCCTCGCCAGCAGAACCTTCTGCATGTTGCCGCCGGAGAGGCTGCGGATCGGGTCGCGGGCGTTCGCGCGGATGTCGAAGCGTTCCATCAGCGCGCGCACGTGCTCGCGCACCCGGCGGCGGTCGAGGAACGGTCCGCGGCGGAACCGGTCGAGGTCTTCCAGCACCAGGTTCTGCTCGACGCTGAGGCTCGGGATGACGCTGCCCCGACGATCTTCGGTCAGCCGACCGAGTCCGGCGCTGATGCGCGCGGTCACCTCGAGGTGGGTGATGTCGGTGTCGCCGACCCGCACCATTCCGCTGGAGGCGGGGATTGTGCCGCAGAGCACCTGCATCAGTTCGGTCTGCCCGTTGCCCGAGACGCCGGCGACCCCGACGATTTCGCCGGAGGCCACCGTGACGCTGAGCCCGTCGAGCACGGGTTTGCCGGTACCGGAGAGGGTGAGCTGCTCGATCGCGAGCGCCGGGGCGGTGCGCGCGACCGCGAGCGGTTCGGCGGCGTTGCTGGCTGCGGGTGCGGCGGGTTCGGTGCCTTCAGCGGGTTCGGCGGCGTTCGTCTGCTGCGCGGCCGAGGTGTTCAACCCGATTGAGGTGCCGAGTGCCTCGGCCGTCACCTCGTCGGGGGTGCGCGCGACATCCGCCCCCACCATGATCGCGGCTATCTGCCGCGGTTCCAGTCGGGCTGCAGGCACGGATGCCACGACCTTGCCGCGCCGCAGAATGGTGATCCGGTCGGCGATGAGCACCACCTCGTGCAGCTTGTGCGAGATGAAGATCACGCCGATGCCCTGAGCGGTGAGCCGGTGGATGGCGTCGAACAGCAGCTCGACGTCATGCGGCACGAGCACCGCGGTGGGTTCGTCGAGGATGAGCAGGCGACAGTCGTGGAACAGCGCCTTCAGGATCTCGACCCGCTGCCGCTCCCCCACCGACAGGGTCTCGACGATGGCGTCAGGATTGACGGCGACGCCGATGCGCGCCGCCGCCGCGAGCACGCGCTCCCGGGCGGCGTCCCGACTGATGCGGCCGAGGCCCACCCCGACCAACATGAGATTCTCGGTGACCGTCATCGTGCCGACCAGCGAGAACTCCTGGGTCACCATGCCGATGCCGGCGGCAATCGCGTCGGAGGGTGAGGTGATCCGGGTCGGCCGGCCGTCGATGCGGATCTCCCCGGCGTCGGGCTGGCTGAATCCGTAGAGGATTCGGGTGAGCGTGCTCTTGCCCGCCCCGTTCTCACCGAGCAGGGCGTGGACTTCGCCGGGCGCCACGGTCAGGTCGATCGCGTCGTTGGCGACGACCGGTCCGAAGGTCTTGGTGATGCCGACCAGTTCGGCCAGCGCCATGGTGGGGGCGGTGTCGGTGGATACCGCCCCCACTGGCGTATCGGTCATTACTCACCGACGGTGGTCGAGCCTGCCGGAGCTTCCTCATCGACCGGCGTCTCGAAGCTGCCGTCAAGCACCTCCTGTTGGCGCGCGTCGACGGTCGTGAGCAGGTCGGCGGGGATCTCGAACGCGGTGTTCTCGTTGATCGGCGCCAACTCGCTACCGCCGTTCACCATGAAGGAGTACTCCGCCAGGTTGCTGGCTTCGTAGCTGCCGTCGACCACGGCTTCGACGACCGCGTCGACGGTGGGTCGCATGTTCCAGAGCAACGAGGTCACCACGTACTCCGGCGCCTGGTCCTGCTGGTCGACCATCATGCCGAACACCGGCAGTTGGTGCTCGGCCGCGGCCGCGATGACGCCGTCGCGTTCGGCGAACAGCACGTCGGCGCCCCCGGCGATGGCCGCCTCCGCGGCCTGTTTGGCGGTGGCCGGGTCGAAGAACGAGTTGATGAACGACACGGTGACCGTGGCCGTCGGGTTGGTTTCCTTCACCCCGAGGATGAAGCCGTTCACGATGCGGTTGACCTCGGGGATCGGCATCGCGGCGACGACGCCGATGGTCCCGCTGGTGGTGAGACCTCCGCCGAGCATGCCGGCCAGATAGGCGGGATCCTGCATCCAGTTATCGAAAACGCTGAAGTTGGGCGCTTGCTCTTCGCCGCCGGAGCCGAACGCGAACGCGGTGTCCGGGAAGTCGGAGGCCACAGCCCGCACCGCTTCCTCAGCGGCGAACGCGTCGCCGATGATGATGTCCGGGTCCTGGCTGTCGATGATGTCGCGCAGCGCGCGTTCCATCTCGTCGGCGGTATGCAAATTGTCGACGTAGTCGTATTGGATGTCGCCGTCATCCTCGGCGGCCTGCAGGGCGCTGTGGATGGCGCCGTCCCAGGGTTCTTCGAGCGGCGTCGCGAAGGCGCCGAACACGGTGGGGACGTCGCCGTCGCCGTTGGTGGCGGTCGGCTCGTCGCCGGTGGTGCCGCCGCAGCCGGCGAGGATCAGGGCCGCTGCAGTGGCGAGGCCGGCGCCTGCCAGCGCACGGCGCACGAGAGGGCGGGTGGAATTCGTCGAGCGCATCATGATGGCCTCACTCTTGATCAAGGTGCTGCGGGTTGGGCGCTAATAAAGACGATAGGCACGCGGTTCGCCGCTGACCAGCGGTCAAGCGTTCCGATTGCGGAACAATGCGCCCGTTCGTCGTCGATGCGGCCCCCACAGCAGGCGCATGGACAACAAACCGGCGCGCTGTCAGCGCGGGCGGCTCGCCTGTGCGCCGATACGATTGCGGTGTCCCCATGGAAAGGCCCGCATGACCATCGTTGCTGCCGCTGACGGCTCCGCCCTCGGCAATCCCGGACCCGCAGGTTGGGCCTGGTACGTCGACGACTCCTGCTGGGCAGCCGGCGGCTGGCAGCACGCCACGAACAACCAGGGCGAGCTGAAGGCAGTGCTCGAGCTGTTCAAGGCCACCGCGCACCTCGACGACGATCTGCTGGTGCTCTGCGACAGCCAGTACGTGATCAACGCGGTCACCAAGTGGATGCGCGGCTGGAAGGCCAAGGGATGGCGCAAGGGCGACGGCAAGCCGGTGTTGAACCTCTCCCTGCTTCAGGAGCTCGACGAGGCCATCGCCGGTCGCCGCTACCGCTTCGAATGGGTGAAGGGGCACGTCGGGCACGTGCTGAACGAGGCCGCCGACTCCCGTGCCCGGGCCGCGGCCGAGGCGTACCAGCGCAACCTGACCGTGCCGAGCGGGCCGGGATGGCACAGCTCCACCGATGCGGGCGTCACCGTGAACCCGGCCGGTGCGGCGCCGAGCGTCTCCGCGGCATCCGTCTCCAGCCAGCAGATCGGCGAGCCCGACTCTCTCGAAGACCTCGACGTGCTCGCCGAGGCGTCCACCGCCTCCGAGTCGGCCGTGGCCATCGACGAGCCGGCGCTGTTCGACTTCGATGAGGTTGTTGAGGACGAGTGGCACACCATCACCCTCTCGCTCACCGCGGAGGAGCACACCCGCCTGCTGCGGCGGGCCCGGCTGGAAGGCGTCAGCGCCGAGGAAGTGCTGCGCGGCCTGATCTGACAATCGTCCGTATACGTAGGATGCCGATTAGCGGTAGCTTCGAGAAATCCGCAAATAGCCGGGCGTTTCGACGACCCGGTGGCGGCAGATCACACACATGACCATCGCAAAGGAGCGCGTCATCGACGAGGCATCCCGCTACCGCAGCCTGAGCATCCGCCGCATCCTGCAGCTGCACACCCAGCTCTGGACCAGCCGCGTCTCGAGCGAGATCAGCTCGGTGCAGTACGGCGTGCTGGTGTTTCTGGGCGAACTCGGCGAGCACGAGTCCCTCTCGCAGCGGGAGCTCGGGCGGCGCGCGCAGCTCGACAAGTCCACCCTGGCCGAGCTGCTGAAACGGATGCTGGCGCACGGGCTCGTCGACGCGATGCGCCGCGCGGATGACCGGCGCAGCAACAGCCTCGCCATCACGGCGGCCGGCCGCGAGGTGCTGAACGCGTTGCGTCCGGCGGCGCTCGAGGTGAATGCGCTGCTGGCCTCGGGACTGACCGACGACGAGGCCGACACGTTGGACGGGCTGTTGCGCAAGCTGCTGGCGTCGGATGTCGCGGAGCAGGCGGCGCTGCGGTAACCCTGCATCCGACGTTCGGGGCATCCGTCTGTGTCATCGCGCAACGACCTGGCGCCTAACGAAACCCCGCATTGTCGGGATGCCGGGTGACGGGGTGCCCCACCGGGGGCCGCCCGGCGTACCCTGAACTTCATGGCCACTCTGACCGAGACCAACGGACGGCAGACGCTCACGATCCAGCGCCGGTTCATGCACTCGGCAGACAAGCTCTGGTCGTACGTGATCGAACCGCAGAAGCTG
>JBEVDR010000214.1:0-2560 GCA_040513215.1 Microbacteriaceae bacterium | reverse complement strand
AGCGTAGGCGGCTCGATGTTTGGCGGCGATGAGCGGCCAGGCCCGGGCGGACAGGTCCGGCCGTTCGGTCCGGTGCGCCTGTTCTTCCCGGCAGTGGGCGAGAGCGTCATCGAGCACCTGGGCGGTCAACGCGCCGGTGTACGAGAACACCCAGCCCCGGCCGACCTCGGCACGCAGCGCGCTCGTGGCCGCGTTCGCCGGCACCAGGATCGGCCGGGCCAACGACAGGGCGAGGACCGAAGCTTCCGATCCGTAGAGATCCTGATAGGGGAGGATGACCAGTTCAGCCTGGGCGATTTCCGCGGCCAGGTCCGCATCGCTCAGGTGGCCCAGCGACACGCTCACCCGGTCGTCGGCGAGGGCGGCCAAGAGCACCTCAGCGCCGATATCGGTGCTGGTGGGTGTGCCGACCACGCGCAGGGAGACTGCGGCGCCGTCGGGACCGGCGGGCAGGGCGGTGAAGGCCTGGACCAGGTCGGGCACCCCCTTGTGGGGACGAATGAGCCCGGAGTACAACAGCCGGCCCGGCACCGGGGATTCGCTGCCGACAGCGTCGAACCAGTGCCGGTAGTCACCGTGCTCGATGGTGCGGGCCACGGCGCCGTCCGGCACCGGGGTGGCCGGGTTGAGGCGGATCCACAGGGCCGTGCGCCGGTCGAGCCGCGCCAGTAGCGCGCGGTCGATGCGGCTTCCGGCCCGCTGGCCGTGGGCATCGTGCAGGGTGCGCACCACGGCCGTCCGCCGCCGACGCACCCAGAGACGCAGCAGCAGGGCGCGGAACAACATCCGACCGATCAGGCTGCGGAGCGACGACGAACCGTTCAACAGCGAATCCGGCCAGTGCACGTGGAACACATCGTAGGGAACGGCGAGGGCGCGGCGCCAGGTGAAGCCGAGCACCTCGGTCTCCGGGCCCAGCTGGGTGCCGAGCTGCACCAGGTAGGGGTTGGTGGCACCCTGGCCGGTCCGGAAGGACTGCAGGACCCGCATCAACGAACCGCTGATTTCGCCGCCGTCACGGGGAGGCACCCGCCGGTGCCGGTCGGCGGGGAGGTGAGCATCCGCACGGCCAGCACGATTCCGGCCCCGGTGCCGCGCAGCGCCGCGGTCAGGGACGGGCTGCCGGAGCGGACCGCATCGCCGCCGGTTCCGCTCCGCAGGACCTCCATCGCGTAGACCGGGCTGAGCAGCAGCCAACGGATGAGATGCCGCCGGCTCAGGTGCCGTGCCGCGAAGGCCAGCCGATTCCGGCAGGCGGAATAGACCTGCAACGGTGAGCGCTGGGCGGGGGCCTGGCCGCTGTCCGTGCGAACGACCGTGAGGTCTTCCCGCACGACCAGGGATCCGCCGGCGGCCACGCACCGCCAGGACAGGTCGACGTCCTCCCACTGCAGGAAGTAGCTCTCGTCGAAGCCATCCAGCCAGTCCCACAGGCCGGCATGGATCATCAGGCACGCAGCGCTGAGCCAGCCGCCCGGTGCGGCGCTGTCGGCCGCGCTGCCGGTCCGGGTCCGGCCCCGGCGGATGTCGACGGTGCCGCCGCCGAACCATGGCGTGCCAGTGGGCTGCACGATGCGCGGGCTGACCAGCCGCTGGGGGTTCGCGGCGCAGTCCAGGGCCAGCGCGACGAGCGTCGCCGCGTCGATCCGCACGGCCGGATCGAGCATCAGCAGGAGTCGGCAGCCGCGCGAGCGGAGCAGTCGCACGCCGGCGTTGACCGCGGCCGCGAAGCCGAGATCGAGTCCGGGGGCGAGCAACGTCCAGCCTTCCCGCTCGCAGAGCACCGTCGTTGCTTCCCGTGCTGCGAGCCCGGAGAAGTTGTCGACGACGACGACCCGGCCGTGCGGCAGCCGCCGCCCGAGCTCGACGAGGTTCCGCGCGAGAAGGTCCGGCGAACCGTAAGCGACGACCACGATTCCCAGGTCAGGGGGCAGGGGCGTCACGGAGTTCCCCGCGCAGCAGTGCTCGGCCCGCGTGCACCGTCGGGTTCCTTCCAGCGTGATCGAGCGGTTCGACCCGGACTCAGTCCCCGGGTGCTGTAGCCGGCGACGAGGCGCCGGGCGAGGTCTTCGTAGCCGTCGGTGACGTGGCCCCAGTTGTACCGGGACGCGGCCCGACGTTGCAACGCCTCGCTGACCTCCTGGGTGTGATGGGGGTTCAACTCGGCATCTTCGATCAGCGCCGCGAGCGTCGCTGCGCTGTGGAAATACGCGCCATAGACCCCGAGCACGTCACGGTTGAACCTGACATCCCAGGCGATCGCGGCGGTCCTGGCTCCCATCGCGCGCAGCAGCGACGGGTTTGTTCCCCCGACCGAGTGGCCGTGCAGATAGCTGACCGAGTGCGCGTACAGCTGGTCGAGCTGATCCTGGTCCCACAGCGTGCCGAGCAATCGCACCCGCGGGTCCCGGGCCAGGGTCGCGATTTTCCGTGCGTGCGCGCCCGGATTCGGGGCGGAGCCCACCACCACCAGGGGCAGCGTGGCGCTGCTCCGCCGGTAGCCGTCGATGATGACGTCGACGTGGTTCTCCGGTTCGAAGCGGGCCACGACGAGATGGTA
>JBEVDR010000213.1:0-11155 GCA_040513215.1 Microbacteriaceae bacterium | reverse complement strand
CGGGCGAGGGGCTACTGGCAGGAAAATTCTCCACCCAATGTTTCAACTGTCTGGCATGATGACCGCCGTGCACGCCATCGCCCCGCACATGGGCCAGGGCGCAGCTCAGGCGATCGAAGACGGCGTCGTACTGGTGGATGCCCTCTCCAAGCACGACGACCTGGAGTCGGCGTTCGTCGAGTACCACGACGATCGGCGTTTCGAGCGCTGCAAGCTCATCGTCGACACGTCGCTGCAATCGGCGAGTGGGAGATGGGCCGCCTGGTCAACTTCGACAATGTCAGCGCCACCAACCACGTGATGGACGTGATGGCACAATCCGAGCGCCCTCGCGCGCGACCAGCTGTCCATCTCGGGCCACTGGCGTCGCGGCCGCACCGAAGACGGCTTCCGGGAGTGGAAGTCGGAGTTCGCTCGTGAACACGACGACGAACCGCGAGCCGATGGTCGCTCACCCCGAAGCCCCCTCGCCCCAGCACTGCGCTGAGCTTCGGCGGACGATGCTCAGCGTGCCGCGACATCCGCCACTCACACGCTGTTTGGAGAGGTACCCGCGCGCACGAGACAATAGGACATATGGCCTACCAGTTTGAGCGCAAGCAACGGATCGCAGTACTCGGTGGAGGGCCAGGCGGATACGAAGCCGCACTCGCGGGCGCGCAACTCGGCGCCGAGGTCACCCTGATTGAACGAACCGGGGTCGGCGGGTCGGCCGTGTTGACCGACGTTGTTCCCTCGAAGTCGCTCATCGCGACCGCGGAAGCGGCTACCGCGATCACCGAGGCCGCCGACCTCGGCGTGCAGTTCTTCACCCGAACCGAAGACGGACGCCCGGTGCGCCCGGAGGTCGCCGTGAACCTCGCCGCGGTGAACCAGCGACTGCTGCGGCTCGCGCGCAGCCAGTCGGATGACATGAAGAAGCTGCTGACCCGCTCGGGCGTGCGCATCGTGCAGGGTGAGGGACGCCTCGAGGGCCCGAACCGGATCGTCGTGTCCACGGCGAAGGGACGCGACGGCACCGACTTCGACGCCGTCGACGCCGACACCATCGTCGTCTCGGTGGGTGCCAGCCCGCGCGTGATCGACTCGGCGAAGCCGGACGGGGAGCGCATCCTCACCTGGACCCAGCTCTACAACCTGAAGGCCACCCCCGAACACCTGATCGTGGTCGGCTCCGGTGTCACCGGCGCCGAGTTCGCGTCGGCTTACCGGGCACTCGGCGCAGAGGTCACCCTGATCTCCAGCCGCGACCAGGTGCTGCCCGGTGAGGACGCCGACGCCGCCGCGGTGATCGAAGACGTCTTCACTCGCAACGGCATGACCGTTCTGTCGAAGAGCCGGGCGGCATCCGTCAAGCGCACCAAGGACGGCGTGATCGCCACCCTGTCCGACGGACGCACCGTCGAGGGCTCACACTGCCTGATGGCGGTCGGCGCCATCCCGAACACCGCGGGCATCGGCCTGGAAGAGGCCGGCGTGCAGCTCACCGACTCGGGTCACATCCGTGTGAACCGGGTGGCGCGCACCTCGATGCCCTCGATCTATGCTGCCGGCGACTGCAGCGACTTCCTGCCGCTGGCATCCGTCGCGTCGATGCAGGGACGCACCGCCGTCTACCACGCGATGGGGGACGCGGTGAACCCGACCGAGCTGCGCAATGTCACCTCGAACATCTTCACCCAGCCCGAGATCGCAACGGTCGGCTGGTCGCAGAAGCAGATCGAAGATGGACTCGCGCAGGGCATGATCTACAAGCTGCCGCTGTCGGAGAACCCGCGCGCCAAGATGATGGGCATCAAGGACGGCTTCGTGAAGTTGTTCGCCCGCACCGGATCCGGCACCGTGATCGGTGGCGTGGTGGTGGCACCGAAGGCATCGGAGCTGATCCTGCCGATCGCCATCGCGATCGAGCACCGGCTCACCGTCGACGAGGTCGCGCTGGCGTTCGCGGTGTACCCGTCGCTGTCCGGCAGCATCACGGATGCCGCGCGCGCGATGCACATCGTGAACTAGGGTCGCCGCCCCGCCGCTCGTGGGTGTGGGCCCTCACGAGCCCAGCTAGGACGCGATCGACAGCAGCAGGTGACCCGACGAGACGGTGGCACCCACCGGGGCGTTCACGCCGGTCACGGTGCCGTCCTTGTGTGCGGTGATCGGCTGTTCCATCTTCATCGCCTCGAGCACCAGGATCAGGTCGCCCTTGACGACGTGGTCGCCCTCGGCCACGGCGAGCTTCACCACGGTGGCCTGCATCGGCGCCTTCACCGTGTCGCCGGTGACGGTGGACACGGCCCCGGAGGCACGACGGCGCGGGGCGGGACCGGATGCCGCGGCTCCGGTCGAGGGCAGCAGCCGGGTCGGCAGGGACACCTCGATGCGCTTGCCGTCGACCTCGACCACCACGGCATGCCGCTTGGCCCGGGGCTTGCCGTCGAGCAGCTCGCCGCTCCACGGCTCCAGCTCGTTCACCCACTCGGTCTCGATCCAGCGGGTGTACACCGCGAACGGGGCCGAGGTGAACGCCGAGTCGCGCACGATGGCACGGTGGAACGGCAGCACGGTCGGCAGCCCGGCGACCTCGAACTCGTCGAGGGCGCGGCGGGCGCGTTCCAGCGCCTCCTCACGGGTGGCGCCGGTCACAATCAGCTTGGCGAGCAGCGAGTCGAAGCTGCCCGAGATCTCGTCGCCGGCAACCACGCCGGAGTCGACGCGCACGCCGGGCCCGCCGGGCGCCTTGAACACGTGCACCGGGCCGGGGGCCGGCATGAAGTTCAGGCCGGGGTCTTCGCCGTTGATGCGGAATTCGAACGAGTGGCCCTTGGCTACCGGGTCGTCGTAGTCGAGGATGCCGCCCTCGGCGAGGCGGAACTGCTCCCGGACCAGGTCGATGCCGGTGATCTCCTCAGAGACCGGGTGCTCGACCTGCAGGCGGGTGTTCACCTCGAGGAAGGAGACGGTGCCGTCCTTGCCGATCAGGAACTCGCAGGTGCCGGCGCCGACGTAGCCGACCTCGCGCAGGATCGCCTTCGACGCGGCGTAGAGGGCCTGATTCTGCTCGTCGGTGAGGAACGGCGCGGGCGCCTCCTCGACCAGCTTCTGGTGGCGGCGCTGCAGCGAGCAGTCACGGGTGGAGATGACCACCACGTTGCCTGCGGCGTCGGCGAGGCACTGGGTCTCCACGTGGCGCGGTTGGTCGAGGTACTTCTCGACGAAGCACTCGCCGCGACCGAACGCGGTGATGGCCTCGCGGGTGGCGGAGTCGAACAGCTCCGGAACTTCTTCGCGGGTGCGGGCGACCTTGAGGCCGCGGCCGCCGCCGCCGAATGCTGCCTTGATCGCGACCGGCAGGCCGTGCTCGTCGACGAAGGCCAGCACCTCGGAGGCATCCGCCACCGGGTTCAGCGTTCCCGGCGCCAGCGGCGCGCCCACCTTCTCTGCGATGTGACGGGCCGACACCTTGTCGCCGAGCTGCTCGATCGCAGCCGGGGAGGGGCCGATCCAGACCAGGCCGGCATCGATGACCGCCTGCGCGAATCCTGCGTTCTCGGCGAGGAAGCCGTATCCGGGGTGCACGGCGTCGGCGCCGGAGCGGCGGGCGATGGAGAGGATCTTGTCGATCACGAGGTAGGTCTCGGCCGAGGTGGTACCGTCCAGCGCATACGCCTCGTCGGCGAGACGGGAGTGCTGCGCGTCGCGGTCCTGGTCGGCGTAGACGGCGACGGAGCGGATGCCGCTGTCGCGGGCGGCGCGGATGACGCGGACCGCGATTTCTCCGCGGTTGGCGATGAGAACCTTCGTGATGCGAGCCATAGTTATCCAGCCTACGGGCGGGATGGCCGTCGGAATTGGACGCCGCCCACAAAAACCTGCGCCGGACTGTGGTGCAGACCTACAAGCTAATGGTTCCAGAAGTGGTGGAACTCAACCCCGAAACCGTTGTGCAGCAACTCGCGCAGCGTCGGCACCGACAGCCCGATCACCGCGCTCGGGGTGCCGCTGATGCCCGAGATGAACGCGGCACCGCGCCCGTCGATCGTGAACGCGCCGGCCACTTGCAGCGGCTCGCCGGTGGCCACATACGCGTCGATCTCGGCGGCGGAGATGTCATCGGCAAACGACACCCGGGCCGACTCGACCGCGCCGACGCCGCTACAGACAATGCCTCCCGCGCTGCCCTGGACGCTGCCGCCGCGGTGGTCGATCAACCAGTGCCCGGAGTGCAGCACCCCGGTCGACCCCACCATCCGCGCCCAGCGGGAGCGCGCGACATCCGTCGTATGCGGCTTACCAAAAATCTCCCCATCCAGCTCGAACGCCGAGTCACCACCGAGAATGAACCCGTCGATCGGCTCGCCGTCAACGAGCTGCCCGATCACAGCGCTCGCCTTGGCCCTCGCCAACTCCAGCACCATCTGCTGCGGGGTGTGCGGGGGCATCGCGGCGACCACGGCGTCTTCGTCGACTCCCGGGCTGATGAGGCCGGCCGGTTCAATTCCGGCCGAGCGCAGCGTGGCGAGCCGGGCCGGAGAGGTCGAGGCGAGGTAAAGGCGCACCAAGGCTCCTATGCTCGAAGTATGGGTGAATGGATCGGACGCGACGTCGAGCTTGAGGTTACCAATATTGCCCACGGCGGAATCTCCGTCGCGAGGCACGAAGGACGCGTCATCTTCGTGACCGACGCGATCCCCGGTGAACGGGTGCACGCGCGCATCAGCGACGACCGCAAGAAGAGTTTTTGGCGAGCGGACACGGTGGAGGTACTCGACGCGAGCCCGCATCGGCGTGAGCACATCTGGAGTGCCGCGAGTGTGGAGCGCGCCCCCGAGCATCGCGCCGGCGGTGCCGAGTTCGGGCACATCACCGTCGAGCATCAGCGTGAACTGAAACGGCAGGTGCTGGTCGACTCGCTGCAGCGCATGGCGAAGGTCGAATCGGATGTCGTGGTCGAGGCCCTGCCCGGACCGGACGACGGCACCGGCTGGCGCACCCGCCTGCGGCTGCACGTAGACGACAGTGGCCGCCCCGGCCCGTACGCGGCCCGGTCGCACCGGGTGATCGCAGTGGACAACCTGCCGCTCGCGACCAGCGCGCTGGAGGAAGTGGCGCCGCTCGCCGACCGGTTCCCGGGAGTGGAGTCGATCGACATCCTGGCGCCGTCCAGCGGCAGCCCGCGGCTGCGGATCGGCGACCAGGCCAAGAGCGTGATCACCGAAACCGTGGGGGACCGGCAGTTCCAGCTGTTCGACTCCGGCTTCTGGCAGGTACACCGGCACGCGGCCGAGACCCTCACCGAGGCGGTGCAGCGCGCGATTGATGACAGCCTGTTCGACCCGAAGGCGGCGAACCTCGACCTGTACGGCGGGGTGGGCCTGCTCGCGGCGGCGATCGGCGACAAGTACGGCCGCGGCGTGCGGATCACCAGCGTCGAATCCGACGCGGATGCCACCGACCACGCCTCTGAAAACCTGTCTGACTGGCTGGGCGCCCAGGCGGTCACCGCGAGGGTGGAACGCTGGGTGCGTGAACTGGCGGCAACCGCCGGGCACGAAGAACGCGCCAGACTGCGTGCCGCAACCATCGTGCTCGACCCGCCGCGATCCGGCGCCGGGCGGGAGGTCGTCGACTCCCTCGTCGACCTGCAACCGGCGCAGCTGATCTACGTGGCGTGCGATCCGGTGGCCTTCGCCCGCGACGTGAACCTGTTCCACGAGCGCGGCTACGAGCTCTCCGAGCTGCGGGCGCTCGACATGTTCCCCAACACGCACCACGTCGAAGCGATCGGGACACTCCGACGCGCCTGAGCACCGATACGATGGAATCGGTACGCGTGTGCCCCGAACGGGGTAGAATTTCGGGGGTTGAAGGGTGACGATGGCTCCAGCAGGCGCTCAGGCGAGGCCGGTGCGGGTCGCAGTTGTCGACGACCACGAATCGGTGCGCCTCGGACTCAAGGCCGCTTTCATCGATGAGGGCTTCGACTTCGTTGTGGCAGCGCCCACGGTGAAAGACCTGGTCGAGTCCCTGGCCGGACGCGAATGCGACGTGGTAGTGCTCGACCTGTCGCTCGGCGACGGGTCCACCGTCACCGAGAACGTGAAGCGGGTGCAGGCGCTCGGCGCTGCCGTGCTCGTGCACTCCATCGCCGACCGGGTCGCCAGCGTGCGCGAGGCGCTCGCCGCCGGGGCCGCGGGCGTCATCCCCAAGTCATCGGCCACCTCCACCGTGCTGGCCGCCGCCGCCACCGTGGCGCGCGGCGAGGTGCTGAATAACCTCGAGTGGGCCAGTGCGATCGACGCCGACCGCGACTTCGCCAAGGCACAACTCGGCCGCCGGGAACGCGAGATCCTGCACCTGTACGCGTCGGGGCTGCCGCTCAAGCTCGCCGCAGAACAGCTCGGCATCGGCTACTCGACCGCCCGCGAATACCTTGACCGCATCCGGGTGAAGTATGTGGAGGTGGGCCGTCCCGCGCCCACCAAGGTAGACCTGCTCCGTCGAGCAGTCGAGGACGGCATCCTCCCCGGGCTTGACCCCGATGCCGGCGATGAGCGCTAACCAGCCTCCCGCGCTGGCTGACAAGCAGCCGCGCAACCCGATCAGCCGCCGGCGGGTCGAATCGATCATCTCGCGCAGCGTTGCGGCGTTCGGCATCGTGTTCGCCGCGCAGACCCTGCCGGCGATGCTCGGCCAGATCGATCAGGCCAACCCGGTCTGGGCGGCCGCCGCCCTCACCGCGATCGGCGGAAGCCTGCTGATCGCGGTTCTCGCCTCGATCCTGCAACGCTGGGTTCGGCCCGCGCACGGCCTGGTGGCGATCGTCTACCTGGTGGCGCTGCTCAGCTGGCCGTTTGCGGTGACCCACCCGCAGATGGTTACCAGCTCCAACCACTGGTTGTACTACCTGCTCACCGTCGCCACCGCGACGGCGGCGATCAGCTTCTCGACCCGCCTCGCCACCGCATACCTCTTTGTCGTGCCGGCGCTGTACGGGTTGATCCGGCTCACCGCGCCGGGTGGTGCGGTCTCCCCACCGCAAGCGGTGCTTGATGCCGTGTACGCCATCATCCTCGGCGGTGCGGTGATGATCATCGTCACCATGCTGCGGCAGGCGTCGTCATCGGTCGACGCGGCGCAGGCCACTGCGTTGAACCGGTATGGCTACGCGGTGCGCCAGCACGCCACCGATGTGGAGCG
This sequence comes from Microbacteriaceae bacterium, assembly GCA_040513215.1. Classification (GTDB taxonomy): domain Bacteria; phylum Actinomycetota; class Actinomycetes; order Actinomycetales; family Microbacteriaceae; genus Ruicaihuangia. Next base: position 3,961 of record JBEVDR010000213.1, on the reverse strand, counting down.
CGTGGAGGTCGATGCCATCGTGCATGACAGCGTGCTCACCACCCTGCTCGCCGCGGGCCGCGCGCACAGCCCGGAGGCCCAGCAACTGTCGGCCGAGATGGCCGGCCGGGCGATCGGTCACCTGAGCGATGCGGCCACCGGCGTGCCCGCGGATGGCTCCACCGTGCGGTCGAGCGTTGTCGCCAAGCGCATCGCCGACGCGGTCGGCACGCTGCCCGGTCATGCCTCCGTGTCGGTGCGAGACGTCGGCACCGCCCTGCTGCCGGTTGCCGCCGCCGAGGCCCTGTATTCCGCCGCGGTGCAGGCCGCCGTGAACTCCAGTCAGCACGCGGGCACCGTGGTGCGGCGCTGGGTGAGTGTGACCGGCGCCGAGAACGGACTGCAGGTCGAGGTGGGCGACAATGGGGTCGGGTTCGACCTGCGCACGGTGCCGAACGAACGCCTCGGCGTGCGGGTCTCCATCATCGAGCGTCTGGCGAACGTGGGCGGACGGGCGGATGTCGCAACCGCACCAGGCTCCGGAACCGTGATCAGCATGCGCTGGCCCTGCCCCGAGGCTGTGCCGGTCGCCGGCATGAGCGCCGAACCCGCGGGTCGGGTCGCCGTCGACGAGGAGGCCCAGCCGTGAACATCGGGGTACCCCGCGCGCTGATCGTGGGCATGGGCGCGCTGTTCTCGGCCTACCACCTGGTGCTCGCCGCCTACTCGCTGCTGGGCACCTACGCCGAGTCGGCAGCGCCGATCGTGCTGGCCATGGTCGCCTACGCCATCGCCACCGTGGCCAGCCTGATGCCGCTCGGATCCAGGCGCATGCCGCTCTGGCTCGCGATCGTCAACGTGGCCGTCGTGATCGCCCTGCCGTTGCTTGTCACCAGCCAGCTCGACCCGAACCGCGAAGGCGGCAACGGCTACGCCACCTGGTACATCGCCGCAGTGGGTACGCTGATGACGATCACCTCCACCCGGCGCCGGCACCTCTGGGCATGGATCGGCGTCGGCTTCCTCGTCGTGCAGACCGTCATCTGGTCGGGCCCCATGTCGCTCGCCGCCCTCGGCGTGATCGGCAGCGTCGTCTGGGTGGCCGTGTCGCACGTCCTGAGTGTCGCGATCTGGAAGGCAACGCTCGATGCGCGTCGATTCGCATCAGCCGAGCGGGAGGCGGCCGAGTGGCACGCCGCGCAGGAGGCGCACCTCTACGAGCGGCAGTTCCGGCTGCAGCAGACGAGCATGATGGCGCTGCCCATGCTCCAGCAGATCGTGCGCCGGGGCGGAGCGTTGACCCCGGCGGAACGTCGGGAGTGCCTGCACCTGGAGGGTGCCATCCGCGACGAGATCCGCGGCCGTAAACTGCTGAACGATTCGGTGCGGGAACAGGTGATGGCGGCGCGGCGGCGCGGCGCCACGGTCACCCTGCTCGATGAGGGCGGGATCGACGACCTGTCCGGGCCGGAGCTGGATGTGGTGCTTGACCAGCTCGCCGATGCCCTGCGGGACACCACCGCCGAGCGGGTGATCGCCCGCACCGTGCCAGAAGGATCGGATGTCGCGGTCACCGTGGTCGGTCTGAGCGGCGGCGGAGGGGCCGCCGTCGCGAGCGCCCTCGGCCAGGAGCCCGACGAGGACGACGAAGTCGCCCTCTGGCTGGAGATCCCGCGCACCCCGACGCCGTAGCGTCCTGAGGGCCACAGCGTCCCGTTAACGATGGAAGGGCCGCACATCCCGTGCGGCCCTTCGCTAACCCCGAGTCAAGGCAACAACCCGAATATCACCTTGACTCGCCCCCAAGTCATTAGCCCGCTTACCCTAGTCGGCTAATGATCTGGTCAGTGAGTCCTCCGAAGAGGAGCACCTAGCAATATCAATACTGCTGTCCCGAGGGGAAGAGCGAAAGTCGTCATTTAGGGGGACACCAGGGGGACAATTTTCGTGCGCACCGCCCAGAGTTTGGCTCCAGAACGCGGTACCACGGCAGCAGGCTACCCCTAATCGGGGTACGCGAAGGGTCAGACAGCCCTGTCTACTCAGACGCCGAATGACCGCCACGCGTCGGCCCCGTGGCGCAGCGGCTTCCGCAGCGATCGGTCCGAACGCTCCCACAGCGACGGACCGGATTCGGAGACCCGCTTCGAGTGATCGGAAATCTCCTGCACGGCGGCGCCGAGCACCGCGTGCACCGCGGCGAGCTCCGCATCGGTCGGGTCGCCGGCATGCACCCGGATGTCGAGACCTGTTCTTGCGTCGGTCACAGCGGGATGTTCCCATGCTTTTTCGGCGGCAGCTGCGCCCGCTTGCCGCGCAGCGCGCGCAGGCCCTTGATGATCGCCACGCGCGTTGCCGCCGGCTCGATCACGCCGTCGAGCTCGCCGCGCTCGGCAGCGAGGAACGGGCTGGCCACGTTGTAGGTGTACTCGTTCGCGAGCTTGGTGCGCACCGCCGCGACATCCTCACCGTTCTGCTCGGCATCCCGGATCTCCGTGCGGTACAGGATGTTCACGGCACCCTGGCCACCCATCACCGCGATCTCTGCGGTCGGCCAGGCGAAGTTGAGATCGGCACCGAGCTGTTTGGAGCCCATCACGATGTACGCGCCGCCGTAAGCCTTGCGGGTGATCACGGTGACCAGCGGCACGGTGGCCTCGGCATACGCGTATAGCAGCTTGGCGCCGCGGCGGATGACGCCGGTCCATTCCTGATCGGTGCCGGGCAGGTAGCCGGGCACGTCGACGAGGGTGATGATCGGGATCGAGAAGGCATCGCAGAAGCGCACGAAGCGGGAGGCCTTCTCGCCGGCGTCGATGTTCAGCGTGCCGGCCATCGCGTTCGGCTGGTTGGCGATGATGCCGACCGAGCGGCCCTCGACACGGGCGAAGCCGATGACGATGTTCGGCGCGAACAGCGGCTGCACCTCCAGGAAGGATCCCTCGTCGGTGACATGGTCGATGACCGTGATCATGTCGTACGGCTGGTTCGGCGAGTCAGGGATGACCGTGTTGAGCTTGCGGTCGGAGTCGGTGACCTCGAGTTCGGCTTCGCTCTCGTACACCGGCAGCTCGGCCAGGTTGTTGTCGGGAAGGTAACCGAGCAGGGTGCGCGCGTAGTCGAGCGCGTCATCCTCATCGCTCGCGAGGTAGTGGGAGACGCCGGAGATCTTGTTGTGGGTGAGCGCGCCGCCGAGCTCCTCCATGCCGACATCCTCACCGGTGACGGTCTTGATCACGTCGGGGCCGGTGACGAACATCTGGCTGGTCTTGTCGACCATGATCACGAAGTCTGTGAGCGCGGGGGAGTACACCGCGCCACCGGCGGCGGGGCCGCAGATGATCGAGATCTGCGGGATGACGCCGGAGGCCTGGGTGTTGCGGCGGAAGATCTCACCGTACTTGCCGAGGGCAACGACGCCCTCCTGGATGCGCGCGCCGCCGGAGTCGAGGATGCCGATGATCGGTACCCCGGTCTTCAACGCCAAGTCCATCACCTTGATGATCTTCTCGCCGGCGACCTCGCCGAGCGACCCGCCGAAGATGGTGAAGTCCTGCGAGTAGACGGCGACCTGCCTGCCGTGGATGGTGCCGGTTCCGGTGACGACCGCGTCGCCGTACGGGCGCTTGTTCTCCATGCCGAAGGCGTGGGTGCGGTGCCGCACGAACTCGTCGAGCTCGACGAAGGAGCCGTGGTCGAGGAGCGCCTCGATGCGCTCACGGGCGGTCTTCTTGCCCTTGGCATGCTGCTTCGCGATGGCGGCTTCCCCGCTCGCGGTCACGGCCTCGTGGTAGCGCTCCTTGAGGTTGGCGAGCTTGCCAGCGGTCGTATAGAGGTCGGGAGCCGGGGTACTGTCTGCAGCGGTCACGCGCTTCACTCTACCTACCACGGGAAGGGCAATGCCGTTGTGGCAACGCCACAAGATCGGCCGGAAGCGTTGTCGCGCGCCTCGGGGCGAGCGGCGGCGCAGCGCACGATGTGC
>JBEVDR010000212.1:0-45957 GCA_040513215.1 Microbacteriaceae bacterium | reverse complement strand
AGCGCCGACCAGGCGACCCTCGATGTCGAGGGCGGATGGCTGCAGAACGGGCAGGTCGCCGCGGTCACGGGGCTCACCGCGGGCGTCATGACGATCCTGTTCGGTGCCGTCGCACGGCTGCCGTTCGGGCTGGCTGCCGGCCTCGGCATCAACTCGTTCCTCGCCGTGAACGTCGTCGGCCAGGTCACCTGGGCCGAGGCGATGGGCCTCGTGGTGATCAACGGCCTGCTGATCGTGCTGCTCGCCTCCACCGGCCTCCGCACGCTCATCTTCAACGCGGTGCCGGCGCAGCTGAAGACCGCGATCACCGTCGGCATCGGCCTGTTCATCGCGTTCATCGGCTTGGTGGATGCCGGTTTCGTGCGCTCCAGTGGCGCAGCGTCCCCGCCGGTGCAGCTCGGTGAGGGCGGATCGGTCACCTCGATCCCCACCGCCGTCTTCGTCATTGCCCTGCTGATCATGGGTGTGCTGATGGCGCGCAGGGTCAAGGGTGCGCTGCTGATCGGCATCCTCGCCTCCACCGTCATCGCCATCGTCGCCGAGGCGATCTTCAAGATCGGCCCCTCTTTCACCGCGGATGGCCCGAACGCGGCCGGCTGGAACCTGAACGTGCCCACCCTGCCCGAGGCGATCGTGGCGGTACCCGACCTCGGACTCGTCGGCGCGTTCGACCTCGGCGCCTTCGAGCGGATCGGCTGGCTCGCCGCCATCATGCTCGTGTTCACGCTCGTCTTCACGAACTTCTTCGACGCCGTCGGTACCCTCACCGGTCTCACCAAGGAAGCCGGGCTCCAGGACGACAAGGGCAATTTCCCCCGGATGAAGCACGCGCTCATCGTCGAGGGCTTCGGCGCCGTCGCGGGCGGGGCCACGTCGTCCTCGTCGAACACGATCTTCATCGACTCCGCCGCGGGCGTGGGCGAGGGCGCCCGCACCGGGCTCGCGAACGTCGTCACCGGCGTGCTGTTCCTGCTCGCGATGTTCTTCACCCCGCTCACCCAGGTGGTGCCGCTCGAGGTGGCGGGCGCCGCGCTGGTCATCGTCGGTGTGCTCATGGTGTCGCAGATTCGCCTGATCGACTGGACTGACTTCTCGATCGGGCTGCCCGTCTTCCTGACGGTGCTCGTCATGCCGCTCACCTACTCCATCGCGAACGGCATCGGCGTCGGGTTCATCAGCTGGGTGATCGTGCGCGCGCTCGCCGGAAAGGCGAAGGAGATCTCGCCGCTGCTCTGGGTTGTCGCAGCCGGCTTCCTGGTCTACTTCGCTCGCGGACCCATCGAGGCCCTGATCGGCGGTTAGACGCCCGTCTCCGGGGTGCTCGCCGGGCCGACTCGCCGAGCACTCCGGATGATCCACCAACCGAGCGTCGCCATGGCCAGCCCGATCGGGATCCCGTAGGGCGGCAGGCCGGCGTTGTATCCGAGGATGCCGGACACGACGAACACCAGGCCCAGCCACACGGGGAACATCCGTGCGCGCCAGCCGGCGAGGCCGAACACTATCCAGCCGAGCGCGAACAGAACATAACTGGACAATCCGCCGATCGCGAGCGTTCCCGATCCCCCGGCGCGAATTGCCTCTGGCGCGACATCCGCAATCCACGGGCCGGCGAAGCCGTCGAACCACATGTTGCCGGCCATGTCCATGCTGCCGACCAGCGCGAAACAGAAGGCGACCGCGCCCAGCCCGCCCGCGTCATCGGCGAACCTCAGGTACACCGAGACCAATGCCAGCACCAGGCCGACGCACACCACGAAGTACAGCGCGTTGGCAACGATGAACGGGATTTCTTGCAGCGCCGTGATCCTGTCCGCAGCGGGGTTGTTCGTGAGCAACCGTCCCAGGTCAACCGCCGCGAAGGCGAGGCCGGCGACGAGAGCGATGGGGCCAGCGGCGGAAGCAAGAGGGGAAGACACGATTTCTCCTTACCGGCAGCCAGGAATCAGCGGACGGCGTCCCTCGCCAGTCTCGCCACCCGGGCGCGTGCGTTCTGTTCACTCGGCGAGACCGGCCCGAGCACCCGTTTGCCGACGACCAGCAGCAGCCTCGTCAGGGTGACCGCCGGCCACCACGGGCGGCGTAGCCCGAGCAACTCGCGGTAGCGCGGGTCGAGCGACGCTACGGCTCCCCCGAACAGAATTGGGTACGCCTTGCCGGTGAGGCCGGGCAGCCCCGGTCGGCGCAGGAAGCGGACGGCTTCCACGACCCGCTCATCGGGCTTCGCATCCTCGAGGAACCCGGTCATCTCGGCGCGGAGCTCCGCAACCGTGGTCGGTGGATTCTGAACCCCCATCAGCTGGCCCGCTTGCGCCCACTCCCGCACGTACGCATCGGCGCCGCCGGGGATCGGCCCGCCCCAGAGCAGGTGCGCGCCGATGAACGCCTCGGTGAACGCGTCGTGCACCCAACGCAGCAGCTCCTCGCTGTTCGCCGCATAGGGGCGCTCCACCCCGCGGGCGTCGACATAGGTGCCGGTGACCCGCTCATGAAGGCGGGAGACGAAGGCGGATGCCGCAGTCGCACTGCGCCGGTCGCCGAACGTTGTGGTGGCGACCCAGCGCACGGTGCCGTCGAGCCGCCCGAGCGGGTCGTCGCCGTACCGAGAGTGGTCGTGCACACCGGCCATGGCGCCCGGATGCAGCGTCTGCAACAACAGGGCGCGGATGCCGGCCACGAGGGTGGGCAACGCGCCGTTGACCGTCCACACCGCGCTCCCTGGCCCGAAGAACCCCACGTCATCGCCCTCCGCGAGCGAGAGTGTCCACGCGGGCGGTTCGCGACGTCCGTGCCGTCCGGGGCGCCAGCGGGTGGCCCCGAGACTGCTCCCCGCGTGATCACCCATACTCGACCGTAAGCCGCGATGCCCCGTGCGCGGCTGCGGATCCGCTGCGAACCCATGATCGGCGACGCGAGCCGGGGTGTTCTACGGCGTCTCCGACTCCCGTGCCGCTTTCGCTGCCGCCGATTTCCCCGCCTCGGCAACCTTCCTCGCCCTCCGCGATTCTTTCGCCTCCATTGCCAGTTCCCGAGCGGTTCGCGGATCCAATCCGGTCACGATCCGCGCCACCGCAATGACCAGGAAAAGCTGGCCGGTGATCGCTTCGGCAATGGCGATGCTCTGCAGCAGTGGACCCGTGGGGACGACATTGCCGTAACCGGTCGTAGTCAGCGTGGTGTAGGAGAAGAACACCTGGCTTCCGAGCGAGTTGACCTGCCCCGGTCCAAAAATCGACGTGGCCGAGAGCAGCCCGACGAAATTGTAGAGAAACGTGAACCACATTCCGATGAGGATGTATGCGGAGATCGCCGCGAGCAGGGCCTGACCGTCGATGAGCCGCCGACGAATTTGATGGATCACGATCGCAATGGGTGCCGCCAGATACGCCACCGCCGACGTCCCCGACAGCACGAGGTCCAGCAACCGCCCGCTGGCACCGGCTATCCACACCACAAGCACCCCGGCCACGGCGACCGCAACCAGAGCCCAGCCAATCCGCCGGATCGTTCGGCTCATGTGTGCAACGCGCAACACCACCGCGACCGTGACGAGCTGGATCACCAGGGCAGGAGCACTCGGGTTGGGAGTCGTCTGGGCCGCGCACAACGCGTAGGAGGCAATGATCATCACGACCACGAGCAGGTACCCCGCTCGCCAAACGCCGGGCTCGGGATCGCGAAGTGAGGCGAGCAACGGGCGCGGTATCGATGAGTCATCTTCCTGGATGCCGGTGGTCATCGGGCAGCCTCTCTTCAGTGCCGGGTTTCTGGTGCGATCAGACGCTCCGCGCTAGCGATACAGCTCTCCAGCGAGATACTTGAGACCGGTGTCGACCTGCACGGTGACGACGGTGGAGCCGGGCCCGAGACGGGTAGCGAGCTGTTCCGCTGCCACGAGATTCGCGCCGGTCGATGGTCCCGAGAAGACGCCCCACTCGGGCGCCGCAGCGCGCGCCTTGGCAAACGCGTCGGCGGTAGACACGGCGATGACCTCGTCGAAGTCGGCCGGGGTGAGCTGGGGCGGCACGAACCCGACGCCGCCGCCCTCAATCCGGTGGGTTCCGGGCGGCCCTCCGGAGAGCACCGCAGACTCCGCCGGTTCCACCGCGACCAGGCGGATGTCGGGCCACGAGGCGCGCAACGCGTGGGTGACGCCGAGGAAGCATCCCGCGGTGCCGATGTAACCGCAATAGGCGTCAGCCGAGGGCAACGCGTCCACGATCTCCTGGCCCATCTGCTCGTAGCCGTGCACCATGTCACGGTTGTTGAACTGATCGGTCTGGTACGCGCCGAGCTCGGCCGCGACTTCCGCGGCGCGTGCCCTGAGCCGAGTGATGAGATCTGGGGTGATGCCCGTCGGTGACGGAATCACCTCCAGGTGAGCCCCGAATGCCTCCATGGTTCGTAGCTTCTCCATCGCGAACGCATCGGAGGTGATGATGTGCAGCGGATGCCCCGTGAGTGCGCACACCAGGGCCAGGGAACTGCCGGTGCTTCCGCCGGTGTACTCGACCACACCCTGCCCGGGGGCCAGTCGCCCGTCGCGTTCCGCCTCCCGAACCATCGCCAGGGCCATCCGGTCCTTGTAGGAACCGGTCGGGTTCCCGCCCTCAAGCTTGAGCCAGATCGCACCACGGCTCGAGTGATCCGGCAGCTGAACGAGGGGGGTGGTGCCGATGGCCTCCAAGACGCTCATGACCGTGACGGTACGCCCGCCGTGCCCGAAACGAAAGGGTTGAGGGTGAGCGGCCGCCGCAGGCCGGTCAGACGGCGGCGAGCACCAGGGTCGAGGCGCCCCAGACGCACCAGCCGATCAGCAACGCAAACGCCAGCAGCCACAGCGCTGACGGCACGTGCGTGCGCCGGAACAGGATGTAGGCATCTGAGGTTTCGAGCGATCGCCGACGCGACGTGTGCACGCTGACCACCGTCGCCAGACCTCGCACTGCACCGACCAGCAGCGCGACGCCGAGCACGAGCTGGGCATATCCCTGAATCGTCGGGTCCGCCCACAGCCAGAGAGCAACGGAGACCGCCGCGGATGCTGCCACCACGAGGAACCCGACACCGTTCCGGATGAAGATCAGCGTGAGCAGGATGACGCTGGTGCCGACCATGAGCGCGGCGTTGGTGTAGCCGCTGAATACCGCACAGAGCAGCCCGTAGCCGACCAGTGCCGGCGCCGGATAGCCGAAGAACGCCGAGAACACCGACGAGAATCCGCGGCCGACCGACACGGTGGAGCCGGAATGGTCATAGCGCACGTGGATGCCGGTGACCCGCCGCCCGGTCACCAGGGCGGCGAACGCGTGCCCGAGCTCGTGCACGAGGGTGGTGAACAGTCCGAACCATCGCCAGGTGGCCCGTGGGATCGACAACGCGATTGCTCCGGTGAGGATCACAACCAGGGTGATCGCGGAGACCTGCAGCGGCTCGGTGTGGCCGAGAAGAGCAGGGACGTCTAGCTGATCGAGGAGTGACACGCGGCTCTCAGCGTTGCATCACGACGATCATGCTGACCGTCACGGCCAGGCCGACGACCAGAAAGAGCGTTCCGGCCAGGCCGAGCGCGATCGGAGTCTGTGTGCGTTTGCCGAGGCTGGTTCCCTTGCGCTCTCGTTCTGCGCGAGCAAGCTGGGCGATGCGGTGACGCCTGGTCAGCAACCAGACGCCGAAGACGATAGCAATGGCACCCCAGACAAGGGCGAAGATCTGGCCGGGTTCCATATCTTCAACTCTGTCACAGCCGCGGGAGTGGTCTGCGCACTCCCCCTGGCGGCGGGAACCCGGTATCGAGTCTCACTTGTGACGGTCAGGCCGCGAGTCCCCGCGCCCAACCGGCCACTGACGGGTAATCTCTATGCGGCCCCAAACACTGTAAGGACTCGAATGGCACTGCCCTGGAAGCTGCATGGCGACGGCAAGAACGTCGCCGCCTCCGAAATCGTCTACCCCGAAGAACGCCTGAGCTGGCTGCGCACGATCGGATTTGGCGGACAGCACGTTGTCGCCATGTTCGGCGCGACCTTCCTGGTTCCGGTGATCACCGGCTTTCCACCAGCCACGACCCTGCTGTTCTCCGGCATCGGCACGCTGCTGTTCCTGATCATCACGAAGAACAAGCTGCCCAGCTACCTCGGCTCCTCGTTCGCGTTCATCGCGCCGATCCTGGCGGCCAATGAGGCCTCCGGCGGACACGGCGTCGCACTCGGCGGCATGATCGTGGTCGGTGCGCTGCTTGCGATCGTCGGCCTGATCGTGCACCTCTCCGGCACCCGCTGGATCAACGCGCTCATGCCCCCGGTCGTCGCCGGCTCCGTCGTCGCCCTGATCGGTTTCAACCTGGCGCCCGCCGCGAAGGCCAACTTCGAGGCCTCGCCACTCGTCGCCCTGATCACCCTCGCCAGCGTCATCCTTGTCACCGTGCTGTTCCGCGGCTTCATCGGCCGCCTGTCCATCATCATCGGCGTGGTCATCGGCTATATCGCCGCCTGGCTGATGGGCGAGGTCGACTTCAGTGCCGTCGGCGACGCCCCCTGGGTCGGACTGCCGACCTTCACCGCCCCGGTCTTCGACGGCCAGTACATCGTGCTGTACCTGATGTTCCTGCCGGTCGTACTCGCCCTGATCGCCGAGAACGTCGGCCATGTGAAGGGCATCGGCCAGCTGACCAACCGCAACCTCGACCCGCTGACCGGGCGCGCCCTGTTCGCGGACGGCATCGCCACCGTGATCTCCGGCCTCGGAGGCGGCTCGCCGACCACCACCTACGGCGAGAACATCGGCGTGATGTCAGCGACCCGGGTGTTCTCGACCGCGGCCTACTGGGTTGCCGGCATCGTGGCGATCCTGCTCGGCCTCTCCCCCAAGGTCGGCGCGATCATCTTCACCATCCCTGAAGGCGTGCTCGGCGGCGTGACCACCGCGCTGTACGGCTTGATCGGCATCATCGGCGTGCGCATCTGGGTTGAGAACCGGGTGGACTTCGGTAAGCCGAAGAACCAGATGACCGCGGGCATCGCCCTGATCGTGGCGATCGCGAACTTCACCTGGAACGCCGGCGCATTCAGCTTCGGCGGCATCATCCTCGGCACCGTCGCGGCCATCGTCGTGTACCACGTGATGAACAGCATCGGGCGGCTGCGCGGCACCGACGACAGCACGCCCGAACCTGCGAAGGCCACCGCGGCGTAGTCACAGGTCTCGAACGAAGATTGCGCCGGATGCCGGCTGCCGCACACGCGCGGCAGCCGGCATCCGCTCGTTACAGCACCCCTCAGCCGCAAATGCGGTCGTGAATGTGGTTATCCCCATCGACCCCCGCCGAGGGCGGAGTTACTTTGCTGTCGTTGGCGTGTTTGGTTCCGCCACCGGGAGATCTGGGCTTCGATCCCGCGCGCTGCCGCGCTCTCCTGAGTCTTCGAAGCCGGTTCTCCTGAACACTCGAGTCAAAGGAGAAACCAGTGAGAACCCACACGGCATTACTTGCCGTCACTGTCACGGTGGCTGCGTCGCTCGGCGCGGCAACCGCAGCGCAAGCATCCGACGACTCTCGGTCTGATGTGCCCCCGCCTGGCGATTCACGCACACTCACCGACGGACTGGTGACCCCGCTCAGCATCGGCGTGAACAGTGACGGCGACGTCTTCGTCACCCAGAACTTCGTCGGCAAGCTCACCAAGGTCGACACTGACGGAAACAAGACGGATATCGCCCTTGCCAGCGATGGGCGGTCACTGAACGCGGCATCCACGCGCGGTGACACCGTCTATTTCGTCGAAACCTCGAACGACCACACCTACTCGAAGCTGATGTCGGTGGACTCCGACGGCGGTGACGTCACAGAAGTGGCGGACATCTACGAACATGAGGCCGACGAGAACCCCGATGAGGAGAACACCTACGGATTCGTCGACCTGCCCGAGGAGTGCGCCAACCTGATCGACGAGACCAGGTTCCCGTTCATTCCCGCCACTTATGACGGCGTGGTGGACACCAACTCCTTCTCGACGCTGCCGCTTGACAAGGAGATCTATGTGGCGGATGCCGGAGGCAACTCCATTCTGCGGGTGACGCACGACGGAACAGTCGAGACGGTGGCAGTCATGCCGGCGCTCGACCCGATCAAGACGACCGCTGAGCTGGCCGCGTCGGTCGGCTATCCGGACTGCACCGTCGGCTACGACTACCGCTTCGAACCGGTTCCCACTGATGTGGAGCTGGGCCCGGACGGCTGGCTGTACGTGACATCGCTGCCAGGCGGGCCGGAGTCTTCCGCTCTCGGCGCGCGCGGTTCGGTGTACAAGGTGAACCCGGACAACGGTGATGTCGACCGCGTTGCGACCGGCTTCGTCGGCGCAACCAACCTCGCCGTGTCACAGCGAACCGGAACGATCTGGGTCACCGAACTGTTCGGTGGAGCAGGCGACAAGGGTCAGGTGTCGGTGCTGCCCGCCGGCTCGGATGAGCCGGAAGAGTACCTCGACCTGACATCCCCCGCCGCGATCGAACTGCGTCACGGCTCGCTGTACGTCACCACCGATGCCTTCGTGCCGGACGCAACCGGCGCACCGCAGCCGATCGGAAAGGTCACTGTGGTTCCCCTCGAGGACAACGGGCACTCGGATGACTCCGGCGACCACTGATCGCTCAATGAAGACAGATCGCTCAATGAAGACAGAGTGAAGCTCGGGCGGAGTTCGGTGGCTCGAGCGGACGTGATCGGCCGAAATCGTCCGCCCGAGCCGCCGTTCTCCGCCCTACGCTGCCTTGACCTGCGCGATCGCGTGTTCGGCAGCAACCCAGGCCAGCATCGCGCACTTGACGCGGGCGATGTAGCGGGACACCCCGCCGAGCACCGCGGCATCGCCGAGCAGGTCCTCGTCGGGCTCGATCGCGCCGCGCGAGCGCATGGCCGTGCGGAACACGTCGATCCGCTCGGACAGCTCGGTCATGGTCAGTCCATCAGCCATCTCCACGAAGAGGGATGCCGAGGCCTGCGAGATTGCACAGCCGTGGCCCTCCCAGTGCACGTGCTCGACCGTGTCTGTTCCGGGTGTCACGTGCAGTTCCAGCGTCACCTCATCGCCGCAGGTGGGGTTCACCTGGTGCGATTGGGCAGCGGCGCCCGGCACCAGGCCGTAGCCGTGGGGGTGCCGCGAGTGGTCAAGGATCAGCTCCTGGTAGAGGCTCTGCAGTTCCGATGAGGTCACGGGTTCACTCCGAAGAAGTCCACGGCGTCAGCGACGCCAGCGATCAGGTGGTCGACTTCGTCGTCGGTGGTGTACAGGTAGGCGCTGGCCCGGGTGGATGCGGTGACCCCGAGCCGCCGGTGCAAGGGTTGCGCGCAGTGGTGTCCGACCCGTACGGCGATGCCGCGGTCATCGAGGAACTGGCCGACATCATGCGAGTGGATGCCGCGCACGTCGAAGCTGGCGAGTCCTACCCGCTCTGAGCCGACGGCCGGTCCGAGCACGCGAACCGCCGGGATCTGGTCGAGCCCCTCGGCGAGCCGCTGACCGAGCCGTGCCTCGTGCGCGGCAATGCGGTCCATGCCGATCCCGTCGAGGTAGTCCACGGCGGCGGCGAGGGCGATCGCCTGGGACACCCTCTGCGTGCCGGCTTCGAACCGTTGCGGCGCGGGCAGGAACTCGGTGTGCTCCATTGTCACCGTGGTGATCATGGAGCCGCCGGTAAGAAATGGTGGCAGCGCGTTCAGCAGGGCGCTCTTGCCGTAGAGCACGCCGATGCCGGTGGGTGCGAGCATCTTATGGCCGGAGAAGGCCGCGAAGTCTACGTCGAGCGCCGCGACATCCAGAGCCAGATGCGGCGCAGACTGGCAGGCGTCGAGTACGGCGATCGCATCGACCGCATGGGCCTTGGCGATCAGGAGCTCGATCGGGTTGATGCTGCCGAGCACGTTCGAGACGTGCGTGAATGCCACCACCCTGGTGCGGTCGGTGATGATCTGGCCGAGCTCGTCCAGTTGCAGCGTGCCGTCATCGTCGACCGGGATGAACCGCAGCGTCGCTCCGGTGCGGGCCGCGAGCTCCTGCCACGGAATCAGGTTGGCGTGGTGTTCCATCTCAGTGGTGACGATCTCGTCACCCGGGCCGATCCGCAGTGCCGCGGACGCCTCGCCGCCGCGCCCCAGGCTCGCGTTCGAGATGCCGTAGGCCACGAGGTTGAGCGCCTCCGTGGCGTTCGAAGTCCACACCACCTCGTCGTCGGACGCCCCGATGAAGTGGGCCACCCGGGACCGGGCGTTCTCGAAACCGTCGGTGGCGAGCGCGGCCAGGGTGTGCGCACCGCGGTGCACCGCCGAGTTGTGTGCCTCGTAGTACTCGCGCTCGGCGTCGAGCACCGTGCGCGGGTTCTGCGAGGTCGCTCCCGAATCCAGATAGACCAACGGATGCCCGTTGACCGACTGGTTCAGGATCGGGAAGTCGTTCCGAATGGCACGGAGCTCGGCGCCCGTGAAGGGTGCTGCCGAGTCCGTGCCTTCGCTAATGATGGTTGTCTGGGTGCTCATCGAACGACTTCCGGGTTTGGAACGGGTGGGACTACTTCGACGCGGGGGCCACGTCGGCGAGGGTGCTGGCGAGCACCTCGTCGAGAGACGCGGTTGCCTGCTCCGAGGTGAAGTTCTGCGCGAGCGCGAGCTCCGACTCGAGGATCTGCCGAGCCTTCACGAGCATGCGCTTCTCGCCGGCCGAGACACCCTGGTCCTGGTCACGACGCCACAGGTCACGCACTACTTCGCTTACCCGGAACACGCTGCCGCTGGCCATCTTCTCCTGGTTGGCCTTGAACCGGCGCGACCAGTTGGCGGCCTCCTCGACGAACGGCTCGCGCAGCACGGCGTAGACGGCCTGAAGTCCCTCGTCATCGATGACATCGCGCACGCCCACCAGTTCGGCGTTCGCGATGGGCAGCTTGATCATCAATTCGCTCGTGTGCACCCGGAGCGTCATCGCTTCCTTCTGCTCACCCTTGACTGTGATCGTCGAGAGCTCGGTGATGGTGACCGCTCCGTGGTGCGGGTAGACAAGGGTTTCCCCAACGGTGAAATTCATCTCAGATGTCCTTTTTTCTTCTTCAGGCGGGTGCGGCAAGCGGTTGTGGTGAGGGTGGTGGCGACGACTAGGTGGTGAGCAGCTCCTCCTGCGGATCGAGCAGCCACGGGGGCAACATGGCGACGAGCTGGTCGACCAATTCATCGTCCGAGACATCCGTGTCACCGCGGATCCACGAACTCAGCAACGTCATCACTCCGCCGGCCACATAGGTGGCAACCAGGTCGGGTTTGACGCCGGACGGAACATCGCCCGCCTCAATCACACTGTTGGTCAGGCGGCCGGCGAGCACGCCGACGATCTGCTCGAAAGCGCCGCGAGTAAGCGGCAGTTCGAGCACGGTCGAGTACAGCACGTAGTTCTCGACCAGGTGAGCGACGAGCCGGCCATAGCTGATGCGCGCGGCAGCGGCCGGGGCGATCAGGTCTTCTCGGCGGAGCTCGGCTCCCTCCGCGGCGATCTCGGCAAGCCTGAGGCGCAGGAACTCGGTCGCGAGCTCGTCCAGGCTGGCGAAGTGCGCGTAGAAGGAACTGCGACTGACTCCGGCGGTCCGCACGATGTCGGTGACCGAGAGTCCGTGCCCATGATCGGATGGCGCGGACATCAGCTCACTCACCGCGGCGAATATCCGCTGGCGGGTTCTCTCGGCACGCGGATCTACGGTCTGTCGAGTTGCCACCGGCTTGCGCGGGGTGTGCTTCCCCTGCATGCTGGGCTGCTCATCAGGGGAAATCATCCGCACAAGTCTAGCACGCTTTCTCGAACACTTGTCCGAAAAGCCGGTCAGTGTGCCAGGAACGGGCTGGCCTCCAGATTTCGCAGCAGGTCAGCGACATCCTCATAGACGGCTATCGCACCGGCCTCGACCAGATCCGCTGCGCTGATTCCGCCGCTCATCACCCCGACGCAGGGCACACCGGCGCGGCCAGCGGCGATGGCATCCCACACGGTGTCACCCAGCATGACCGCTTGTTCTGCCGATACGCCAGCCTTGCTGAGGGCCGCATGGATGATGTGTGGATCGGGTTTCGCCTGATCCACGTCGTCCGCCGATGTCACCGCGTGCACGACGTCGTCGGCATCCAGCACCGTCAGCAGCCGTGTCAGTTCGTCCGGGGGTGCTGACGTGCAGAGAGTCACGCGAATGCCCAGCGAGTCGACGGCCGTCAGCAATTGCCGTGCGCCGGGAAAGGTACGCAACCGGCTGGCTGAGGCTGCCAGATGCTCGGCGTGCAGGCGCTTCGCCCGCTCGCCCACCTGCTGCCTGTCGTCACCGAGAATCGCGTCGAGCAATGTGCCGGAGTCCATGCCGATCGCCCGGTGGATCCGCCACGCGTCGACCGGATGCCCGACCGCATCGAATGCGCGCTGCCAGGCGTCGACATGCAGATAGTTGGAATCCACGAGGGTGCCGTCGATATCGAACAGCACAGCTCGCAGAACGGTCACGTCATCGTCCACCACACAGGTCAGGGTACGCGCGCACGCCGCCGCCCCGCGAGGGGTGTCACGTTGGCGCGACCGAGTCTGCGGCATAGGCTCGAACGATGGGAGCCGTCGCACTTACGCTGGTCCGTCACGGTGAGAGCACCGCCAACATCGCGGCAACAGCCGCTGAGACGGCGCGAGTCGAGGTGATCGACGCCCCGCTGCGCGATGCCGACGTGCCGCTCAGCCAGGTGGGCGCCGCGCAAGCGCTCGCCGTCGGCGAGTGGTTGCGCGGCCTGTCCGACGATCAGTTCCCCACCGCGGTCTGGTGCTCCCCCTACCTGCGGGCCGCCGACACCGCACGGCTGATCTGCGAAGGGCAACGTACGCCCCTGCCAATTCGCGTGGACGAGCGGCTGCGCGACCGGGAACTGGGCATCCTGGACACGCTCACCACGGTCGGCGTTGAAGCACGGCTCCCGATCGAGGCGGCCCGCCGACGCAGGCTCGGCAAGTTCTATTACCGACCGCCGGGCGGCGAGTCCTGGGCGGATGTCGCGCTGCGGCTGCGTTCGGTGTTGGCAGACATCGACAGGGAGAACGTCGACGGGCGGGTGCTGCTGGTCACTCACGACGCCGTGATCACGCTGACGCGATACGTCTGCGAGAACCTGTCCGAAGCGCAGGTGCTCGAACTGGCCAGGTCGACGCCCCTGCTGAACGCCTCGGTGAGTCGGGTCATCCGGCCATCCGGAGCGGGCCCCTGGCAGCTCGACTACTACAACCGGGTCGAGCACATCCAAGAGTCGGCGACACCGGTGACGGTGCACACCGGAGACCGTGATGTCTTCCCGCGCTGAGGTGATCACGCCGAACCTGCTGCGCGAGTGGGAGCTGCCGAGCGGCGCCTCCTCGAAGCATGACCGCGGCCGGTTCGTGCTGGTCGGCGGCGCCCGCCGCGCGCCCGGTGCTGCCGCGCTCGCCGGTGTTGCCGCACTGCGGGTGGGCGCCGGCCGACTGACCATGGCGGTCGCCGAGTCGGTCGCGGTGGGGCTCGCCATCGCGGTTCCCGAGTCCGGCGTGATCGGACTCAGCGAAACGCCGACCGGCTCGGTGCGCGGCATCCGCCACGACCAGCTGACCGACGAACTCCAGCGCGGGCACGCCGTGGTGATCGGCCCAGGACTCGACGACCCCGCTGAGACCGCTGCACTACTGCGAGCGCTGGTGCCCGATATCGGCGGCGACGCCCGCATCGTGCTGGACGCCTACGCCCTCGGCGTGCTGGCGGGTGTCGCGGACGATCTCACCGCCTGGCGCGGCAGGCTGGTGCTCACCCCGAACCGCGCGGAAGCGGCGTGGCTGCTCGGTCGTGAGATCGAGGACCATGTCGCCGACCTCGGTGAGATCGCGGAACGCTACGGCGCCGTGGTCAGCTGCTTTGGGCATGTAGCTGCGCCGGACGGTCGGCTCTGGCAGGAGGGCTCGGGGCAGGCCGGCCTCGGCACCTCGGGCAGCGGAGACGTGCTCGCCGGCGCAATCGGCGGGCTGCTGGCACGCGGCGCGAGCCTCGAACAGGCCGCCTGCTGGGGAACCCACCTGCACGCCGCCGCGGGCGACCGGCTCGCGGCACGGATCGGGCCGACCGGTTTCCTGGCGCGCGAGCTGGTGGCCGAGCTGCCGACCGTGCTGCTGGAGCTCGGCCAGCGGGTCTGAGCCGACATCCGCGCCACACCTCGACGCTGATACACCGTTGGGTCTACCCTCAGGCAACGGGCTGCCGCGCAGCCGACTCACAACGCAGTGGGAGGTACACCATGGCCAGAAGCGATTCCGCAGCGACTACCCCCGCAACCCGCG
This sequence comes from Microbacteriaceae bacterium, assembly GCA_040513215.1. GTDB lineage: Bacteria > Actinomycetota > Actinomycetes > Actinomycetales > Microbacteriaceae > Ruicaihuangia. The sequence continues at coordinate 31,594 of JBEVDR010000212.1, read as the reverse complement.
AACCCACCAGGGCTGCGCGCTGGGGAGCTGAGGTTTTCGGGACGTTCCTTCTCGTGTTCGGTGGCGTCGGTACCGCCATCTTCGCCGCCAACTTTCCGGAACCGGACGACAACTCACTCGGTGTCGGCTTCGTCGGAGTATCACTCGCGTTCGGCCTCACCGTCGTCGTGGGCGCCTACGCGGTGGGCAACATCTCCGGCGGGCATTTCAACCCCGCCGTGACACTCGGCGCCGCGATGGCCGGACGGATGCCGTGGCGCGACGTACCGGGCTACTGGGCCGCGCAACTGCTGGGCGGGATCCTCGGCTCGACACTGGTGTTCGCCATCGCCGCGGGCGGGCCGAATGGATTCCTCAGCAACGCCGTGGACGGCGGATTCGCCTCAAACGGATTCGACGCCCACTCCCCCGGTGGCTTCAACCTGCTGTCGGTGATCATCGCCGAAATGCTGCTCACCGCAGTGTTCCTGTACATCATCCTGGGCGCGACCTCCGAGCGATCCACACCCGGTTTCGCGCCTCTCGCAATCGGGCTCTCGCTCACTCTGATCCACCTGATCAGCATCCCGATCGACAACACGTCGGTGAACCCGGTCAGGTCGATCGCGGCGGCGATCTATGGCGGGCCGGATGCGCTTGCCCAAGTCTGGGTGTTCATCCTGGCCCCCCTGCTCGGCGCGCTCATCGCCGGCGCCACTTATAAGATGCTGTTCGGAAAGCTGCAACCAGCGCGCACCCGCTGAACAGGAGGCATCGTCCGTGACCGACAGCGACGCACAGACCAACAGCGAGCAGGCAAACGCCGAACAGGCAGGTACCGACGAGATCGTCGTCGTGCACGCACCGGAGCGTCACCGCTACGAGCTTCGCGACGGTGACGCGGTGATCGGGTTCACCAACTACCGGCCGGGCAGAGCGAGCAACCAGCTGGTCTTCGACCACACGGTTGTCAACCCGGGTTACGAGGGCCGTGGCCTGGCGGCGCGCCTGGTGAAGTTCACCCTCGACGAGGTCACCGGGGCAGGCACCCGCATCGTGCCGTTGTGCCCGTACATCGCCGCGTACCTGCGTCGTCACCACGATTACGACGACTGGATCGACTGGCCCGAAGCGGCCTGACCAACCGACGCGCCGCAACCCCCTTTCAGCGGGCGCGATACGGGGTTACCCTCACGCCATGGGTCTGGATGACGTGCACCCCTTTGCGCTCCCGTCAGCAGGCGAAACGAGCCTGCGCATCGGCATGATCGCGCCCCCGGCGGTCGCGGTCCCTCCCCCGGTGTACGGCGGAACCGAGTCGGTCGTCGACCGCCTGGCGCGCGGGCTGACCGCTCGCGGGCATGAAGTGGTGCTGTTCACCGTCGGCGAGTCCACCTGCCCGGTCGAGCGACGCTTCACCTACCGGACTGCCGTCGGCACCAACGCGGGCGTGCTCACCGACATCCTGCAGGCGCGAGCCGGCTACCGTGCGCTCGACGACGTGGATCTGATTCACGACCACACGCAGACCGGGGCGCTGCTTCGGGGCCTTCGACCGGCCGGAGTCCCGACGACGGCGACCTTGCATACCGAACTCACTGCCGAGTACGCAGCGGCACTCGCGGCACGGGCACGCGACGTGTCGCTGGTCGCAATCTCCCACGACCAGCGACGGAGCGCCCCGAAGGTGCGGATGAGTGCGGTGATCCATCACGGCATCGACCTCGCCGAGTATCCGGTCGGTCCGGGAGACGGCGGATATCTGCTGTTCCTCGGTCGGATGCATCCGACCAAAGGCGTGCACCGCGCGATCGCCGTCGCCCGCGGGTCTGGGCGACCGCTGATCATCGCCGCGAAGATGTGGGAACCCGAAGAGCACCGCTACTTCACCGATGTGGTGCAGCCGATGCTCGGCCGTGGGATCGAGTACATCGGGCAGGTCGGTCGTGACGAAAAGGTGAGCCTGCTCGGCCATGCCGAAGCCCTCGTGAACCCGATCCGGTGGCGGGAGCCGTTCGGCCTGGTGATGATCGAGTCGCTGGCATGCGGCACCCCTGTGCTCGCCTTCGCCGAGGGTGCCGCGACCGAGATCGTCGAACACGGCGTCACGGGCCTGCTCTGCGACGACGAGGCAGACATGGCGCGCGTGGTTGAACGGGTCGCGGCGATCGACCGGTCGGTCTGCCGGAGCCGCTGCGCTGACCGGTTCTCGATGGGTCATATGCTCACTCGGCACGAAATGCTGTACCGGCGAGTGCTCGAGCGGGCGGCCACGGAATCCGAGTCGGAACTGCTCACCGAGGCGGGCTAGCGATGGCCACAGGGTCTCCCTACGAGGGCGCGTCCCCTGTCGCAACGGTGGAGGGCTTGCAGAGCGGGGTGTCGCTGATCAGCGGGCGGTCGTTCGCGCTCTCTGATGGTGACGGCAACATGCGCCCCACCCACACGCAGGGTCTCTTCGTGCTGGACACCAGGGTGCTGTCGCGGTGGGTGCTCACTCTGGAAGGCGAGATCATCGAACGCCTCGGAGTGGATAGTCCAGTCCCGTCACGCGTGACGTTCCTCGGCCGCGGTCGTGCCGCACAGGGCCGCGCGGACGCCGATGTCGTGGTGCTCAGGCGGCGCTACTTCGCGGTGGGGATGCACGACGAGATCGTCGTGACGAACCACGGGCTCACTCCCGTCGAACTGACCCTGCGGCTCGAGGTGGACTGCGACTTCGCCGACCTGTTCGAGGTCAAGGAGTCCCGCCTGGTATACCGCAACCGGTCCCGTGTCATCGACGGTCGCGTCATCCGCTTCTCCCGGGGCAGCGGCCCCGACGCGCGCCAGGTGGTCGTCGAGATGGATACGGCCGCCACTCTCGACGAGGAAGGGGCCGGCTGGACGGTCGCCCTCGACGCCAGGCAGAGCTGGCGCACGGATGTGGCCGTGCGGGTCATGATCGACGGGACGCTGGTCGGCCCACGCGGGCCGGAGCAGGGAGCGGCCGAGGAGACGCCGCTGACGTCCGAGCCGGTCGACGTCGGCCTCACCGTCGACAGCGACAGCGTTCTGCTCGGCAGCATCCTGCGCCGCACCTCCGAAGACCTCGACGCGCTCAGCATCCGTGATGACGACTATCCGGACCTGCCGCTCGTTGCCGCTGGCGCGCCGTGGTTCATGACCCTGTTCGGGCGTGACTCACTGTTGACCGCGTGGATGTCGCTGATCGCGGGGCCATCCCTCGCCCGCGGCGTGCTGCTCACCCTCGCGCGTCTACAAGGGACCGAGGTTCACCAGGAGTTGGGTGAGGAACCCGGCAAGATCCTGCACGAGGTGCGGTTCTCCGAATCGGACGCTCACACGTTCCGGCGCGGTGAGATCTACTACGGTTCCGCGGATGCCACCCCGCTGTTCGTGATGCTCGCTGCCGAGATTCAGCGATGGGGCGTGGACGACGACCTGCTCGAGGCGCTGATGCCGCACGTCGATCGCGCGATGGAGTGGATCGAGACGTACGGCGACCGTGACGGTGACGGGTACGTCGAGTACCAGCGGCACGGAGAGTACGGGCTCGCGAACCAGGGCTGGAAGGATTCCTGGGACGCCATCCGGCATGCGGACGGTGCGCTCGCCGTCGGGCCGATCGCGCTGTGTGAAGTACAGGGGTACGTGTACGCGGCGTATCTGGCGCGGGCCGAACTGGCCACGCTTCAGGGCGACAGCGGGACCCGCGATCGTTGCTTGGAGAAGGCAGAGCGGCTGTTCGAACGGTTCAACGCAGACTTCTGGGACGACGACGCCCAGTTCTACGCGCTCGCCCTGGACGGTGACAAGCGCCGCGTCGCGGTTCGGTGCTCGAACGTGGGGCACTGCCTGTGGACCGGAATCGTGCAGCACGACCGGGCCGAGCGGGTCGCCGCCGCGCTCACCTCGGCGGGAACATTCAGTGGCTGGGGTGTGCGCACCCTGGACGCGGGCACCGCGTCATACAACCCGGTCAGCTACCACAACGGTTCGGTGTGGCCGCACGACACCGCGATCGCGGCGTGCGGCCTCTCCCGCTACGGCTTCGTGACCGAGGCATCCGATCTCATCACCGCGCAGATGGATGTCGCGGAGGCGTTCGAGGGCCGGCTGCCGGAACTGTTCGCCGGTTTCACCCGCACCGAGTTCGGCGTGCCCGCCGTCTATCCCTCGTCGTGCTCGCCTCAGGCGTGGGCGTCCGCGGCCCCGCTGTTGTGGCTGCGGACGCTCCTCGGGCTCGAGCCGGTGGCCTCCGACCAGCGCTTCTGGCTGCGGCCGGAGCTCCCTGCCGGCATGCGCCGGCTGCGAGTGGAGGGTGTGGTGATCTCCGGGCATCGCATCACGATCGACATCGAGGATGAACGAGTGGCCCTGTTCGGCGCGGGTGACCTGGCGGTGGTACCGGCAACCCGCCCGGTGTTCAGCGGCGCAGGCGTCAGATCAGCGGCGCCACGCAGGCGGTAGGGAGCGGCATGAACATACAGACCTGGCTCGTGGATATTCCCACGGAGGAGTGCTATCGGCTGCTGCGGACGTCGGTGACCGGGCGGCTGGGTGTGGTGGTGCAGGGACGACCGGAGATCTTTCCGGTGAGTCACGTGTTCGACGCCGAATCGAACTGTGTGGCGTTCCCGACCGGCGGTCACACCAAGTTTCGCGCGGCGCTCGACTGGCCGTGGGTCGCGTTCGAGGTCGACGGAATGGACGAAGACCAGCGCGGGGCGTGGAGCGTGCACCTGATCGGGGTGGCTGAGGAGATCACCGACCTGGCGGTGATCGAGCGGCTCACCCAGTTGCGTCATGTGAACTGGATCACCGGCCCCTCGGTGCACTGGCTTCGCGTGGTGGCGCAGCAGGTGACCGGCCGCCGGGTGATCGGGGCGTCAAGCCTCTGACGGATGTCGGTGGCGGGTGACATTCTCGAACGTATGTTCGATAATGGTGAGATGGTGGCAACGCTCCGCTCCCCCGGCGGGGAAATCTCCCGCGTGCCGGACACCGTGCGCGAACTGCAGTCGCGCATCCGACAGATGCAATCGACCAAGCTTGAGGTGCGCACCCTGCCCACCCTGCCCGCGCTCGCCGACCTGCTGCCAGGGGGCGGACTGCGAGTCGGCGCCAGCTACTCGGTCGAAGGGTCCGCCAGCCTCGCCATGGCGCTGATGGCAGGGCCTGCGGCAAGCGGCGCCTGGTGCGGGGTGGTGGGCATGCCCGAGTTCGGCGCCGAAGCCGCCTCCGGTCTCGGCATCGACCTGAACCGGGTGGTGCTGGTGCCGCGGCCGGGTGAGCAGTGGCTGGCCGTCACCGGTGCCATCGCCGACGCGCTCACCGTGGTCGTGGTGAAGCCGACCGGGCGGGTCACCGAGGCGGCGGCGGGCCGGCTGAGCGCCAGATTGCGGCAGCGTGAGGCAGTGCTGATCGCCCTCGGCCCCTGGCCGCTGACAGAGGCCAGACTCAGTGTGTCTGACGGGCGCTGGGGCGGGATCGGCGACGGTCACGGTTACCTGGCCGGCCGCCAGATAACCGTCACGGTGAGCGGGGGCGCCAGCAGTGGCCGGCAGCTCAGCCGTCGCATCTGGATGCCGGATTCCGCGCTGCAGGTGCGGGAAGACGGCAGGGTGCAAAGCGGCACGCCACACAACGGCACGCTACAGAGCAGCCCCGTGTGGCGGGCCTCCTAGTCGGGCGTCTCGCTGCGCAGACCTGCCAGCCACGCCGGCACGTCCTCAGCGGGAAGGGCCTTCGACCACAGGTACCCCTGCCCGACATCCACTCCGAGCTCGCGCAGCTTGTTCCGCTGACGCACGGTCTCGACACCCTCGGCGACGGTGTCGAGACCGAGCCCCTCGGCGAGGACGATGATCGCGCGCAGGATCGGGAGCGCGCTCGGATCGTTGTTCTCGAGCGGGGTGACGAACGAGCGATCAATCTTGATCGCGTTCGCCGGAAGGTCGCGCAGGTATGCCAGCGACGAATACCCGGTGCCGAAGTCGTCGATTGCCACCCTGACGCCCACTGACCGCAGGCTCTGCAGCCCGCCGCAGGCCTTCTCGATGTCGTTCATCACGATCGACTCGGTGAGTTCCAGCTGGATGGCGGCGGGGTCGATTCCGACCTCGTCGACGATGGACTCGACCACCGGAACGAAGCCGGCATCCTGCATCTGCACCGCAGAGACGTTGACGCTGATGCCCAGGTCGCGCTGGCCTGGCAGCTCCTCACGCCACTGGTGCGTTTGCCCCAACGCCTGCCGCAACACCCATTCGCCGATGGGAACGATCAACCGCGACCGCTCGGCAACCGGAATGAACCTGAGAGGAGACACGGAGCCGAGCTGCGGATGCCGCCAGCGCAGTAGCGCCTCGAAGGCCACCGGTTTGGTCGATGAGAACGTGACGATTGGCTGATAGACCACCCGGAGCTCGCCCCGGTCGAGCGCGCCGTTCAAGGCCGTCTCCAGCTCCGACTGCGACGGCGGGAGCGGCCGCGGGGCCTTCACCGTGCGGGCCGAAACCGGCCGCCTGCGCTGCTTCGCCTCAAACATCGCCGCATCCGAACTGCGCAGCACGGCCGCGACATCCTCATACCCCGTTGCCAGGGTGATGCCGATGCTGACGCTGATGTGCACATCTTGCCCACCGAGCACGAACGGCTCGCGGGTGACGTCGGTGATGCGGTCGGCCAGTTGCGCGGCCGACTCCTCGGTCATCCGGTCGCAGACGACCACGAGCTCGTCGCCGCCGAAACGCGCGAGCATGTCGGAGCCGCGCATGACTCCGCCGAGCCGTTGCGCCAGCATGACCAGCAGCAGGTCGCCGGCATCGTGCCCGAACGAGTCGTTGACGGGCTTGAACTCGTCGACGTCGAGGAAGAGGATCGCCGCGCGATTGCCCGATTGCCTCGCCGTGTCGAGCGCCTTCTCGATGCGGCGGGTGAGCATCAGACGGTTCGGCAGCCCGGTGAGGGCGTCGTGGAAGGCCTGCCGCATCAGTGTCGCCTCGGTGTTCTTGCGGCTGGAGATGTCCTGCAGCTGGAGAAAATAGTAGGCGGGCACGCCGTGTTCATCGCGAACCCTGGTGATCATCTCGTCCACCCAGACCGATTCGCCACGCGGTCGCATGACGAGGCGCTGTACCTGGAAATCGTCGACCGTCCCGGCGACCATCTCCTGATAGGCGGCGACATCGCCCGGGTCGTCGATCGGGGCGAGCAGGTCCGCCGCAACGGTGTCAATCAGCTCGTCGGCTTCCCGGCCAACGACGTGGCAGAAGGCGCGGTTGACCCGGGTGATTGTTCCCCCGACATCGAGCATGGCAATGCCGATCGGGGACCGATCGAAGCCGAGCTCGAAGTTCCGTTCCGCCTGGTAGCGACGCCTGTATGCCTCGCGCAGGTCGGTGATGTCCATGGTCATGCCGATGATCGTCGGATTGCCGGTGCGACCTCGCGGTTCGTAGCGTGCCCTGGTGCGCACCCAGCGCACGGCACCGGATGGCTGGATGATGCGGTAGTCGAAGTCGGGCGGGTTCTCACCACGTTCGACCTGCGCCCACAGTTCTTCGAGGCGGCCCCTGTCATCGGCATGCGTCAAAGCGTAGGTTGTGGCCCGGATCGCGGGCCGAGAGCCCGGCTCCAGGCCGAACAGTCTCCAGAACTCGTCGGACCACCAACGTTGCCCGGTGACCGTGTCGATCTCGTAGCTGCCGACGTGCGCCATCTCCTGGGCGTCGGCGAGCCGTGCCGCATCGTGGAGCGCGGCGAGTTGATATTGCCGGTGCTCGCTGACGGCACGGATCGTGGCCATGCCCATGGTTCGTTCCCCGTCGTTCAGCGGAGAAAGCGCGATCTCCACCGCGTGCTCGGTGCCGTCGCGATGCAGCATTGTCAGAGGCAACCCCGGCTCAGCCACCCGCAGGCGCGGGTGCCGGAAGAACCCGGCGACCAAGTCTGTGTGCTTGCTGCGAGACCGTTCCGGCAGCAGCATGGTGAGGGGTTTGCCCAGCACCTCGTCTGCGCGATAGCCGAGCAAGTCGTGGAACCGGGCATTCGTGAACGCGATAATGCCGTGCGCGTCGACGATCACGATCGCCTCCGGACCCTGTTCGATAGCGAGCTGGAACAGCGGGTTGCCTGCTGAGCCGGTCATGACGCCACCGCCACGGGCGCTTCAGATCGGCCGAAACTCAAGCCCACCCTGTAGCTGCCGCGGTGGCGTTGCACCCACCGCACCTGAGCAAGTTCGGGGGTCTCCAGTCGGTCGGGGATCTCCACGCTGACAAAGTCTCCCGGTTCGAGCCGCTCGCCCACTCTCAAGCGGCATCCGCCGAAGCTGTAATCCACCACGGCGGCCTCTAGGGCGTCGGATGCGTGCGATACAAGAACCGGCGTTCCCGCTGCCGCCCGGTGCCTGCCCTCCCCGTTCGGGTCGTCGGGAAGGCACACCTCCTGGATGCTGAGCAGGCGCACCAGCGCGGGAGCGTTCGTCGGTACGCGCACGTCGGCGCGTGCGTGCGCAGTAACCCGTCGCACCGTGCCAGCAACGGCGCGGCCGGCAGACGCCGCGAGACCGGCACCCGTTTCCCGGTCATCGCGCACCCAGTCGGCAGACGCCGTGATCAGCCCGACGATGCCGACTGTCTGCGCTGCGCTCAGCTGGCCGAAGGCGAAGCCCACCGTGAGGCTGTCGTCTCCGGCGATGACCCAGCGGCTCTGGCCCGTGACGGCGCCGACGCCGTCAATGCTGAGCGAGGTCGGGCGCAGCGGCACGTCGGCCAGTAGCTCGGGCCGGAATCCATCCGTCCAGGGCAGGCTGATCCGGGCCCCGCCGATGCTGAGATCGACGGCACGACCGGAGATCACGCCGATCCCCGGCAGATCGGCCTCAATCACGCACTCGACCGCAGCCCGTTCCGCGGCGCGGACGCGGGGTCGTTCGATGCAGAGCAGAACCGCCATGGCCAGCCCCGCCATGTTGTACAGGGTCCAGAACACGCTGATCACGATGGAGTTACGGTCGAACTGGCCGGGATTGAGCACGAACACGTTGACCAGTCCCAGCACGGACAGCCCCAACAGCACCAGGTGCGGCAGGGCGATCCGCCAATGGAACTGACGGTTACTGTTCAGCTTCCCCTTCGGCGTCACGGCGAACGCGCTCACCTTGAGGCCGGCCGTTTCGGCCAGCGTCGAAACCGCGAGCGTCGGCGCCATCGCCAGTTCGTAGACGTGGCTCCACAGGAAGCTGCGCTTGCGGTCGGCGATCACGGCGAAGCTGAGCATCGACGAGACGAAGAACGGCAGCCAGAACACCGCGAGCGAGGCCAGGTTGGCCGTGACCGCCGGGATTCCGAGGATCAGGAAGAACAGCGGCGCGAGCACGTAGACGAGCTTGAAGACGCCGAAGTACCAGTAGATGACACCGTCGACGTAGAGTGCCCGCTGCATCGGGGTCAAACCGGGCCAGGTCAGCGGGTTCCACTTGCGGGCGGCCTGAATGTTGCCGCGGGCCCAGCGGTCGCGTTGCCGCAGCAGGTCGGGGAGTGTCTCCGGGGCAAGCCCGGCGGCGACCACCTGCGGCACGAACGTGGCGCGGTACTTCTCCGCCTGCAACAGCATGCCGGTCGCGACATCCTCGGTGATCACTCCGGTGGCGAAGCCGCCGATCTTCTCCAGCGCGGTGCGCCGGAACAAGGTGTTGCTGCCGACATACATCACGGCGTTGAAGCGGTTCTTGCCGGACTGCAGGGTGCGCATGAAGAAGTCCTGCTCGTTCGGCAACGCCTTGCCCGAGAACAGGTTGTACTGGAACGGGTCCTGGTTGTAGAACGCCTGGGGTGCCTGCACGAAGGCCAGGCGGTCGTCGATGAAGTGCCCGACCGTCGCCTCGAGGAAATTGGCCCGCGGGATCATGTCGGCGTCGAGGGTGACGACGATCTCCCCGTGGCTCACGGCGAGGGCATTGTTGAGGTTGCCGGCCTTGGCATGTGAGTGGTCCTCGCGCGTCAGGTGTTCCACCCCGAACTCCGCGGCGAGTTGTCCGACGGCATCCCGCCCGCCGTCATCGCACAGGTAGATCGTGACGGTTCCCGGGTAGCGCATGCCGAGGGCGCCGGCGACGGTGGTGCGGAGCATCGACACCGGCTCGTTGTACGTGGCGATGAACACGTCGACGCTGGGGATGCTGGGCAGCGCGGACAGCGGCACCGGGCGCGGCGGTGTGGTGGACCAGACCACCGCGGTGAAGGCGAGAGTCTGCACGAGGCCGATGATTTCCACGGCGACGAGGGTGATGCCGACGACCATCGCGGCCGGGGTTTCGGTGGGGATGGTGAAGGCCACCCGCCAGATCAGGTAGATCACGGCGGATCCCACCGAAACGGTGAGCAGGGTGCGCCGACCGAATCCCGGGCGGAGCCGCTGCGCTTGCCACACCCCCACGGTGAGGATGAGGACGAGCGCCGGATAGATTAAAATCCACGGCCACAGAACTGCTTGGGTCACCGATATCCCCCGATCGGATGGAAAACGAGACGAACCCCCTGGTCTCAGCTCTAACGATATGCGAAAACCTCAGCGAGTCTGACATGCGTTGCCACAACTCGTCACGTTTGACTTATTCGAACACACGTTCGAAACTAGAAGGGTGTTCCATTCCGCTCCAGCCACGAGAACCCTCGTGCTGTGGTGCCCGGACTGGCCGGTCATCGCGCATGCACATGCGCACGACCTTGATCTCGATCAGCCGATCGCCCTGGTCGATCGCGGGCTGGTGTTCGCTTGTTCTGCCGCCGCGCGGGCCGACGGGGTGAAGCGGGGGCTGCGCATCCGTGAGGCCCAGGCGCGCTGCCCCGAACTCATCGTGCAGCCCTATGACCCCGCGCTCGACGCCCGCGCCTTCGAACCTGCCCTGGCCGAGCTGGAACGGGTGACCCCCGGCGTGCAGTTGCTGCGTCCCGGCACCTGCGCCGTGCGGTCGCGGGGGCCCAGCCGGTACTACGGCGGCGAGTTTGCGGCGGCCCTCACCCTGGTCGGCAGCCTCGGCGAGCTCGGATTCCACGCGCGTGCCGGCATCGCCGACGGCCCGTTCACCGCGGAGCAGGCGGCCAGGCACACCGACCGGGTGCTGATCGTGCCCGCGGGTGGGGCGGCCGAGTTTCTCGCTCCGCTGCCGATCGACCTGATCGACCGCCCGCCGCTCGTGGCCCTGCTGCGTCGGCTCGGCATCCGCAGCCTGGGTGAGTTCGCGGCGCTGGAGGCTCTCGACGTGCAGGCGCGGTTCGGCGACGAGGGCGCCCGACTGCATGCCATCGCGTCCGGGCTCGATTCGCAAAGCGTCACGCCTCGAGTGCCGCCCGAGCAGCTCGACGCACAGGTTGCGTTCGAGCCGCCGGTCGACCGCATCGACCAGGCAGCGTTCGCGTTCAAGGAGGCGGCGGAGCGGTTCATCGACCAGCTCACCGCGGCGAAGCTGGTCTGCACGGCGCTCCGCATCGAAGTCGATGCCGACAATGGCGAGATCTCGGAGCGCAGCTGGCTGCACCCCCGCTCGTTCACCCCGGCCGAGGTCATCGACCGGTTGCGCTGGCAGTTGCAGGGCAGCGGAACCGCCACCGGCGACAGCGGACTGGGCGCCCCGATCACCCGGGTGCGAGTGGTGCCGGAGAGCGTCGACGCGATCAGCAACCACGAACGCGGGCTGTTCGGCGACGGCCCGGACGAACGCATCCACCACGCGCTCTCCCGGGTGCAGAGCATGCTCGGTCACGAGGCGGTGCTCACCGTGGCGATCGGCGGTGGCCGCACCCTGGCCGATCGGGCGACCCTGGTGCCGTGGGGCGACCGGCCGGCGTTCCTGCGCTCACCGGAGCAGCCGTGGCCTGGCAGTCTGCCCGCGCCCGCCCCGGCGACGGTGTTCCCCGCGCCGCATCCGGTGAGCGTGGTTTCCGCGGCAGGGCAGGCGGTTGCGGTGGATGATCGCGGCGAGCTCTCGGCTGCTCCCGCGCGGCTGGTCGCCGCGGCATCCGGAGCCTCGAAGACGATCACCGCCTGGGCCGGGCCGTGGCCCCTCGACGAACGCTGGTGGGATGCCGAGCACGGTCGCCACGCGAACCGGTTCCAGGTGGTGGACGCCGACGGGCTGGCCTGGCTGCTCGTGCTCGACGGCCACGGCTGGTGGGCCGAGGCGAGGTACGACTGATGGACCCCCGTCGGTTCGCAGCGCCGACGAAGCTTGCTTCGTCGGTTGGGAAAGGATCTAGCTGATGGGCTGGAGTAACCCCCCGATCCCCTGGTCCGAGTTCGAGCGGCGATTGTCAGATTCGCGGCGTCCCGCCACGCGTCCGGTCGCGGCCGACGGCGGCGACAGCCCGGCCTGGTCGAACAAGCGCGAGAAGTACGAACCGACCGAGATCCAGAAGGCACCGGATGCCGCGCGCGTGCCGTACGCGGAGCTGCACGCCCACTCCACCTTCAGCTTCCTCGATGGGGCCAGCCCGCCCGAGGAACTGCTCGAGGAGGCCAGCCGCCTCGGCCTGCACGCCCTCGCCCTGACCGACCATGACGGCTTCTACGGGGTGGTGCGGATGGCCGAGGCCGCCGAGAGCTACGACGTCGGAACCATCTTCGGGGCGGAGCTGTCCCTCGGGTTGAGCGCACCGCAGAACGGGGTGCCCGATCCCGAGGGCAGCCACCTGGTGGTGCTGGCCCGGCAGCAGGAGGGCTACCACCGGCTCGCCGCCGCGCTCACCGAGGCGCAACTGAGCGAAACCGGCGGCGCCACGGCCGAGAAGGGCCGGCCGGTGTACGACCTCGACGACCTCGCCGCGCGCTCCGACGGGCACTGGGCGGTACTCAGCGGATGCCGCAAAGGCCGGGTACGGCAGGCGCTGGTCTCCGACGGCGCCGACGCCGCCGAGCAGGAGCTGCGCCAGCTGATCGAGCGGTTCGGCGAGCAGAACGTGCTGGTGGAACTCACCGATCACGGACATCCGCTCGACAGCACCCACAACGACGCCCTCGCCCGCCTCGCCGAGCGGCTGGCGCTGCCCACCGTCGCGACCGGCAACGTGCACTATGCCAGCCCGCGGCAACGGCACGTCGCCGACGCGATCGCCGCGGTACGCGCCCGGCGCAGCCTCGACGACATGGACGGCTGGCTGCCGGCATCCGGAGGTGCTCATCTGCGCTCCGGCGCGGAGATGCTCGCCCGGTTCCGCCGCTACCCGGGCTCGGTGGAGCGTACGGTCGAGGTCGCCGACGATCTCAGCTTCCGGCTACGCAGCGTGCGTCCGGGCCTGCCGAAGCAGGAGGTGCCCGACGGGCACACGCCGATGAGCTGGCTGCGGCAGCTGGTCTGGGATGCCGCGCCGGTGAAGTACCCCCAGCTGACGCCGGAGAATCGGGCCCGCATCGAACGCGAGCTCGACGTGATCGAGCAGAAGGACTTTCCCGGCTACTTCCTGATCGTGCGGGACATCGTGCAGTACGCCAAGGGTCGCGGCATCCTCTGTCAGGGTCGTGGGTCGGCCGCGAATTCCGCGGTCTGCTACCTGCTCGGCATCACCGCGGTCGACTCGATCTTCTACCAGCTGCCGTTCGAGCGGTTCCTCTCCAGCATGCGCGAGGAGGAGCCCGACATCGATGTCGACTTCGACTCCGATCGGCGGGAGGAGGTGATCCAGTACGTCTACCGCAAGTACGGGCGGCGCAACGCCGCGCAGGTGGCCAATGTGATCAGCTACCGGCCCAAGTTCGCGGTGCGTGACATGGCGAAGGCGCTCGGCCACAGTCCCGGCCAGCAGGATGCCTGGTCGAAGCAGGTGGAGCGCTGGGGTGCCGAGATCTCCAGTGGCGACCACGACATCCCGCAGCCGGTGATCGACCTGGCCGAACGGGTGCTCACCTTCCCGCGGCACCTCGGTATCCATTCCGGTGGCATGGTGCTCACCGACCGGCCGGTCGGCGAGGTGGTGCCGATCGAGCACGCCCGCATGGAGAATCGCACCGTCGTGCAGTGGGACAAGGATGACTGCGCCTGGATGGGTCTGGTCAAGTTCGACCTGCTCGGCCTTGGCATGCTCGCCGCGCTGCAGTACACGATCGACCTGGTGCGCGAGCACACTGGGGAGACGTGGGCGCTCGACACCATCCCGAAAGAGGAGCAGGGCGTCTACGACATGCTCTGCCGTGCCGACTCGATCGGGGTGTTCCAGGTGGAGAGCCGCGCTCAGATGGGGGTGCTCCCCCGGCTGAAGCCGCGCCGCTTCTACGATCTCGTGGTCGAGATCGCGCTGGTGCGGCCAGGTCCGATCCAGGGTGGCGCGGTGCATCCGTTCATCCGCCGCAAGCTCGGCCAGGAGCCGGTCAGCTACCTGCACCCACTGCTGGTCGAACCACTCGAGCGCACCCTCGGCGTTCCGCTGTTCCAGGAGCAGCTGATGCAGATGGCGATGGCGGTCGGCGGCTGCACCGCGGAGGATGCCGACCACCTGCGCCGGGCGATGGGCTCGAAACGCGGCGTGGAGAAGATCGGTAAGCTGCGCGACAAGCTGTACGCCGGCATGGCGTCGAACGGCATTACCGGGGATGTCGCGGATGACATCTACGGCAAGATCGAGGCGTTCGCGAACTTCGGTTTCGCCGAGAGCCACTCGATCAGCTTCGCGCTGCTGGTCTACGCCAGTGCCTGGTTCCGGCTGCACTACCCTGGCGCGTTCCTCGCTGCGCTGCTGCGGGCCCAGCCGATGGGGTTCTATTCACCGCAGACCCTCACCGCCGATGCCCGCCGGCACGGCGTCGAGGTGCGGCGGCCCGACATCCAGCTCTCCGGGGCGCAAGCCGGGCTGGAACCAGTTGAGACCAGCACGGTCGACGGCGGCGACGACGGATGCCTCGACCTCGAGCAGCCGCCGATGGGCGAGTTCGACGCGACGCTGCCCGAGGACTTCGCCCGGCACCGCCGGGATGGCGCCTTCGCGGTGCGGCTGGGGCTCGCCGAGGTGACCTCGATCGGCGACAAGCTGGCCGAGCGGATCGTCACCGAACGCGACAGTTTCGGGCCGTATCGGTCGATGGCCGACCTCTCCCGCCGGGTAGGTCTGAGTACCGCCCAGCTGGAGGCGCTGGCGGCGGCTGGCGCGTTCGACAGGCTCGGGCTCAACCGGCGTGAAGCGATGTGGAACGCCGGGCCCGCCGCCCAGGACCGCCAGGAGTACCTGAGCGGCAGCATCGTGGCGGTGCAGCCGCCGCTGTTCGCAATGCCAACGAAGGCCGATGACCTGGTGTCCGACCTGTGGGCCACCGGCATCTCGCCAGACGACCATCCCATCCGGCTGCTGCGGCCGGCGCTCGACACCCGTGGCGTGTTCTCCGCCGCGGCCCTCCGCGAAACCGAGTCGGGTCGGCGGATCGAGGTCGGCGGCGTGGTCACCCATCGGCAGCGGCCGGCGACGGCCAGTGGCATCACCTTCCTCAACATCGAGGACGAGACCGGGCTGATCAATGTGATCTGCAGCGTCGGCGTGTGGAACCGCTACCGCCGGGTGGCGCGGGAGGCGCCGGCGATGATCGTGCGTGGCATCCTGGAGCGCTCCTCGGATGGGGTCACCAACCTGATCGCCGACCGGATGGAGTCGCTGACCATCCGCACCAGGCACGCCTCCCGAGACTTCCACTGAGCACGCCCCACTACCCTTGACGAGTGACTTCCCTCCCTCCCCTCGGCCTGTTGCTCGACGTCGACGGACCCATCGCCAGCCCCATCACCCGCAGCATCGCCATCCGCAGCATCCGTGATGACCTCGTCACCCTGGCGAACGCCGGCGTGCCGGTCGTGTTCAACACCGGCCGCTCCGATGCCTTCATCCGCGATGAGGTGGTTGCCCCGATGATCGAGGGCGGTCTCGGCCGCACCGCGCGCGTACTCGGTGTGTGCGAGAAGGGCGCCGTGGTGTTCCCGATCACCGTCGACGGCATGGGCGAGCTCTTCGTCGACCCGACGGTGTCGCTGCCGGCGGCGTACTCCGCCGCGATCGACGCGCTGGTCACCGAGAAGTACTCCGACTGGATGTTCTTCGACCACACCAAGCGCGCCATGGTCTCGGTCGAGCAGCGCACCGATGTGGCGAGCGCTGACTACCTGGAGCAGCAGCAGGCGTTCAACGAAGACGCGTTCGCCCTCTTCGCCGAACACGGAATCGGCGGCGAATGGGGTGAGCGACGGGTGACGGATGCCGAGGGCCAGACTCCGTTCCGGATCGACCCCACCATCATCTCCACTGACATCGAGTCGGTGAAGCTCGGCAAGGACCTCGGCGCCGACCGTGCCCTGGCCGAACTGCGTACCACCGGCGAACTGCCGCACCTCTGGCGGACCGTCGGCGACTCCCGCACCGACTACGCGATGGCCGACTACCTGCATGCGGCAGGCTTCGACGTCACGCACGTGGACGTCAGGCCGAAGGACGGCGTGCCAGAGACCCCGTATGCGGTGCGCACATTCGGCGAGGCCATTCACGACGATGCCGGCGCCCTGTTCCTGCGGCACTGGGCCGAGCAACTGGGCTAAGTAGACCGCCACCCGGGGCGCTTCCTGTTCAACTGGAAGCATGAGCATCGAGCAGATCCTGGACACCGTTCGCTCGTTCGAAGGCGTCGACGACCAGTCCCGACAGCGGGCAGAACGCCGATCACGGACGCGTCCTGATCGCGACAAGCCGGAGCAAAGGGGTTGCATTCCCGACCTTGCTCCGTAGCGTGGAGGCATGTCGACGGGAACCAACGAGCTCAGGCTGCACGTAGCGCGCACCCGCGAGGACCTTGAGGACACCGTCGAGGCGATCCGCGACAAGCTTGACGTCAAGACGCATGCGCTGCGGGTCTGGGCAACGTTCCGCCGCGATTTGAAGGCAACGCCCGGCGCGTTCGTTCTGACTGCAGTGGTGGGAACAGCCGTCGGTGCGGTTGTCATCACCTCGGTCGTGCGAGAGCGGATGCGGCGTGGCTGAGCAAACCGAGCCGACCGAGCCGGCTAGCACACGCGCCTCGACCGCCCCGCATCCCGACGATCGGCGCAAGCCGGACAGCCCGACCGACATCACCAAACCATCGTGGGTCTACGTGCTGAAGAAGACGCTTCGCGAGTTCAGCCGTGACCAGTGCACGGATGTCGCGGCGTCGCTGACCTACTACGCCGTACTGGCCATCTTCCCCGCCCTGCTCGCGTTCGTGTCACTACTCGGACTCTTCGGTCAAGCAGAGGCCACCACCGGCGCCCTGCTCGATCTGCTCGCTGGGTTCGTGCCGGCAGACACCGTAGAGACCATCCGTGGCCCGATCGAGGACCTGATCCGCACCCCCGGCGCTGGCCTCGTGTTCGTCGTCGGTATCGTCGGCGCGATCTGGTCGGCATCCGGTTATGTCGGTGCCTTCAGCCGCGCGATGAACCGGATCTACGCCATCGAGGAGGGTCGCACGTTCCTGCAGCTGCGACCGATGCAGCTGCTGGTCACCGTGATCACCATCGTGTTGTTGACCATCGCGGCGGTGCTGCTCGTGTTGAGCGGTCCCGTGGCCAAGGCGCTCGGTGAGTTCATCGGCCTGGGCGAGGTTGCGCTCGCGGTCTGGAACATCGCCAAATGGCCCGTGGTCGTCTTCATCGCCGTATTCGTGATTGCCCTGCTCTACTACGCGGCACCCAACATCAAGCAGCCGAAGTTCCGCTGGATCAGCATCGGCGCGCTCTTCGCGTTGGTGGTGTGGGCGCTGGCCTCGCTCGGCTTCGGGTTCTACGTCACCAACTTCGGCAACTACAGCAGCACCTACGGGTCACTCGCCGGGGTGATCATCTTCCTGCTGTGGATCTGGATCAGCAATCTGGCGCTGCTGTTCGGTGCAGAGCTGGATTCCGAGCTGGAGCGGGGCCGGGAACTGCAGGCGGGGATACGCGCGGAAGAGACCGTGCAACTGCCGCCCCGAGGCACCAAGCGCAGCGACAAGGCCGCCGAGCAGCGCGCCGGCGACGTGCTGGCCGGTCTGGAGCTGCGGAAGGCGCACACCGACGAACCGGCGGAGCCGAACGAGAAACGCTGACCCGGACTCGTCGAACCCCGCCAGGATTCCCTGGCCGGCGGGCAGTGGCTCGTTTAGGGCCTGCCGCCCGCCATCCATTTGCGCAGCAAGTCGATGCGCGCCTGCAGCTGGGACACGCTCGCCTGCGGCACCGCCGGGCCACCGCAGATCCGCCGCACTTCGGCGTGCACGATCCCGTGCGGCTCCTTGGTGTTCTTCGCCCAGATCCCGACCAGGCTGTTCAACAGGCTGCGCTGCTCCTTGAGGGTGCGGTACAGCGGCGGGGGAACTTCCTCGGCCGGCATGGCGCTGCGTCGCTCCGAGACGCGCTTTGATTGCCGCTGCTGTCGGTGCTTGAGCAGCTCGCTGACCTGTTCGGGTTCGAGCAGTCCGGGCAGCCCGAGGAACTCGAACTCCTCGGGAGTCTCCGGCTCGACCAGCTGGCCGTACTCATCGCCGTTGAACATGACCTTGTCGAACTGGGCGTCTGACTCCAGTGCCTGCCAGGTGTGTTCTTCGAGCAGGCTGTCCGACGCCTTCGAGTCCCGGTTCGCTTCCGCGACCATGGCATCTTCCGGGTTGTACATGTCGCCGTCGCCAGCCGATGCGCGGTCAAGGGCGTGGTCGCGTTCCAGTTCCAGCTTCTCGGCCAGCGCCATCAGGCTCGGCACGCTCGGCAGGAAGATCGTCGCGGTCTCTCCCCGGCGCCGGGTGCGCACGAAGCGGCCGACGACCTGGGCGAAGAACAGCGGGGTGGAGGCGCTTGTCGCGTACACGCCGACGGCGAGCCGCGGTACGTCGACACCCTCGGACACCATACGCACCGCCACCATCCAGCGGTCGGTGCTGGCCGAGAACTTGTCGATGTGCTCGCTGGCTTCCTTGTCGTCACTGAGCACCAGGGTGGGCATGGTCCCGGTGATCTCGCGCAGATGAGCGGCGTAGGCCCTGGCGGCGAAGTGGTCGGTGGCGATAACCAGGCCGCCGGCATCCGGAACCGTCTGCCGCACCTCACTCAGCCGCACGTTCGCGGCCCGCAGCACCGTGGGAATCCACGACCCCTCCGGGTCGAGCGCGGTGCGCCAAGCCTGCGAGGTGACATCCTTGGTGTCGCCCTCGCCGAGCCGGGCCGACATCTCGTCGCCCATCGTGGTGCGCCAGCGCATGGTGCCGGCGTACGCCATGAACAGCACCGGCCGCACAACACCGTCGGCCAGGGCATTTCCGTAGCCGTAGTTGTAGTCGGTCTGCGAGGTGCGGATGCCCTTCTCGTCGCGCAGGTAGCGCACGAACGGGATGGGTGCGGTGTCGGTGCGGAACGGGGTTCCGGTGAGCGAGAGCCGGCGGGTGGCGGGCTCGAACGCTTCACGGATGGCGTCGCCCCAGCTGAGCGCGTCACCGCCGTGGTGGATCTCATCGAGGATCACCAGGGTGCGGCCGGATTCGGTGAGCTGCTTGTGCAGCCCCGCCCGCACCGCCACCTGGGCGTAGGTCACCGCGACACCGTGGTACTGGCGGCTGTGCCAGCCGTCGCTGTTCTTGAACCGAGGGTCGAGCCGGATGCCGACCCTGTGTGCGGCATCCGCCCACTGCTTCTTCAGGTGCTCGGTCGGCGCGACCACCGTGACGCGGTCGATCACCCCGCGTGACAGCAGCTCGGTGGCCAACCGCAGCGCGAACGTGGTCTTGCCGGCGCCGGGAGTTGCCGCGGCGAGGAAGTCCTTCGGCTCGTGGGTGAAGTACGCCTGCAGGGCCTCGGCCTGCCAGGCTCGCAGCTTGTTGGCGGTACCCCACGGCGCGCGGCCGGGGAAGCTCGGTGAGAGGTGCTCCGCCGCGAAATTACCTACTGGACTCTGTTGCGGGGTTGCGTTGCTCACTGGCAAAGACTTTACCGTCCCCCGCTGACAGCGCTGGTCGCGACGAGCCGTCGAGCTGCGTCACAACGTGCCTTGAACCGCGCTGCACCCGCCCTCGAACCACTCATTCGGCGGGTTGCTGCGGTGGTTTCACCAGGGATGCCGGGCGGATCACGCCGGCGCCGAACCGTGCGCTCAGCGCGTCGACGGCGTGTTCCGCGTCACGCCAGTCCTCGTCGGGATCCCACAGTCCCTGCAGCAGTGCGTCGTCGCCGACCAGTTGCTCGGCGCGCACGCCGACCAGGCGGATGCGCGCATGCTGCTTGCCGGTGGCCTCGTAGAGCGCGCGGACCTCCTCGAAGATCCGCCTGCCAAGGTCTGTTGGTTCGCGTAGCGTCTTCGAGCGGGTGATCGTGGTGAAGTCACCGAATCGCAGTTTCAGCGCCACCGTGCGTGCCAGCACGCCGTGTCGGCGCAGCCGCACCCCGACCATGTCGGACAGTCGCAGCAGCTCTCGCCGGATCGCCTCCGGGTCGGTGATGTCGTACTCGAACGTCACCTCGTGCCCGACACTCTTCTCCTCGTGTTCGGTGCTGACGCCCCGTGGGTCGCGACCCCAGGCCAACTCATGCAGCCGGGTGGCGCCGGCGTCGCCAATCGCCGACCGCAACGCCCCGATCGGCGTGGTCGCGAGGTCACCGATGGTGCGCAGCCCGAGCCGGGTGAGGGTCTCCGCCGTCTTGCCGCCAACACCCCAGAGCGCGGTGATCGGTTGCGGGTGCAAAAAGTCGATGGTGTCGGATGCCGGAATCACCAGCAGCCCGTCCGGTTTGCTGCGGCCCGACGCGAGTTTCGCCACGTATTTGGTCGCGGCGGCCCCCACCGAGCACACCAGCCCTGTCTCCGCGTGCACCCGTCGCCGCAGCTCGGTTCCGATCGCGTACGACCCGCCGAACAGGGTGCGGGCGCCCGCGACATCCAGAAACGCCTCGTCGATGCTGAGCGGCTCAACCAGCGGGGTGAACTGCTCGAGGATGCCCATCACATGCTTCGACCAGCGCACGTACTCGTCGAAGTGCGGTTCGAGAACAATCGCCTGCGGGCAGCGGCGTAGCGCGATCGACATCGGCATCGCCGAGTTCACGCCGAACCGGCGGGCCTCATAGGTGGCCGCGGTCACCACGGAGCGCTGGCCGCGGTGACCGACGATCACCGGCTTCCCGCGCAGTTCCGGGCGGCTCAGCAGCTCGACCGAGGCGAAGAAGGCATCCATGTCGACGTGCATGATCGTGGCCGTCGCGTCGTCCAGCGGCGCGGTCGTGACGAGGCGCCCCGATCCGTCCTGTTTGCCCATCCGCTCATTCTTCCAGTGACCGCCGACAGTGCAGGCCCGCGCTTAAAAAACGCAGCGGATGCCGACGAATCGGCATCCGCTGCGTGCTGAGGTTCTAGTTAGGTGGCGCTGCTGCGGCGGGTGACCATGCCGTAGATCAGCAGAACGATGATCGACCCGGCGATGGCGAGCAGCCAAGTTCCGAGGTCAAAGAACTCGGTGAGACCGCGACCGAACAAGAGGCCACCGAGCAAACCGCCGAGGAACGCCCCGACGACTCCCAGCAGCAGAGTGATGAACCAGCCACCACTCTGACGGCCCGGCAGGATCAACTTCGCGATCGCGCCGGCGATCAGACCCAGAATGAGAAAACTAAAGAAACCCACGAGGACCTCCAGCTATTTTGTTGTGCGCGTCGCCGAATCTCAGCGGCGCATTACTCAGCTTGGCATATCCCCTCTTAGGGGGTCAACGTCAATTGGCGCGTGTCGCGGAACTTTGGCACGCTTGAACGATGGCCCAGCAGCATCCGTGGTCGCGCTATGTGGCGATCGGAGACTCCTTCACGGAGGGCATCGGAGACCCGGAACCGCGTAGCAAGGGCGGCCACCGCGGGTGGGCTGATCGGGTGGCCGAGACACT
The DNA here is from genome assembly GCA_040513215.1 of Microbacteriaceae bacterium. Lineage (GTDB taxonomy): Bacteria > Actinomycetota > Actinomycetes > Actinomycetales > Microbacteriaceae > Ruicaihuangia. The sequence continues at coordinate 9,709 of JBEVDR010000212.1, read as the reverse complement.
CGGTGAAAGCTCCCCCGACTTCGCCTACGCCAACCTCGCAATCCGCGGGCGGCTGCTGCAGCAGATCATGGACGAGCAGCTCGCGCCCGCCCTGCTGCTGCGCCCCGACCTGATCACCGTGTCGGCCGGCGGCAACGACATCATCCGCCCCGGCACTGACCCCGATGAGGTCGCCGGTCGCGTCGAGACACTGGTCACCGGGCTGCGGTCGGATGGCGCCACCGTTGTGCTCTTCACCGGCCCTGACATCGGCACGACGCCGGTACTCGGCCGGGTACGCGGCAAGGTGGCGATCTACAACGAGAACCTCCGCGCCATCGCGCAACGCCACGACGCGATCATCGCGGACATGTGGGCGATGCGTGAGCTGAGAGACCCGCGCATGTGGGCCGCGGACCGGTTGCACTTCTCCCCCGTCGGGCACCACATGATCGCCCGGATGGTGCTCGCCGCGCTGAACGTGGAGAACGACCTCGAACCGTACGAGCCGGAGCCGTTGGCGCACGCGACCTGGCGTCAGGCCAGGGTGGAGGACATCGGTTGGGCACGCGAGCACCTGGTGCCCTGGGTGGTCCGGCGCATCCGGCACCAATCCTCCGGTGACAATATGCTGCCGAAACGCCCCGAAGCGGGCTCCGCCCGGCTCGACGACGACTGAGAGCACGCTAGAACGGCGGCGCCTCTGTCGTCTGGCGAGATAGTCCTCCCACACGGCGACGTCGCAGCCGCCGCTACAGCAGCGCCACCGGGTTGGCGAGCCGCCACCAGAAGCCCGGGTCTGCGACATCCGCGTCAAGCACCAGCGGCAGCTCGATGCTGCGATCGCCGACCACGAAGGTGGCCGTCCCGGCCTCGTCACCGGCCTCGCCGGTGGTCACCGGGTCGCCGCTGACCAGCACGGAAATCGCGGTGCCGCCCCAGACCACCACCGACTCGGATTCCGCGGCCACCAGCCGTGCGGTGTCACCCCACGCGGTGCCGTATTCAGCCAGCACGGATCCCGCGGTGACCAGCGACACCTCCTGGAACCCGGCCGTCGCGCTCTGCAGCAACGCCAGCACATCCCGTTCCAACGCGTCGTCGTTCGGTGCTCCCATGACCACCCCGTACAAGCTGATCTGGGTGTCCCCCACCTGGCGGGTGGCCGTAAAGAGCAGGTTGTAGCCGAACGCCCGCAGGGTTCCGGTCTTCAGTCCGGTGACGCCCGCCTCGCCGAGTACCGGGTTGCTGTTCTCGAGCAGGCCGATGTCGTGCATCTGCAGTCCGGGCGTCGCCCCGATCTCGGCGACCACCGGATGCTGCAGCGCGAGTTGCGCGAGCGCGACCAGATCGGTCGCGGTTGCGGTGTTCTCGAGCGAGATTCCGGTGGAGTCCGCCACCGTGATGCCGGTGAAGCCGTGCGCGGCCAGCCAGTCCCTGGCGACCGGCAGGTACGCCTCCTGCGACCCGAACGCCCAGTTCACCAGCGTCTCGGTGTAGTTGTTCGAGGATTCGATCAGCACCAGCTGCAGCAGCTCGTACTGGGTGAAGCTCAGTCCGGCGCGCACCGGTTTCACCGAGCCGTTCACTCGCAGGTAGCCGTCGTATACCGCGACATCCTCGGCCGTCGTCGTCACCGACGGACCGGTCTCGCCGAGGTTCAGGGGCTGCTTCTCCAGCACCACGAGGGAGGTGATCACCTTGGTGATGCTCGCCATCGGCAGCGGGGCTTCGCTGCCCCCGCGGGCAAGCGTGCCGTAGCCATCGGCCGCGATCAGGCTCGCCCCATAGCTCGGGACAACCACCTCCGACGCGGTGCTCGGTAACACCGAGTACGGCTGCACCACCGCGGTCGCGGGAGCGAGCGGCGCCAGCAGGGTCATCGGCAGGTAGACGAGGCTGCCGATCACGACGCCGATGCTGCTGAACACGGCGATCCGCCGTCTGCGGTAGATCTGGTTGCGGGTCAGGGGCACTGATTCAGTGTAGGAGCGGGCACAGCGCGGCCACGGTAGGCGTGCGAACATGAGTGACAAGCACCTCCGATCCGCAGGTCGCTCCCCGCACTGCCACCGGCAACTGGCACACTCGGGTCATGGCAGCCACACCGCACTCCGCCGTCCGTCGCAGCATCGTGCCGCCGTATTTGCTGGCGAGGATCGCCAGGGTCGACGACCCGCGGTTCGCGGTCGCCGCCGATGCGGCACGCCAGTCGTTGCTGGCCGACGCCCCGATTCGTGGCATCCGCGAGGGTGAACCGCCCGCCCATCCGCGTCGCGGCGCGCTGCCCTCCCCGGGCCGGGAACCGGGTATACCGCAGCGCTGGATTTCGGATGCCGCGGGGCTCGAGATCCTGCCGGGGCGTCTGGTGCGCAGCGAGGGCAACCCTGCCACCGGCGACCCGGCGGTTGACGAGGCGTACGACGGTCTCGGGCACACGCACGCCCTGTTCTGGACGCAGTTCGGTCTCGACTCGATCGACGGGGCCGGCCTGCCGCTTGAGGCCAGCGTGCACTACGGGCACAACTACGACAACGCATTCTGGGACGGCCGACGTATGGTGTTCGGCGACGGCGACGGCGAGGTCTTCACCCGGTTCACCGCGTCGCTGAGCGTGATCGGACATGAACTGGCGCACGGCGTCATCCAGTACAGCGCCAACCTGCCCTACCAGGGCCAGTCCGGCGCGCTGAACGAGTCAATCTCCGACGTCTTCGGCGCGCTCGTCGAGCAGTACGCTCTCGGTCAGAATGCCACGAGTGCGAGCTGGCTGATCGGCGAGGGCCTGTTCACCGACAAGGTGGAAGGTCGCGCCATCCGGTCGATGAGGGCGCCGGGCACCGCCTACGACGACGATGTGCTGGGCACCGATCCGCAACCGGCCAGCATGGACGGCTACATCGACACCGACGAGGACAACGGCGGGGTGCACCTGAACTCCGGCATCCCGAATCGGGCGTTCTATCTGGTGGCCGATGCCCTCGGCGGCAACGCCTGGGAGGCTGCCGGCCACATCTGGTTCGACACGGTGATGAGTGACGACCTGCCGACGGCGGTCGATTTCGCCGGGTTTGCGCGGGCCACCGTCGAGGTCGCCGCGGAACGTCACGGTGCGAGCTCCCGTGAGGCCGACGCGGTGGCGGTGGCGTGGCAGAGCGTGGGGGTACTGCTGCCCGCCGAACGGTCGGAGTAGCATCGGCCGCATGAAGGTGATCGTGTCGCGTAGCGGCGGCTTCGCCGGACTGCGCGCCACCTGGGAAGTGCAGGTCGACGAGCAGCCCGACGCCCCGCGCTGGTCGGCGTTCCTGCAGGACCTACCCTGGGACGACGTGCCGTCGGCCCCGCCGACGCCCGACCGTTACGTCTATCGGATCCGCTGCGAGTCGCACGATGTGGTGCTCACCGAACCGCAGGTGCAAGGACCCTGGCGCGAGCTCGTCGACCGGGTGCGCGCAGCGAACGACGGCGCCCGCTAACCGGTCGCAGGCACGCGCAGCGCCCAGAGCGCCACTGCACTGGCCGATGCCACATTCAGCGAGTCGACGCCGTGCAGCATCGGGATCGTCACCACCCGATCGGCACCGGCCAACGCCGAGTGGGTGAGGCCGTCGCCTTCCGAGCCGAGCAACAGTGCTACCCGATCAGGGGCGGATGCCGCGTACTCGTCCAGCCCCACAGCGCCGTCGGCCAGCGCGAGAGCCGCCACCTCGAAGCCGGCGGCATGCAGCACGTCGGCGGCTTCCGGCCATTCCGGGATCCGCGTCCACGGCACCTGCAGCACGGTGCCCATGCTCACCCGCACACTGCGCCGGTACAGCGGGTCGGCGCAGCGCGGGCTGATCAGCACCGCGTCGGCACCGAGCCCGGCGACACTGCGGAAAATCGCACCCACGTTGGTGTGATCGACGATGTCTTCCAGCACCACCACCCGGCGGGCATCGCGCAGGATGTCCTCCACCGCCGGCAGCGGCGGCCGGTGCATCGCGGCCAGGGCGCCACGGTGCAGGTTGAACCCGATCAGACGCTCGAGCAGCCCCGGTTCGGCCATGTACACGGTCACGTCGTAGCCCTCGAGGAACGGGGCGATGTCGCCGAGCCACTTGTCCTGCAGCAGCACCGAGCGCGGCTGGTGTCCCGCGGCCAGGGCACGCTGGATCACTTTCGTCGACTCGGCGATATACAGGCCGCCCTCGGGCTCCCGAACCCGTCGCAGTGCGACATCCGTCAACTGGGTGTAGTCGCTGAGACCTTCATGGTCGAGGTCCTCGATTTGCACAATGCGCACGTGGTGCTGCTCCCGCTCCGGCGGATCTGAGGGAAATTGGAACATTCCGGATGCCGCGTGAGTTTATTCTGGCAGCAGACCCTCCATCGAAAGTCAGCATGATCACCCACGCAAGTCACGAGCTCGACGCGCAAGCCGACGCCGCAGCCGACATGCTGAGCGGCCGCGTTACCGCGGTGCTCACCGGCGCAGGGGTGAGCACCGACTCCGGCATCCCCGACTACCGGGGTGAAGGATCGTTGCCGCGCAACCCGATGACCTACCAGCAGTTCCTCGCCGACCTGCGCTACCGCAAGCGGTATTGGGCCGGCAGCCACCTCGGCTGGAAGCGGTTCACGAGCGTGCATCCGAACCCCGGCCATGAGGCGCTCGCCAGCCTGGAGCAGGCCGGCGTCACCAACGGGGTGATCACCCAGAACGTCGACGGTCTGCACCTCGCGGCCGGCTCGCAACGCGTGGTCGACCTGCACGGCACGATGGACCGGGTGCGCTGCCTGGACTGCGGGCAAATATACGCCCGCGACGCGATCGCTGAACGCATCACCGCGGATAACCCGTGGCTCGAGACACCGGACGCGGTGCGGCTCGCGCCAGACGGTGACGTCGAGGTCAGCGACATCGACTCGTTCGTGCTGCCCGAGTGCACAGTCTGCGGCGGCATGCTGAAGCCGCAGGTGGTGTTCTTCGGTGAGCTGGTGCCCACGGAGAAGTTCGCGGAGGCCAGGTCGATGGTGCTCTCGGCGCAGGCGTTCATCGTCGCCGGGTCGTCGCTCGCGGTGAATTCCGGCATCCGTCTGCTGGAGCAGGCGCGGCGGCGGCACATGCCGATCGTGATCATCAACCGTGGACCCACCAAAGGCGACGGCCGCTCGGTGCTGAAGATCGACGCCGGAACCACCGAGATCCTCACCCGCTTGCGCGACCGGCTGGTCTGACCCCACGGCAGTCTGCCCCAACGGCAGTGCGGGTCAGTTCGGCGGGGTGGGTGCCGCGGTGCGTGTGCCTACCACCCGCTCCAGCAGGTCAAGCAGCACGTCGGCGGAGAGATCCCAATCGAACGTGGCGGCCTGCGCGCCGGCCAGCCGGGAGCGGCGCTGCCACTCCTCGGGGTCTTCCAGCGAGCGGATCGCGGCAGCCGCGGCGTTGACGTCGTCTGACGGGAAGTAGACGGCGGCCTCGCCCCCGATCTCCGTGAAGATCGGGATGTCGCTGACCGCGATCGGGGTGCCGTGCGCCATGGCCTCGACCAGAGGGATGCCGAATCCTTCGTCCCGCGACGCGGTGACCAGGGCGAATGCCTCAGCGAGCAGCGCGTCGTACGCGTCATCCGATGCCCCGTTGTGGAAGACCAGCGACCCCTCCGGCGCTAGCGTGGTGAGCCGGTCCTGGTCGGCATCCGTTGGCCGGCTCATCAGGTGCAGCCGGTACCCCGGCAGCTGGTGCAACGCGCGCGCCAGCGTTTCCACGTTCTTGTACGGCATGAAGGAGCCCATGTAGACCAGGTCGCGGGTCGCCGGTTGTGTCCGGTGCACGGGGGGTCTCGGGTCGGCGGCGTTGTGGACCACGGCGATCTCCCGCTTGGTGAGCCGGTGCTTCAGCATCAGGTCGCGGGTGGTCTGCGACACGGTGGCCACCGCGTCTGCCCGGTTCAGCAGCATCCGCTCCGGCCACCAGGCCAGGTGGTAAAGCCGCCAGAGCACCCGGATCGCCCACGGCAGGTTGCGCGGCGGGGTCGGGTGCGCGAAGTAGATCAGGTCGTGCAACGTGGAGACGAGCTTGTAGCGGCGGCCGAAGGTGCCCATGGTCTGCATCGGGGTGAACACGATGTCGGGGTTCAGCGCGTTGACCTGCAGGGCGACGAGAGGCTCCCGCGCGCTGGTCGGCGCGGAGATGAGGTGCCACGGCAGGTCGGGCAGCATGGTCAGCTGGCGTTTGTCGGAGATCAGCATGGTCAGCGGATGCCGCTTGGCCAGCGCCGTCACGATGCCGGCCGTGTACCGGCTGATCCCGTCATGGCGGCCGATGCGGGTGTAGCGGCAGTCGACGACGAGCTTCACGAGCGCTCCGCCGTTTCGCTGAGGAACGCCTCGATCGCGTCGGCGGCCGGCTTCGGTGTTTCGTAGTGGATCAGGTGTCCGACATCCGGAATCACGATGAGACGGGCATCAGGGAACAGCGTCTGCAGGCGCCGTTCGGCCGCGACCGGGGTGATCTGATCTTCGGCGGCGGCGATCAGCAGCGTGGGAACGCTGATCGACGGCGCGAAGTGGCTGACGTCGGAGCTCACCGACGCCCGGAACGCCTCGAGCACCACACGGCGGTCGGCGAACGCGCTGAAGTACCGGTCGTGCTGGTCGTGGATCCAGCGGCGCAGGGCCGGGTTTCGGGTCTTCACCATTGCCATGCTCATCACCCGCACGATCAGCCGATTGCGCAGCAGCGCGAAGCCTGCCCGCTCAGGCAGGCTGGCGCCCAGCCAGTAGTAGAACACCGCGAGACGGGTGAGGATGCCGCTGGGACCTGCCAACGCGGGGGCGGCGATCGGGTTCACGAGCACCAGGCGCTTCGCCGGCAGACCGGCGGCGACCGCTCCGGACACCACGATCGAGCCGAAGGAGTGCCCGAGCACGACGGCGTCGTGCAGGTCGAGCGCGTCGACGAACGCCGTCAGCCAGTCGCCGTACCCGGCGACGCTGTGCTCCCGGCCGACGAGACGATCGGATGCCCCAAAGCCGGGCAGGTCCGGGGCGATGATACGCACGGCACCGCCGAGCTCGGCGATGACCGGTTCGAGGCCATGGTGCTCGCCGCGGAAACCGTGCACGAGCACGATGGTCGCGACACCCGCGGTGTCGGTCTGTGGCTCGCCAGTGGAGCGGGCACCGTATTCCCAGTACCGGGTGGTGCTGCCCAGAACGTCGACTGACAGCGCTTTCACAGGCACCGCTGAGAGCTCTCGGGCGTAGGGGGATTCAACGGTCATCGTGAGCCAGTTTAGGCTGGCGCACCCTCGTAAGACGCGGATTACCGCCTCTAGACTCAGACGGTGACTTTCACCGCGCCCATCACCCTGCCAGGTTTGACGCTCGACCCCCACTGGTACCGAAGGTCCGTGTTCTACGAAGTGATGGTGCGGTCGTTCGTCGACAGCAACGGTGACGGCAGCGGTGATCTGGCCGGGCTGATCGGCAAGCTCGATTACCTGCAGTGGCTCGGCGTGGATGCCCTCTGGCTGCCGCCGTTCTTCCAGTCGCCGCTGCGCGACGGCGGGTATGACGTCGCCGACTACAAGACGATCCTTCCCGAGTTCGGCACGCTTGATGAGTTCCGCGACCTGGTCACCAAGGCGCACGAGCGCAACATGCGCGTGATCATCGACCTGGTGCTGAACCACACCTCGGACCAGCACGAGTGGTTCCAGCAGTCGCGCACCGACCCTGACGGACCGTACGGCGACTTTTACGTGTGGAGCGACACCGACGAGAAGTACGAGAACATCCGCATCATCTTTACCGACTACGAGGACTCGAACTGGGCGTTCGACTCGGAACGTCGGCAGTTCTACTTCCACCGGTTCTTCTCGCACCAGCCCGACCTCAACTTTGACAACCCGGCCGTGCACGAGGCGATTTTCGAAGTCGTGCGGCACTGGCTCGATCTCGGCGTGGACGGCTTCCGACTGGATGCCGTGCCGTACCTGTTCGAGTCGGAGGAAGGAAACGGTGAGGGCGAGCCGCCCACGCACGAGTTCCTGAAGAAGCTCCGCGCGATGGTGGACCGCGACTACCCCGGCCGCATCATGATCGCCGAGGCCAACCAGTGGCCGCGTGAGGTCGCGGCGTTCTTCGGCACCGAGGAAGAGCCGGAGTGCCACATGGCGTTCGACTTCCCGGTGATGCCGCGCATCTTCTACTCGCTGCGCTCGCAGCAGGCCAACGAGTTGGTGCGGGTGCTGTCGGAGACCACCGACATCCCCGAGGGCGCCGGATGGGGCGTGTTCCTGCGCAACCACGACGAGTTGACACTCGAGATGGTCAGCGAGGAGTACCGTCAGGCGATGTACGGCTGGTACGCCTACGATCCGCGGATGCGCGTCAATGTCGGCATCCGTCGCCGCCTCGCCCCGCTGCTGGACAACTCGCGCGCCGAACTCGAACTCGTGCACGCGCTGTTGTTCTCGCTGCCGGGCAGCCCGTTCCTCTACTACGGCGACGAGATCGGGATGGGCGACAACATCTGGTTGCCCGACCGTGACGCGTCGCGCACGCCGATGCAGTGGACTCCCGACCGAAATGCCGGGTTCTCCACCGCGGATCCCGGCAAGGTATACCTGCCGGTGGTGCAGTCGCTGGTGTACAACTACAGCCAGATCAACGTGGAGTCCCAGCTGGCGCAGTCCCGGTCGCTGCTGCACTGGGTGCGCAACGTCATCCACGTGCGGAAGGCCCACCCGGCGTTCGGGCTCGGCTCGATCCGGGTGCTGCGCACCAACCACGAGTCGGTGCTTGCCTTCGTGCGCGAGTATGCCGGATCCGGCACCCAGTTCGGTGATTCGCCCGAGCGGATCCTCTGCGTGTTCAGCTTCGCGCACAACCCGTTGACGGTGCAGATCGAGGCCGAGGACCTGGCCGGCGCCACCACCTTCGACCTGTTCGGTGGCAGCCAGTTTCCAACAATCGACGAACAGGGAACCATCGAGTTGACCCTCGGCACCCAGAGTTTTTACTGGTTGCACGTGGGGGAACCTCGGTTTGCCGGTGGTCGCCTGTAGCTTTCTTGCATGAGCAATCCGTGGTTCGACACTCTTGGCGTATTTGATCTCGAAACCACGGGGGTGAATGTCGAAACCGCCCGCATCGTGTCGGCGCACGTCGGCATCCTCGACACCAGCGGAACGGTGATCGAGGAGTGGACCTGGCTGGCTGACCCGGGCGTCGAGATTCCCGAAGAGGCCACCGCGGTGCACGGCATCAGCACGGTGCGGGCGCGCGCCGAGGGCCGCCCGGCGGCCGAGGTGGTCGGCGAGATCGTCGCGACGCTGCGCGGGCTCTTCGCCCGCGGGCTGGCGCTCACCGTCTACAACGCGCCGTACGACCTGACCCTGCTGAACCGGGAGGCGCTGCGTCACGGCATCGCGCCGCTCGAGATGCCCGGGCCGATCATCGACCCGCTGGTGATCGACAAGGCGATCGACCGCTACCGCAAGGGCAAGCGCACCCTCGCGGCCGCATCCCAGTTCTACGGGGTGACGCTCTCGAACGCGCACGACGCCGGGGCCGATGCGGTCGCCGCGGGCCGAATCGCGCAGGCCATCGCCCGTCAGCACGCTGACAAGCTGCCGACGGATGTGGCGGAACTGCACCGCCTGCAGGTGGGTTGGTGCGCCGAGAGCGCCGCGAGCTTCCAGGACTACATGCGTCGCACCAAGGACCCCACCTTCACCAC
>JBEVDR010000211.1:0-31372 GCA_040513215.1 Microbacteriaceae bacterium | reverse complement strand
CTCACTCGTGGTCTCCGGCGCCGATCGCCCCGTCACATCCCCCGCGATGGCGAGGTAGGGCGACCACTGGTACAAGCCGAGGTCGCTCGTGAAGTCCTCGCGGCTTGGCACCCCGACCACGGTGATGCCGTGGGCGGCCAGGCACGGCATGGTCCAGGTCGCGTAGTAGTCGTAGACGTACGCGAGCTGCGCCGTGCTCAGCAGCTCGCCCGATGCCACGGGGTCGCGCGGGTTCGCCGCGACGCACTCGTAGAACTGGACCTTCTGGTCCGTCGTGAGGTGGGTCTCCCCGTCTGCCCCCGAGATCGTGTAGCCGTGGCCGCCGCCCCAGCCGATGCCGACATCCCCGAGGCCGATGTCTTCGATGCAGGCGAAGATCGCATTCGACCAGTCGCCGTCGGCCAGGGGTTCGACATCCTCGGCAAGCGTGCCGTCGGGACGCAGGTCGTCCGGCAGCCCGAGCGCCGCCCACGTGTCGTCGAGGAGGGTCTGGGTGTGGGTGGTGATCTCCTCCTCGGAGGGGCCCCGGGGAGGCGGGTCGGCCGTGCAGGCGGAGAGCAGGGCGAGCCCGGCGAGGGCGGCGCCCACCCCGAGCGCCGCCCGCCGTGCATCCGTCATGGCCATGCACCCATCCCACCACGCCGCCGCCGACGGCAACAGGGGCGCCTGCAACGAACGCGACTACTGGGCGCGACTACTGGGCGCCGAAGCCTCCCACCGGGCTGAACCCGGCCGGGAGGGCAAACGGGTCGCGCACGGAGTCGGAGCGGTCGGAGACCTTCACCGAGGCCGCGAGCTCGCCCGCCGCACGTTCGATCCGCTCGGGCAGCGAGCTGACGGCGGCATCCGCACCGTTGCCCCAGTCGCTCGACGCCGCGTAGACGGCGGTCGGCACGACCGCGGAATGCAGGTAGCTGAACAGCGGGCGGATGGCGTAATCGAGGGCGAGCGAGTGACGCTCGCTGCCCCCGGTCGCGCCGATCAGCACCGGCATGTCGGCCAGGGACTGCGGGTCGAGGATGTCGATGAACGACTTGAAGAGACCGCTGTAGCTCGTCGTGAAGATCGGCGTGACGGCGATGAGTCCATCGGCCGTCGTCGCCTTCTCGATGACGGACTCGAGCTTCGGGTTGGCGAAGCCGGTGAGCAGGTTGTTCGTCACGTCCTGCGCGGTGTCGCGCAGTTCGACGACGTCGACCGTCACCTCGAGGCCCTCCTCGGTGAGCCGGCGCACGACCGCCTGGGTGAGGCGATCGGCGAGCAGGCGTGTCGACGACGGCTGGCTGAGGCCGGCCGAGATGACGGCGATGCGGCGGGCGGTCATGACTACTCCCCCGCCGTCACGGCGCCGGCCGGGGTGGACTCGTTGCCAGCGGATTCGGTCGCGGCGGACAGCACGGCGGCATCCCGCTCCGCGACGAGCGCGGCGTGGGTGGGGCCGTCGGGCACGTTCGCCGGGCGGTCCTTCGCGAACTCCTCGCGCAGCACCGGGACGACCTCGCCGCCGAGCAGGTCGAGCTGCTCGAGCACGGTCTTCAGCGGCAGGCCGGCGTGGTCCATCAGCCAGAGCTGGCGCTGGTAGTCGCCGGCGTACTCGCGGAAGCCGAGGGTGCGGTCGATGACCTGTTGCGGGCTGCCGACGGTGAGCGGCGTCTGCTCGGTGAAGTCTTCGAGGCTCGGGCCGTTGCCGTACACCGGGGCGCTGTTGAAGTACGGACGGAACTCGTTGACGGCATCCTGCGAGTTCTTGCGCATGAACACCTGGCCGCCGAGGCCGACGATTGCCTGCGCGGCAGTGCCGTGACCGTAGTGCTCGAAGCGCTGACGGTAGAACTGGATCATCTTCGCGGTGTGCGAGGCGGGCCAGAAGATGTGGTTCGAGAAGAAGCCGTCGCCGTAGTATGCGGCCTGCTCGGCGATTTCAGGGCTGCGGATGCTGCCGTGCCAGACGAACGGCGCGACACCGTCGAGCGGGCGCGGGGTGGACTGGAAGCCCTGCAGCGGGCTGCGGAACTGGCCTTCCCAGTCGACGTACTCTTCGTGCCACAGGCGACGGAGCAGCCCGTACTTCTCGATGGCGAGCGGGATGCCCTGACGGATGTCCTCGCCGAACCACGGGTAGACCGGGCCGGTGTTGCCGCGGCCGAGGGTGAGGTCCATGCGGCCGCCGGAGACGTGCTGCAGCATGGCGTAGTCCTCGGCGAGGCGCACCGGGTCGTTGGTGGTGATCAGGGTGGTCGCCGTGGAGAGGATGATCCGCTCGGTCTTGGCGGCGAGCCAGCTGTTGATCGCGATCGGGCTGGAGGGTACGAACGGCGGGTTGTGGTGCTCGCCCATGGCGAAGACGTCGAGGCCCACCTCTTCGGCGTGGAGCGCGATTGTAAGAATGTTCTGAATGCGCTCTGCGTCGGTGGGGGTGTAACCGGTGGTGGGGTCGGTGGTGATGTCACCGACGCTGAAGATTCCGAACTGCATGCTGACCATTCCTAATGTCGATACGTTTGCATGGATATCCTAGAGAACTATCGACAGGCTCGCACTATTCCCGGCGAATCGGGTGAATCTGTGAGGACCTTGGCTTTCCCTTAAAGGTTTGTGAGTCCAGCAGGTGCCTCCTCGCGCGTGGTCTTACGGTGGAATGACAGACGAACAAGGGAGGGAAACCATGGGATCTCAGAACTTGACGGGAAAGCGTTACGCGTTTCTGGTCACCGACGGGTACGAGGACAGCGAGCTGACCGGCCCCTGGCAGGCGGTGACCGAGGCCGGCGGACAGCCCGTGCTGGTGGCGCCGAAGTCGGGGTCGGTGGCGGGCAAACATGGCCACGAGCAGAGCGTCGATGTGACGGTGTCGGGCACGAAGTCATCCGAATTCGACGGTCTGGTGCTGCCCGGTGGCGTGGTGAACGCCGACCACCTGCGGATGGACCTGGATGCCGCCGCCTTCGTGCGCTCGTTCTTCGAGGAGCATAAGCCCGTCGGCGTGATCTGCCACGGACCGTGGATCCTGATCGAGGCGGGCGTCGTCGACGGTCGCACCATCACGTCATACCCGAGCCTCAAGACCGACCTGCGGAACGCCGGCGCGGTCTGGGTGGATGAGGAGGTCGTGGTCGACAACGGGCTGGTCTCCAGCCGCAGGCCCGATGACCTGCCGGCGTTCAACGGCAAGCTCGTGGAGGAGTTCGCGGAGGGCAAGCACGCGGCGCAGGCGGTGTAGCGCGGGGCGCGGGCTCGGGTGCGCGGCATCCCGGGCCCGCGACGTTTCACGACGATGCTGTGTTTCGTTGACGATGCGCGTGCTGTGGTCGGCGCAGCGTCAACCGAGCACCGCACGACCAGACACCGCACGGCCAGAGACGCTGCGAGCGGAGACTTACCTCACGCCTGCAGCCATCAGGTGCGCGCGCAGCCGCGTCATGGAGATCGCAATCTCCCACGGCCACCGCGTCATGCCTTTGCCTGTTCTGCGCAAATCATCTTCGCGGAGTTTCTCGTCGAGGAGCGCTTGCTGCGGGGTGCGCCCTTGCAGGAAGGCCGGGTCCGTGTACTTGCCCCTGCCGTCGAACTCACCGATCAGATTGAACTCCGGCCACCAGAAGTCCACAAAGTACACCAGACCGCTGGCACCGACCATCCGTACTTGCAACTGAGGCATCGTGAGGCCTGCCAGGCGAATGTTGGCTCGGCTGATCGACTCCCCGGGCCGATCGGCGGCTCCGTCAGCGAACTCGATGGTGCGCGCAGCCTTGGCTGCACTCTGCCGGCGCGGGACGAGCTCCAGTTCGCCGCGCAGGTCATCAAGCGTGAGGAATGTCTGTGGCAGAAGCGGGTGCGGATGCGCCGTTCGCCGCAGTGCGGCGTCGGCCATGGTCAGGGCCGGGACGAACGCCGTCGTGCGCGCGATGTCGACGACAGTCCGGGCCAGCGATGTCACGGCGAGGCCGTCGATGCTAACGAGTTCTTCCGGCACACCCACCGTGTGGCGTGTGATGAGGCGGTTTGAGCGCCCGCCGGCGGCGCTTGGCGCAAGCGTGTGCACGGTGCCAGGCCATCGACCAACGGATGGGAGACGCCAGAGCGCCGCGGCCGACTGGTGTGACAGCACGAGCTGCCCGGCGGACACCGCGGCGACCGCCTTGATGCGGGCTCGATAGCGCGCGTCCGCATCCGACGCGAGCCAGACATCCGCCCGAACGTACGCGCCGCGGACAATAGCAATCAATTCACCCCGGCGAACTCGCATGAAGAGCGCGCTTTTCTCGCCAGCGGTTTCGCAGTCCCGTACCAGGATCAGGTGGTCGCGCCAGTCGAGTCCGAGTTGTGTCAGCATGCCGACACAGTTCCAGCCGGCGGGAGGAGCTGGTCAACGCATCCGTCGTCTGTGAGATCTCGCCGGGTGCTGCGGAGAGGTCACCCGGGCATCCGACGACCGCCGCTTCGGGCGCACGATGCTGTGTTTCGTTGACGATGCGCGTGTTGTGGTCAGCGCAGCGTCAACGAAACCCAGCACGGTGGACCGCCCCGGATGCGCGAACCTCAGTGGAGGGCTAGAACTCCTCGTTCGTGTCCGGGTCTCCACCCCAGAGCCGACCGCGCTCGAGACTGGTGAGCTCGGCCACCTCCCGCTCGCTGAGGCGGAAGTTGAACACGTCGAGGTTCTCGCGCTGCCTGGCGGTATTGCCCGAGCGCGGAATCGGCACCGATCCGAGCTCGATGTGCCAGCGCAGCACGGCCTGGGCCGGGGTCACTCCGTGGTTGCCGGCGACTCGGGCGACGACATCCGAGGTCAGCAGGTCGGAACCGCGGCCGAGCGGGCTCCAGCTCTCGGTACGGATGTTGTGCTTGGCGTGGAACTCACGCAGTTCGGTCTGCGGAAAGTACGGGTGCAGCTCGACCTGGTTCACCGCAGGAACCACTCCGGTCTCCTCGATCAGCCGGGTCAGGTGCGCGATCGTGAAGTTGGCGACGCCGATCGAACGGGTGAGGTCGGCCTCCCGCAGGTCGATCATCGCCTTCCAGCTGTCGACGTACCGGTCGAGCCGGGGCATCGGCCAGTGGATCAGGTACAGATCGACGTAGTCGAGGGCGAGATTGCCGAGCGACTCGGACAACGACGCCGTGGTCTCGTCGTAGCCATGGTGCCGGCCGGGCAGCTTGGTGGTGACGAAGAGTCGCTCCCGCGGCACGTCGGCCTCGAGGATGGCGCGGCCGACATCCGGTTCATTGGCGTAGTTCAGCGCGGTATCCAGCAGCCGATACCCGACACCGATCGCGTTCGCGGTCTCGGTGGCGCCGACCTTGGAGGTGCCGAACCCGATCGCGGGAATCTCGTGCCCGTCATTCAGGATGTACTCGGGGATTTCCGTCATCCGGCCAGCCTAGCCAGCGTCGCCGGCCATCCGGCACGGGCGCCCGCCAGCGGAGGGGGGCGCCTACCCGAGCAGTTCCGCCGCGAGCAGCTCAAGGGCGCGTACCCGTCCCGGCGCGGTCGCCGGATCGGCACCGGTGTGCGCTGAACTGTTCGGCACCACCATCACCTCGTCGACGCCGAACTGCGCGGCGAGATCACGGAGACGGGATGCCGCCTTCTGCGGTGTCTCGATCACCCAGGTCTGCAGCATCCCGTCGACCAGTTGCCGCTGCGCCGGGGTGAGCTCGTACGCTGCGGCCTCCTCGACGGTGGCCAGCGCGGTCAGCGGCTGCCCGGTGCGCAGCATCGCCATGTGCTGCAGTTGCGGCAGCGCGAGCGCGTACGCCTCGTCGTAGCTGTCGGCGACCGACACGTTCACGGTGAGGAACGTGCGCGGTGCGGCAAGGCCCTCCGACGGGGTGAAACCGCTCCGGTATAGGTCGAGGGCGTGCGTGGTGCTCCCTCCCGAGAAGTGGTGCGCGAACACGTAGGGCAGGCCGAGCCCGGCCGCGAGCTGCGCCGAGTAGTCGCTCGAGCCGAGCAGCCAGACATCGGGCGACGAGGCCGCGTTCGGCGTGGCCCGCAACTCATACAGCTGGCCGGACGTGAGACGCAAGCCCGCGCCATCCGGATGCAGCAGCGAACGAATGTCGGTGATGTGGTTCGGGAACGTGTCGACGTCGCTCGTGGTGCCGCTCGAGCGCAGCAGCGACGTGATCACCGGGTCGCTGCCGGGTGCGCGGCCGATACCCAGATCGATGCGGCCGGGGAAAGCGGCCTCGAGGATGCCGAACTGCTCGGCCACCACCAGCGGAGAGTGGTTCGGCAGCATCACTCCCCCGGAGCCGACGCGGATGCGCGCCGTGTTCGCCGCGAGAATGCCAATCAGCACCGCCGGGTTCGTGGACGCCACCGACGGCATGTTGTGGTGCTCGGCGACCCAGTATCGCGTGTACCCGAGCTCGTCCGCGCGCTTCGCCAGGGTGACGGATGCCGCGATCGCCTGCGCTGAGGTCTGGTCGTTGCGGACGGGAATGAGGTCAAGCACGGAGAGGCGCAGCGGAGTAGTCATCGTCAGACCGAACCACAGACGAGCTGCGGGTATTCCTCGGCGAAGAGTCTCCTGCACGTTCCGATTCGAAACCTCGCGTGTCTTGGATGTGAGGCGTACGGTCGAATGATCGACCGCGGAGGCGTCCGACGCCTTGATGGCCGTGTGCCACATCAGGCTCCGACATAGAGGGGTGTTTCATGATTCCTGTTCTACCCAGTCCGTCCGATCTCGAGCAGTTGGCCAGTCACCGCGATGAAGCAAGCGTGACGATCTACGTGCCATCCTCGCCGATTCCTCGAGAACGAGATGCGGCGCGCATTGCCCTCAAATCGTGTGTGGCAGACGCTGCTCGGCAGCTCAAAGCGTTGGGCGCAAGTCCGGATCGGGCGCGCCAAGTGATCGCCTCGCTGGAGGCGCTCGACATGGATGAAGAGTTTTGGATGCGGCAGGCGCGCGGTCTCGCCGTGTTCGCCTCGCCGGGTCTGCTGCAGGTGTATCGCCTGCTCACCGACGTACGTCCCCGCGTGAGCGTGAACCACCGTTTCGACATCGGCACGCTGTTGCGCGCCGTCACCTTCTCGCATGCCGCGTATGTGCTGACGTTGTCCGAGGGTCGGGTGCAGCTGTTCGGTGTGACGAATGACAGTGAACCGGCGCGCGAGCTCGAGCTCAGCCTGCCCGACGACCTGCACTCGGTGCTCGAGTACACGACCACCGAGGATCAGCTGGCCCGCGGCCGGGCGCTCGGTGCGAACGGCGAGAAGACCGAGCAGCAGCGATACTGCCGGCTGGTTCAGGATGCCGTGCTCGCGCGGATCGGCAGCACCTCGCTCCCGCTGATCCTGGCCGCGAGCAAGGAGCTCGGGCCGGCGTACCGTGCAATCAACACGTACGCGCATCTGTGCGAGCGCGGAATCGATGCCAACCCGGAGGGGGTTACGGTGCCGCAGCTCACCGATCGGGCGCGCGCGGTGCTGGACGGCTTGAACGAGTCGGACACCAAGGCGTGGAGCGAACGGTACGAGGCGCAGCGCGCGAAGGACCGCGCCACCAGTGACCTCGGCCACGTGGCGAGAGCGGCCACGGCATCGGCGATCGACGAGCTGGTGTTCGACATGGATGCCGCGTTGTCGGGTTCGATCGACGATGACGGCACTCTGCACCTCGACCACGAACCCACTACGGGCAGTTACGGCGTGATCGACGAGATCGCGGCGCGCGTGCTGCGCTCCGACGGGCGGGTGCGTGCACTGCGCACCGAGGACGTGCCGAACGGGTCGCCCGTGGCGGCGATCCTGCGCTACCCGTTCTAAACGGCCCCGCTGATTGAGGAGCGCCACGAGCGAAGCGAGTGACACGTCTCGAAACCCGCCGCCACAAACCCGGCCTCGGGCTAGCGATATCCCGCTATCCCGAGGCCGCCGCATCCGAGGGTTGAGGTCTGGGCTTTGGTCCTTCCGCGAGCCCACGAAGGGCCGAACCGCAGACCTCAGCGGACGAGGTTTCGAGCCGGCCGCGGGCGGCCTCCTTAACCAACGAGATGGCGGGCAACGCAAAACGGGCCGCCACCCGAGGGTGACGGCCCGTTCCAAGAAGTTCGCGTTGTCAGCGAAGACCCGTCGACAAGCCCAGGGAGCGCGTG
Source organism: Microbacteriaceae bacterium (assembly GCA_040513215.1). Classification (GTDB taxonomy): domain Bacteria; phylum Actinomycetota; class Actinomycetes; order Actinomycetales; family Microbacteriaceae; genus Ruicaihuangia. The sequence continues at coordinate 23,263 of JBEVDR010000211.1, read as the reverse complement.
GCGCTCAGGGAGCGAGGAGGGGACCCGTCTGTCGTACGACCTGAGGTTATCGACGCAGTCCGAGACGCTCAATCAGCGAGCGGTAACGGTTGATGTCGACATCCTGGAGGTAGCCGAGCAGACGACGACGCTGACCAACCAGCAGAAGCAGGCCACGACGTGAGTGGTGGTCGTGCTTGTGCTCCTTGAGGTGCTCGGTGAGGTCCTTGATCCGACGGGACAGGACTGCAACCTGAACCTCGGGGGATCCGGTGTCACCGGGGTGGGTCGCGTACTCTTCGATGATCGCCTTCTTGACATCAGCTTCAAGTGCCATAGATGGGATCCCCTTTCTCTCGTTGCGCGGCGCCCAAGACATGATGTCCGAGCTCTCTTTATCCGCGGCCGATCTAACGGCAACCTGAAGAGTCTACCAGCGTTCGAGCATCCGAGAAGGTCAGCGGTGTGACGTATGGTCGAATCACCGAACCGGCGGAGGGAGACGCATGGGGATTGTCCTCGACATCCTGCTCATTCTGCTGCTCGTCGGCTACCTCGTGTACGGCTTTCGCGCAGGCTTCTTCCGCAGCCTCGGCGGCATCCTCGGTGTGGCCGCCGGCGGTTTGGCGGCGTTCTTCGCCATCCCGGTGGTCAGCACCTGGGTGGCCGCTCCGGAGTGGCGCACCCCCGCGATCATCGCCACGCTGTTGCTGCTCATTGCTCTTGGCAACACCATTGGCGCGTCGATCGGCAACGCCATCGGCCGCCAGTTCGACCGCGGGCCGCTGCGCATCATTGAGCGACTGTCCGGCGCCGCGGTGAGCGTGGCCGTGGCCGCCGTCGTGATCTCCGCCGTGTCGGTCAGCATCGCCGCTCTCGGCATGCCGCTGCTCACCCCGGCGATCGCGTCGTCGTCGGTGCTGCGCACGATCGAATCCGTGACGCCCGACCCGATCAAGGTGTTCACGTCGCAACTTCGGTCGTTGGTGCTCGAGGAGGGCATCCCGCGTCTCAGTCAGGCGATCGGCGGGACTCCCACCGAGCCGCCGACGGTTCCGGATGTCGCGGGAGACAGTCCTGGTCTGGCGCGAGCGGCGGAATCCGTGGTGCGCGTCACCGGGGCGGCCTACGCCTGCGGGCAGAACCAGACCGGCACCGGCTTCGTGATCGCGCCGGACCGCGTGATCACCAACGCCCACGTGGTGTCGGGCGTGACCGAGCCGATCATGGAAGCACCAAACGGTGAGGTGCACTCCGGGGAGGTCGTCTACTTCGACCCGGTCGACGACCTGGCCGTGCTGGCCTTCGACGACCTCGAGACCGCGCCGCTCGGGTTCGCGCCGACCCTTGCCCCTGGCAGTGACGCGGTGTTCAACGGGTACCCGTTCGGTGGCCCGTTCACGTCCAAGCCGGCTGGCGTGATCTCGGTGGGTGCCGCGGCGGTGCCCGACATCTACGGCGAGAACGCCACCCCGCGCGACGTGTACACGCTCGCCGCCGACGTGCAGCAAGGCAGCTCGGGCGGTCCGCTGCTCTCCGAAGACGGTGCGGTTGTCGGCGTGATCTTCGCGAAGAGCGCAACGACCGCCGACGTGGGATTCGCCCTGACCATGGAAGAGGTCGCGCCCGTGATCGCGCGGGCGCCCGGGCTGGATGACCCGGTCGCATCCGGCACCTGCACGAGCGGCTGATGGCCCGCCCTGTGGCATCCGTCCCCTCCGCAGCGTCACGCCGCGCCCTGATCACCGGTGCGACCGCCGGCATCGGCGCCGAGTTCGCCCGGCAGCTGGCCGCTCGCGGCTACGACTTGGTGCTGGTCGCCCGCGACCTCCGACGGCTCGACCGGGTTGCCGCCGACCTCTCGGAACGCTTCGGCATCGACGTGCACGTGATCGACGTCGACCTTGCGGATGCCGTCGCCCTCGCCGACGTCGAGAAGCGGCTCGCGGACCCGATGCGCCCGATCGACCTGCTCGTGAACAATGCCGGGTACGGGCTGAAGCACGACTTCGAAGCCAACGACATCGAGCAGGAGCAGCGCCTGCTCGCCGTACTCGTCACCGCACCGATGCGGCTCACTCACGCCGCACTGACCCAGATGCTGCCGCGGCGGCACGGAACGGTGATCAACGTGGCGAGCATCGCCGCGTTCACCCCACGCGGCACCTACGGTGCCGCCAAGGCGTGGGTGCTGAGCTTCAGCCGCTGGGCAAACCTGCACTACCGCGCGCAGGGTGTCACCGTGACCGCGCTCGCGCCGGGACTGGTGTACACCGAGTTCCACCAGCGGATGGGCACCCAGGCCAGCCGGGTTCCGCGCGTCGCCTGGCTCACCACGCAGCGGGTAGTGCGGGTCGCGCTGCGCGACGCCGAACACGGCAAGGCGCTCTCGGTGCCGTCGCTGCGCTACAAGCTGGCCGCGTTGGCCACCCGGGTGATCCCGGCTCGCTGGGCCGCGGTCGGCCGGCTCGGAGACTGAACGGGGCATACCTCTGGTCGCCCGAGCCCCCGAGTGGCACACTGTGACAACGGTACGAAAGGATCTCTGATGTCCTCGTTCGATACTCAGCCCGAATACATGCTCTTCGCCAAGAGAACTCGTGGCGGCATGATCGCCGTCGGTGTGATCGCCATCATTCTCGGCATCATCATGCTGGTGTGGCCGAACGCCACCCTGCTCACCATCGCCGTGCTGTTCGGCATCTACCTCGTTCTGGCAGGACTCGCCCGAATCGCGTTCACCTTCAGCGCGAGCGAGGCCAGCGCCGGGGCACGCTGGCTAATCGGAATCCTGGGCGGGCTGGTGCTCATCGCCGGCATCATCTGCCTGTTCAGCCCGTTCGAATCGCTGCTCCTGCTGACCATCGTGATCGGCATCGGCTGGATCATCGAGGGAATCTTCGACCTCGTCACCGGGATCACCGGCCACTCGGTCACACCCCGATGGTGGGCGATCGTCGTCGGCATCATCACGCTTCTGGCGGGGATCGCCGTGCTGTTCCTGCCAGAACTGGCACTGGCAACCTTCGTGATCACCGGCGCGTTCCTGCTGATTCTGATCGGCATCCTCACGCTGATCGCGGCGTTCACCAAGTCGAGGCAAGCCGTCTGAGCGACCGTTCTCTGGCTGCGCTGAAGGCGAGTGCCAGCAGCACGCCGAGCAGGGCGCCCGTGCCGTTGGCGAGAACGTCACGCGGGTCGGGAAACCTATTCGGCAGGCCGAGTTGGATCAGCTCGATGCCCACTGACAGGCCGATCCCGGCGAGCGTCACGGCCCACCACCAGCGACGGCCGAACAGCAGCAGCAGGAACACCCCGATCGGGACAAACAGGGCGATGTTCGCGGTGAACTCCACGAGGTCGAAGGTGATCCACGCCGTGCGCTCATCACGTGAGAAGAACAGCAGCACCCGGTCGAGCGGGCCGAACGCGCGCGGGTCGTCCGGCTCAGGGTTGAGCGTCACCCAGCCGACGAACACCAGGTACGCCACCGTCACCAGGCTGAGGATGCGGTGACGGTGCGGCATCCGTCCATCATGCCGGAGACGGATCTCGACAAGCTCGATCAGCGGGGTTGAGCTCGATCAGCGGGGTCGGTCAGCGCAGGTGACCGAGCGTCACCGAGAACGCCGCCGCCCAGGCTCCCGCGATCACGACGACGGCGGCAACGCCTGCCCACACCCGCCGTGGCTTTCCGGCGAGCGTCACCGACTGCCGCAGTGAGTCGAACGCCAAGGCCACTCCGCCCTGAAGCACCCGCACCGTGGCCTGCTGGTTCCAGGTGGCAGCGGTTTCCGCCGCGACGGACAGCGCGACAATCTCGTCACCGCAGTAGCGGCTCGGCCGGCTCAACAGCCAGGTGACCAGCTCGCGATTCGACAGCACGATCAGACCCGCGCCGTCCGGGCGCGCCCAGACCCGCCCAGGGTCGAGCAGCACAGCGATGGGGCGCACCTCAATCGGGAGCGCAGTGGCCAGTCCCAGCATCCGACTCGCGTACTCAGCCTGTTCCTGGAGGTCGTCGAGCGACTGACGATGACGGCGCGCGACCAGTGTCGCGCCGCGCAGCCAGACGTCACCTGCGCCGAGGTCATAGCCACGGAGCACGAACACGCCGGGCGGGCCGACGATCAGGTGCTCCAGCGGCTGATCCGGGTCGGTACGCGGAATCGCGTGCAGAACATCCCACTGGCCGCCGAGCTCCTCGAGCAGCAGACCCACGCGGCGTTCGGCGACGGCCCGGTAGAACAGCGGGCGGGCGGACGGCGTCAGCGGGTCGATTCCGAACCATCGGGCCCGGGCAGAACGGCGGGCCGGGGCGACCTCCTGGGCCGTGAGACAGGCGCGCATGGTCTCGTAACCGGCGGTGCCGATACGCAGCGCCTCAGACCAACCGACGGTGACATAGGTCGGGGGCCCCGTAAGGCCCCCGACTGTGTCAACGTCTGAAACCCCCTCAGACATTTCTTCCGCCCCCCAGCGGTTGTGTTTCTAACTGCAACGCTAGACCGACTCCGCGGAACCGGCTGCCCCCCGAACAGGCGGTCCGTCGCCCCCAGTTCAGGGGGTTTGGGCGTGTCGGTGCACGGATCAGTCGATGCGGATCGCCAGTTTGCCCCGCAGATGCCCAGCCTCGAAGCGCTCGAAAGCGGGCACGATCTCACTGAGCGGGTACTCCGCCCCGATCGGCAGCACGATGCTGCCGTCTGCGACCTGTTCCGCGAGGATCTCCAGCCGCTCCGGGTCGGCCCTGCCCTGCCCGACGGTGCGCACGCCCAGTTCTTTCGCTTCGTCGACGGTGGAGTTGATCCGCGCCGGGTCGATTCCGAGCTCCAGGGCGGCGCGCACCGTGTCGGGGCCTGCCTGGTCGAAGACCACGGTGATGTCCCGTCCCGTTTCGAGGATCCGTTCGGCCAGCGACGGACCGTATTCCACCGGGATCACCCCGAGGGAGCGCAGGAACTCGGCATTGTCGGCGCGGGCTGTGCCGAGCACGGTGGCACCTTCGCGGAGCGCGAGCTGCGCCACCAGCACTCCCACTCCCCCGGTGGCTCCGCTCACCAGGACGGTGTCCTCGTCGGTCAGTGTTTGCGAGGCCACCACGTCCAACGCGGTCTGACCGACGGTCGCGAGCGCTCCGGCGGCCTGCCAAGACAGCGCTGCCGGTTTTCTGGCAACGGATGTCGCGCGCGCAACGGCGTAGTCGGCGAGGCCGCGCAGAAGAACCAGCGCGAACACCTCATCACCCGGGGCGAACCCGGTGACACCCTCGCCGACCTCATCGACGATGCCGGCGGCATCGAAGCCGAGCCCGGACGGCAGCGACTTCGGCAGGCCGGGCAGCATCAGGGCTCGTCGCACCTTGACGTCGGCACGGTTCAGCGACGATGCCTGAACCCGGATCCGCACCTGCCCTGCACCCGGCATCGGCGCTGGGACGTCGTCGATCGTGATGACCGACGCGTCACCGAACTCGTAAAAGCGTGCCGCGCGTGACATGCTGCCCAACTCTGTGTCAGAGGAGGTGGGTTCCCCCTGCTGCCACTATATGCAGAGCGCTGTGTCGCAGGTGTGGTTGCCGACTGGGATGTCGGTTTGAGTCTTCGGTGCGCGGTGACACGCGCGTTCGCTCTAACGAGGAGTGGCGCGAGATCCTGCTGGTCGCCGGCACTTACCTGAGCCAGGGCGTGCTCGCCTACATCACCATGGCCTTCCTGGTGAACTACAGCGGCGGCGTCGGCATCGACCGCACCTCCGCTCTCGGCCCGGCGTTCGCGCCGACCTTCGCGACCGGCCTGTTGGCCTCGACCGGTTCGAGCGACGCGGTCGTGGTGTACCTCGTGATCGTCTGTGTGATCTCGGTGATCTCCGTTGCGCTCGTCCCCGGCGGGTGGGGCCGCAAGGAAGCCGAGAACACCAGGAAGCGCGAGCTCGCCGAGGAGACGAACGTCGCCTAACGCGCTGCCCCGAGTGAGTGCCGCGAACCCGTCGGGGTTCGCGGCACTCACTGATTCAGAGCAGGTGGGCGCCCTCTGCTGCCACGATATGCAGCCGCTGCGTCGGACGCGTGGCAGCGACATACAGCGAGCTCGCACCGCGGCGGCCGTCATTCAGGATGCCCTCGGGGTCGACCAGCACCACCGCATCGAACTCGAGCCCCTTGGCCGTGCGCGGCGACAGCACCGTGATCGGCCGGGATAGCGAGCCGGTGCCGAGGGCGACGTCGTCGCCGAGCGCCGCGCGCAGCGAGTCGTGCAAGGCGGTCACCAGCTCATCGTCGGCGATCACCGCGAGGGTGCCGGAGGAATTGATGGCGCGGTCCTCCCGCACGGCTGCCAGGGTCGCATCGGTGAGTGCCTCACGGTCGTCGGCGGCGGCGTCGTGCCGGAAGATCTCCCAGTCGGAGCTGCGCACGGCCCGCGACTCGGTGATCGGCAGTCCGTGGGCGCGGGCGAAAGCCTCCGCGGCATCCGTGATCTGCGACGGTGTGCGGTAGTTGACGGTGAGTTCCTCCAGCCGGAAGTCCGTCGTGAGGGTGCCAAGCGCGTCGGACCAGCTGGCAGCTGCGGCGGCGGAACTCGCCTGGGCGATATCGCCGACGATGGTGAAGCTGCGCATCGGGCCGCGGCGCAGCAGCACCCGCCACTGCATCGGCGACAGCTCCTGCGCCTCGTCCACGACGATGTGCCCGTAGGTCCAGGTGCGGTCGGACGCCGCACGCTCCGCGGCGGTCAGACGTTCGGCGCTGGGCGCAAAGCCGGCGGCGAGGGCGTCGGCACTCACCATGCCCTCGACATCCATGTTCCGGATCGCATGCTCGGCGTTCTCGATGTCCCGCTTGCGCTGCGCCTTCTCTTCACGTTTGCGGGCGTCCGAGACGGTGTCGATCTCCCCCAGCAGTTCGGCTGCCTCATCGAGCAACGGGATGTCGGACACCGTGAACTCGGCGTCGCGGTCGCGGCGCAGCAGCGCGCGTTTCGCGGGCGACCAGCCGGGAGTGATGCTCGCCAGCCAGTTCGGTCGGGCGTAGATGTCCTGGATCAGCTTTTCGGGGGTCAGCGGCAGCCAGGCGGTGTTCAACGCCACCCGCACGTCGTAGCTGGAACGCAGGTCCTCACGCAGCATCGACAGGTCGGAGTCATCGATCGCGTTGCCGTGCTCCCTCAGCTGCGCGGCCAGTTGCCGGGCGAGCGCCTTCAGCGCCGCCTTGTTGAACGTGACCCTGGCCACATTGTGCGGCTTGCGGGATTGCCAGGCCTCACGCATGGCATTGGCGATCAACTCCGGCTGGATAACCAGGCGTTCCCCGCTGACATCGACGGTTTGCGGCTCGGTCGGCACGATCTGCCGGCTCTTCACGGCCCGCTTGATGAGGTCGGCCATCTGCCGGCTGCCCTTCAGAGCTGCGACGTCCGTGCTGTCCTCGTTCTGGGCGTCCACGCCCGGGTACAGCTGGCCGACGCTCGACAGCACGACCCCGGTCTCACCGAGCGAGGGCAGCACCTGTTCGATGTACTGCAGGAAGCTGGGCGACGGGCCCACGATGAGCACGCCACTGCGCGCCAGCTGTTCCCGGTTCTCGTAGAGCAGGTAGGCGGCGCGGTGCAGGGCCACCGCGGTCTTGCCGGTGCCCGGTCCGCCCTGCACCACCAGCACACCGCGCAGTTGGCTGCGGATGATGCGATCCTGCTCGGCCTGGATCGTCGCGACGATGTCGTGCATCCGACCGGTGCGCTGCGCGGTGAGTGCCGCCAGCAATGCAGAATCACCGCTCACCTGTTCGCTGAGCAGAGACTCGTCGAAGATGTCGTCGCTGATCGATACCAGCTTGCGGCCACTACTGGACAGGTGACGGCGGGCGCGCATGCCCAGCGGAGTCGCCGCGGTGGCCTGATAGAACGCGCTCGCCTGGGGTGCACGCCAGTCGAGCAGGATCGGGTCACGGTTGTCGTCGCGCAATCCAATCCGGCCGATGTAGCGCTCCGACCCCGACTCGGGGGTCAGCTTGCCGAATGCCAGCCGTTCGTCGACCTCACGCAGCTGGGCGATGCGGTCCTCATAGATGCGCGCGAACGAGTCGCGCTCGGAGCGGTGCTGGTGGGTGCCGCCCGGCGTCTGCCGGCGCACCGCAGCGAGGGCGTCCTCCGCTTCCTGACGCACATCGTCAAGTCGTTGGTACAGGCGCTCGACGTAGTCGCGCTCGCGCTCAAGTTCGGGATTTGTCACAGGATGCACCTCAAGATTCAAGGGCATCAAGCTTACGCCGTCTGGTTGAACGAAGTTTCCTGAACGGGTATTGCGTCACCGAGGGTTTTGGCGCATCCTTGAAGCACATACTCAATCCCCCGTGGAGACTCGCAGGCAGTGCCGCAGCCCCGGGGGTTGAGTGTTTTAACGAGCTGTTTTGTGACGGGCACAGCGCAGTCTCTGACGGACACCATGCGCGTCCGTCAGCGCTGCAGCGGTATTCCCTGCAGCGCCCGCCGAGACGCGACGACGGCGCGCAGCAACTCCGCCTCGTGCGCCTGACCGTCGATCGGCACGTCACCGTCCACAAGCCTTTGCCGGAAGAACGCCAACTTGGTCGAATCGCGGATGTATCGGCGCATCTGGGCGGACAGCCCGTGCGATGCTGCCCAGCGTTGCGCGGTGCGCCGCCCGGTGGCGGTGGCGAGTGCGCCGACCTCTGCCGGGTTGAACCAGCCGGTTGCGGCGTACTCGTGCAGCCGCGCAAAGGTGAGGCGTTCCTCCTGGCGGCGCAGGTAAACCACGAACAGCACACCGAGCACGAACAGCGGAACCTGCACCAGCACGTAGTAGCCGAAGAAGTCGGGCACGAAGAACAACGCCCCATTCCAGAAGGCGTGCAGCAGCACGGCCGCGGCGAGGCCGATGAAGAACGCGCCGACACCGGCCGCGATACCCGTGCGACGAGCCGCCAACCCGATCGCGAATCCGGTGAGCGCGGTGAACATCACATGCGCGAACGGCGACATCAACCCGCGCACGACGAACACCCCGGCAATCTCGCCAAAGCTGCCGTCGCCCTCAAGGATCGCGACGGCGAAGTACTGGATGTTCTCGCTGAACGCGAATCCGGCACCGACGCACGCGGCGTAGACGATGCCATCCACCGGGCCGTCAAAATGGCGGCGGGCGAACAGGAAGATCAGCAACACGCCGAGACCCTTTGCCGTCTCCTCCACGATGGGTGCCTGCACGGCGGCCTGCAGGAACACGAAGGCATCGCTCGACCCGCCGAACGACGCGATCACATTCTGAATCTCGCCATCGATGATGAGCGCGAGCAGCACCGACACACCGGCACCCCACAGGAAGGCGAAGAGCATGATGGCGCGCGGCTCGGGTTCCCACCGATCGACCCAGCGCACGCCGAGCGCCACGATGCCCAGTGGAATCAGCGCGATGACCGCTGCCACGACGAACCCGGCCACGCCGAGCACCGCGACGAAATACCCGAACACGACAAGCAACGCCAGCGCGCCGAGGACGATGCCGATAACCGCGAAGACGGCGAGCGCGGCGTTCGTGCGCACCGGCCGGGCGAGTACGGGCTGGGTGGCGAGATGTGTTCCCTGCTGGACGGAGATCGGAGCCTCAGGGATGCGTGCCTCTGACGGATCCATGCCACTCAGATTAGTGGTCTCCGGCCTGCGGTCGGATCGCGTCGGCGCCGCGGGGTCGGCCGCGCTCTGGGTTCATTTCCACGAAACGTTCAGGGATCACTCGGACTACCGTAGGGTCATGGACCAGCACGAGCAGCCGTACGAACGGACCGAGACCGAGAGCGAACGCCTCGACCGCAACTGGACTGAGATCCTGCAGGAGTTGCGGGTCACCCAGACTGGCACGCAGATCCTCACCGGGTTTCTGCTGACCCTCGCGTTCCAGCCCCGCTTCGCCGACCTGGATGCCTTCCAGGTGACCGTGTACCTGATCCTGGTGGGAGGTGCCGTGATCGCCACCACGCTCGCGTTGGCGCCGGTCAGCATGCACCGGGCCCTGTTCCGGCAACGGGCGAAAAAGCAGATCGTAAGCTACGCCAACATCTTCCTGAAGATCTCGCTGGTGATGGTCGCCCTGATCCTCACCGGCACCATGCTGTTGATCTTCGATGTCGTGCTGGGGCACACGGCGGGCATCGTCGCCGCCCTCGTCACGCTTGTTCTCACCGCCATCGCTTGGTTGGTGCTCCCGCTCGTCACCCGGCCGGACCGCGACTAACAGCCGTGACCGGTCCAGCAGGCGCATTAGGCGCACCACACTCGCAGGCCGCCGCACCGACCAGCCGCGAGATGGGCCGGCGCGAGTGGCGCTATGTCGCCCGGCGCGCCTGGCACGGGTTTCTGCGTCATCGGGGCGTCGACTCCGCCGCAGCGCTCACCTTCTTTGCGGCGCTCAGCTTGTTTCCCGCGGCGCTCGTGCTGGTGTCGGTGTTCGCCATCGCCGACAGCCGCACCAATGCCGCCGACGATGTCCTCGCGGTCATCGGTGAGTTCGCGCAGCAGTCGACCGTGGACGCCCTGCGGGATCCGCTGCAGCAGCTGGTCCACATCCCCAACCCGGGCATCGCGCTCTTGGTTGGCCTGGCGTTCACGCTCTGGACGGCATCCGCCTATGCCACGGCGTTCGGACGCGCGATGAACGCGGTCTACGAGGTGCAGGAGGGCCGGCAGATCTGGAAGTTCCGCGGCCTGATGCTGCTCGTCACCGTCGTGCCCATCGTCGGCTTCTCGCTGATCGTGACGCTGCTGTTCCTGACGCCGACCATTGCCGCGGCGATCGGCGCGGAGGTCGGCTTCGGCGAGCCGTGGATCACCCTGTTCAACGTGCTCAAATGGGTCGCGATCGCCGCGATCGCGTTTGGCCTGGTCGCGATGCTGTTCTACTTCACCCCGAATGTGACTCACCAGCGTCTGCGCTGGGTGAGCTACGGCTCGGCGTTCGCGGTTCTCGTCTGGGCGCTCGCCACCGCGGGGTTCGCCGTATACATCTTCACCGTGGGCCAATATGAGCGGGTGTATGGCTGGCTGGGCGGTGGGGTGGTCACGCTGCTGTGGCTGTACCTGACCAATATCGTCATGGTGATCGGCGCGGAAGTGGATGCCGAGATCGTGCGGGCGCGCCAGTTGCTCGCCGGGATTGAGTCGGAAGAGGTGATCCGGATTCCGGTGCGCGATACCGCCCGCAACCTGATGTTGGCGCGGCAGCGCTCGGCGGATGTCGCGGAAGGACGGGAGATCCGCGAGAACGCCGCACAGTAGACGCGCGGCCGTTGTGCCCCCTATTCGCGGGGCGTAGCCTGTGGGGCACACCAGCCGAGAGGAGCGCCCATGCCGAGGGGAAAGAGCTCGCCGCTGAAGGATCCCGAGCTGTACGAGGAGTTGCGCGAGGACGGCGCCTCCCAGGAGAAAGCCGCGCGAATCTCCAACACGGCGGCCACGCAGGGCAGGTCGAAGGTCGGCAAGAAGGGTGGAGAGTCCGGCTCGTATGACGACTGGACGGTCGACGATCTGAAGAAACGCGCCAAGGAATTGGGGCTGAGCGGCTATTCGAAGCTCACCAAGAGTGAGCTGATCGACATGTTGCGCAACCACTGAGACCTGGCCAGTCACCTCGATCAGCGGTTGTTCGGGTCAGCCGCTGGTCGAGCTGTTACGCCGCAGCGTGAGGGGAGGGGACGGATGCGTCGGCTCAATGTTGGTGCCATCACGGTCGTTGCCCTCGCGGTTGTCGCGGTGCTGGCCGGGTGCGCCACCACATCGGGCGGGGTGCCGGGCCAGGTGAAGCGGGCGCTCGAGCAGGCCGGGTCGGCTGTGAGTACCAGTGCCCTCGCGATCACGCAGTTTCAGGATGACCAGGTCACCGGCGCGGTGGCCGAGACCGCGCTCGATGACTCGCTGCGTGAGCTGACGGATGCCGACAGCCAGGTCGCCGAGCTGACCGTGTCGAGCGGCCTGGAGCATGAGCTCCGCGCGGATGCGCTGGCCGCGGTGCGCGACGCGATCGACGCCGTGGAGCTCGCCCGTTCCGAAGTGGCCGGCTTGACCGGCATCGACCCCGCTGACCCGAGAGCAACCGCGGCCCTCGAGACCGCGGAGGGCGGTCTCGACCACCTCGTGGAGCGCCTGCCGTGAAGCGGCTGCTCGGGGTTGCCCTCGGCATCCTCACCGCGATCGGCGGCTTCGTCGACATCGGTGACCTGGTGACCAACGCCGTGGTGGGCTCCCGCTTCGGCCTGACCCTGGTCTGGGTGGTCGCACTCGGCGTGATCGGCATCTGCGTGTTCGCGCACATGTCGGGCAAGGTGGCGGCGGTCAGCGGGCGGGCGACGTTCGAGATCATCCGGGAGCGGCTCGGCCCGCGCGCCGCCCTCGCGAACTTGGGTGGCTCGTTCGCGATCAACCTGATGACGCTCACCGCGGAGATCGGCGGCGTGGCCCTCGCCCTGCAACTGGCATCCAGTGTGGAACCGACACTGTGGATGCCGGTGGCCGTGTTCGCGGTGTGGCTCGTGATCTGGCGGGTGAAGTTCAAGGTCCTGGAGAATGTCACCGGCCTGCTCGGCCTGGCCCTGACCGGCTTCGCGGTGGCGCTGTTCCTGCTGAATCCCGACTGGGCAGCCCTCGGCAGCGAGGTGTTCCAGCCGAGCATCCCGCAATCGGAGGGTCCCGCCGCCTACTGGTACTACGCCATCGCCCTGTTCGGTGCCGCGATGACCCCGTACGAGGTGTTCTTCTTCTCCTCCGGCGCCGTCGAGGAGAAGTGGACAGTGAAGGACCTCGCCCAGTCCCGCGCGAATGTGCTCGTCGGCTTTCCGCTCGGTGGGCTGCTGTCCGTGGCGATCGCCGGCTGCGCCACGGTGGTGCTCCTGCCGCAGGGCATCGAGGTGGTGTCGCTCAGTCAGGTGGTGCTGCCCGTGGCCGAGGCGGGCGGCAAGCTGCTGCTGGCGTTCGTGATCGTCGGACTGGTCGCCGCCACATTCGGGGCGGCGTTGGAGACTACCCTGTCCTCCGGCTACACCATCGCCCAGTTCTTCGGCTGGTCGTGGGGCAAGTTCCGGCGCCCGGTGCGAGCGGCCCGCTTCCACCTGACGATGATCATCTGCCTGCTGATCGGCCTCGGCATCCTATTCACCGGCGTCGACCCGATCCTGATCACCGAGTACTCGGTGGTGTTCTCCGCCGTAGCGCTGCCACTGACCTATCTGCCGATCCTGATCGTGGCGAACGATCCGCAGTACATGGGTAGGCACGTGAACGGCCGGGCCTTGAACGCCGTGGCGCTGGTCTACCTGGTCATCATCCTCTCCGCATCGTTGGCGGCGATTCCGCTCATGATCATCACGGGAGCCGGAGCATGAAACACCCACACCACCGCCAGCCGCCGAAGGGGCGGGTACTCGACGCCCAACTGCACCTGCTCGACCGCCAGGTGCTCGACGCCGACGACGTGCCGGTCGTCACGGTCGACGACATCGAGATCGAGGGTGTCGAGTTTGATCAGCCGATCGGTCCGGATGCCGCGGCTCCCGTCATCCGGTCGCTGCTGAGCGGCCCGGTGCTGGGCACTCGCATCTTCGGCGGCCGCCCGCCCGCCTCCCGCTGGCACCGCATCCCGTGGTCTGTCGTGAACGAGGTGGGCATCGTCGTGCGGATCGGGGTGCGTGCCGAGCAGCTGGACCTCTCCTGGACGGAGCGCTGGGTGCGCGACCACATCATCGGCCGGATACCGGGAGGACACCATGATCCTGAGTGATGTGCTCGGCCGTGACGTGCTCGATGAGAATGGCGTGCGGGTCGGCCAGGTGAACGACGTGCGGTTCGTGATCGACGGGCGTCCGGGGCAACTGCTCGCCGATGCTCGCGTCTACGGGCTGGTGATCAGCCCGCACTCGCGGGTGTCTTACCTCGGCTACGAGCGCAGCGGCGTGGACAGGCCGGCGCTGATCGCCCGCTTTCTCGCCTGGCGTCATCGCGGGTCGTTCCTGGTGGAGTGGCCGGATGTCGCGCTGATCGGCCGCGACGCCGTGCGGCTGCGCGCCGGATACGAACGGCTCAGCCCCGTCTTGCCCACTCGGTAGGTCTCAGGCGGTCTTCTTCGGCTTGCGCGTGCTCGCGGTCTTCGTTTTCGCCGCGGTGGTCCTGCTGGCAGCCGTCTTCGTGCCCGCTGTCGCCGCGGTGGAGCTGCGCGGGGTGGTGGTCTTCTTCGCGGTCGTGCTGCGCGCGCGCGTGGTCTTTGAAGCGGGCGGGGCCTCGTCTGTCGCATCCGCCTCTGCGTCCACCGGCACGGCGCTATCTCCATCCTTCGCGCTGCCCTTCTGGCCGCGGTTCTTGTCGACACTGCGTCGCAGCGCCTCCATCAGGTCGAGCACCTCGCCGCCCTCGCGCTCCGGCGTCTCGCCGAAGGTCTCCTCGGTGCTGAGCGCGTCGCCCTTCTCGAGCTTCGCCTCGATCAGCTGCTTCAGTTCCACCTGGTATTCGTCGGTGAACTGGCTCGGGTCGAAATCCGACGCGAACGAGTCGACCAGCGCCGCGGACATCTGCAGTTCCTTATCGGACACCTTCACCGGCTCGTCGAGCGACGGGAACGCCGCCTCCCGCACCTCGTCGTTCCACAGCAGCGACTGCAGCATGAGCACATCGCCGCGCACCCGCAGCGCGCCGAGCCGGGTCTTCTGCCGCAGCGAGAAGTTCACGATGGCAGTGCGGTCGGTCTCCTCGAGGGTTTGCCGCAGCAGGGCGTAGGCCTTCAGCGACTTCGAGTCCGGCTCGAGGAAGTAGCTGCGGTCGAACATGATCGGGTCGAGCTGCTCGCTCGGCACGAACTCGACCACATCGATCTCGCGGCTGCGTTCCACCGGTAGCGCCGCGAGGTCCTCATCGGTGAGCACCACGGTGCGGTCGCCGTCGTCGTACGCCTTGTCGATGTTCTCGTAGTTCACGACCTTGCCGCAGATCTCGCACTTGCGTTGATAGCGGATGCGGCCGCCGTCCTTGTCGTGCACCTGGTGCAGCGAAATGTCGTGGTCCTCGGTCGCGCTGTACAGCTTGACGGGCACGTTCACGAGACCGAACGTGATGGCGCCCTTCCAGATGGCTCTCATGACCCCATCATTCCGTAAACCCGGCGATTCTCACCCCTGTTCGGGGGTACATTGTGGGCATGACGGGCAAGGGAGAGTACGTCACGGTGGAGGGGCATCGGCTCAAGCTGACCAGCCTCGACCGAGTGATGTACCCCGAGACGGGAACGACGAAGGCCGACGTTCTCGACTACCTCGCGCGAATCGCCCCGGTGATGCTGCCACACGTGCGCGACCGGCCAGCCACCCGCAAGCGCTGGGCACACGGCGTGGGCACACTGGATGACCCGGGTCAGGTGTTCTTCCAGAAGAACCTGGACGAGGGCACGCCCGCCTGGGTGACGCGTCGCGAGATCCAGCACTCGGACCGGGTGGTGAGCTACCCGCTGGTGAACAATCTGGCCACGCTCAGCTGGCTGGGGCAGATCGGGGCGCTTGAGGTGCACGTGCCGCAGTGGCGGTTCGGACCGAAGGGCGCCAGACGCAACCCCGACCGACTGGTGCTCGACCTCGATCCCGGCGAGGGCGCCGGCCTCGCCGAATGCGCCGAGGTGGCGCGGCTTGCCCGCACCATTCTGAAGGGCATGGGGCTTGAGCCGATGCCGGTGACCAGCGGCAGCAAGGGCATCCACCTCTACGCCGCCCTTGACGGTAAGCAGACCAGTGACCAGGTGTCGGCGGTGGCGCACGAGCTGGCTCGGGCGTTGGAGGCCGACCATCCCGACCTGATCGTCAGCGACATGAAGAAGACTCTGCGCGCCGGCAAGGTGCTCGTCGACTGGAGCCAGAACAACGGCAACAAGACCACGATCGCGCCGTACTCGCTGCGCGGCCGGATGCGGCCCACGGTCGCCGCTCCCCGCACCTGGCGGGAGCTCAACGCGAAGGACCTGCGGCACCTCGAGTTTCACGAGGTGCTGACGCGGGTGGCCCAGAAGGGCGACCCGCTGGCGGAGCTGTCCGTCGGGCACGCGCAAACCCCCGACCGGCTGGCCAAGTACCGCGGCATGCGCGACGCCGCGCGTACCCCGGAGCCTGTGCCGAGTCATCCGGCGCCGACATCCGACGGCCGCAGTTTCGTGATTCAGGAGCACCACGCCAGGCGACTGCATTACGATTTCCGGCTGGAGAACGACGGGGTGCTCGTTAGTTGGGCGGTGCCGAAGGGTGTGCCGGCCACGCCGAACCGCAACAACCTGGCGGTGCAGACCGAGGACCACCCGCTCGAGTACGGCGAGTTCGAGGGGATGATTCCCGCCGGGGAATATGGTGCCGGCGAGGTGACGATCTGGGACAGCGGCACCTACGAGCTGGAGAAGTGGCGTGAGAACGAAGAGGTGATCGTGATTCTGCACGGTCGCCCCGACGGCGGGCTGGCCGAGCCGGTGCGCGTGGCGCTGATTCACACGGGCGAGAACAACTGGCTGCTGCACCGGATGAAGGACCAGCGGGAGGGGCACTGGTCGCGGTCGTCGAAGGCGAACCATGCGAAGGACGAAAAGGCGACGACGAGCTACTCCCCCATGCTCGCCACCCAGGCCGTCGAGGCTGACGTGCACGACGACGCGGACTGGGCGTTCGAGATGAAGTGGGACGGCATCCGCGCGCTCGCGTACGTTTCCGGGGGCGACATCCGATTGATCACCCGCAACGGCAATGACGTCACCGCGACCTATCCCGATCTCGCCGAGCTCGCCGACCGGGTTGACGGCGACGCCGTGCTCGACGGCGAGATTGTGGCGTTGAATGGGCACGGCAGGCCGGACTTCGGCCGCCTTCAGGAGCGAATGAATCTGGCACGGCCCGGCGACGTGCGGAAGGTCGCCCGCAAGACGCCGGTGCAGTTCATGCTGTTCGACGTGCTGGAGTCGAACGGCACCCCCGTGATCTCGCGCGGCTACGACGAGCGGCGAGATCTGCTGGCCGACATCGTGACTCCCGCCGGTCGCATCCACGTTCCTCCCGCGTTCGAGGGCAACCTCGACGCGGCGATGGCGAGCAGCCGGGAGCTGGCGCTGGAAGGCGTCATGGCCAAGCAACGCGACAGCGCGTACGTCGGTCGGCGCTCCCGGGCCTGGCTGAAGCTCAAGCACCACCTCACCCAGGAGGTGGTGATCGCCGGCTGGCGTCCCGGGCAGGGCCGGCGATCAGGCTCGGTCGGTTCACTACTTCTCGCGGTACCGGACGACGGCACGCTGCGCTACGTCGGCCGGGTCGGCACCGGCTTCCGCGACCGGGACCTCGACGAGATGCACGCGCGGTTCGCGCGCATCGAACGCAAGACCAGTCCAGTGACGGATGTCCCGAAGCTCGACGCCCGCGACGCGCACTGGCTCACGCCCAAGTTCGTGGGCGAGGTCGAGTTCGCCGAATGGACAAGCACCGGGCGACTTCGCCAGCCCAGCTGGCGCGGCTGGCGCCCGGATAAGAACCCCACCGATGTAGTGAAGGAAGGCTGAGGACCATGAGTGACACTGGCACCGAATATGAACGCGACCCGGACGACGAACGCGAAGTCGACCTGTCCGACGAGCCGGGTGAAACCCCGCCGTTGCCGACCATCGACCCCGATGAACGCATCGAAGCCGAGGACGACCGCGACGTGGCGCTCGACGACGAACGACCCGCCTAGCGCGCACGGAGAGAACCCACATGCACCGATTCATGCGGTGACGGAATAGCGCGGCCACCATCGTGAGTTGCATTGCACGGCCCGCTCCCCACCGATTGAGAGTTCATGACACCCGCGTCTTCCCCCTTCGAGTTCGGTATCGCCAGCTTCGGCGAACTCACCAGTTCACCGGATCGGGGAACACCGACCGCGAAGGAGCGCCTCGATCAAGTGCTTGAGGCGGCCGTGCTGGCCGACACGGCGGGCATCGACTTCGTGGGCATCGGCGAGCACCACCGACCGGACTACGCGGCGTCGTCCCCGGCCATGGTGCTGGCGGCGATCGCCGCGCAAACCACCCGGATCCGGCTCACCAGTGCCGTGTCGGTGCTGTCCACGCTGGACCCGGTGCGACTGTATGAGGACTTCGCCACCCTCGACCTGATGTCCGGTGGTCGTGCCGAGATCATCGCCGGGCGCGGCGTCTTCGTCGACTCGTTCCCCCTGTACGGGTACAACCTCACCGACTACGAGGCCCTGTTCGAGGAGAAGCTCGACTTGTTGCTCGAGGTGAACCGCCACGAGAACGTCACCTGGCAGGGATCGTTCCGGGCGCCGCTGCACGATGCCCCGGTGATGCCGCGCGCCCTCCAGCCCGAGATCCCGGTGTGGCTCGGCGTGGGTGGCACCCCGGCGAGCGTGGTGCGCGCCGCCGGGCGCGGACTGCCGGTGATGTTCGCCGGCATCGGCGGCGACCCGCGCGGCTTCGCCCGCTTGGCGCAGCTGCACCGGGCGGCGGGCGAGCAGGCGGGACATCCGGCCGGCAGCCTCGCGGT
Organism: Microbacteriaceae bacterium; assembly: GCA_040513215.1. Taxonomy (GTDB): domain Bacteria; phylum Actinomycetota; class Actinomycetes; order Actinomycetales; family Microbacteriaceae; genus Ruicaihuangia. The sequence goes on along the minus strand of JBEVDR010000211.1, from coordinate 4,731 downwards.
CGGGATGACCGGCCACTTCTACGTGGCCGAGAACTCCCAGGACGCCAAGGCGGCGTTCTTCGAGCAGTACGCCCGGTACTGGGCGGAGAACACCCCCCGCTCGATCGTGATGACCGAGGAGCACTACGAGTTCGCCGTCGGCCCGACCGGTGCGCTGCTGGTCGGCAGCCCTGCCGAGGTCGCCGAGAAGATCCTGTCGCAGCACGAGGCCATCGGCCACGGCCGGTTCATGGCGCAGTTCATCGGCAACATGCCGACCCCGCAGCTGCTGCGCTCGATCGAGCTGCTCGCCGGCGAGGTGATGCCGATCGTGCGACGCGAGCTCGGCCTCGACACGTCGCCCACCGCGGCGCGCATCAGCGCGGAGTAACGCCCCTGACGGGGTGCCTCGTACGCTTGACCGCGTGACTGCGCCTCCCGCCCCACCCACCGTTCTCAGCACGCTGCGGAATCCCCGGGCGTTCACCACCGAGGTGCTCGCGGGCATCGTCACGACACTGGCGCTGATCCCCGAGGTGATCTCCTTCTCGGTGATCGCCGGGGTGGACCCGCGGGTGAGTCTCGTGGCATCCGTGGTGCTGGCGATCTCGATGTCGATTCTGGGCGGACGCCCGGCGATGATCACCGCCGCGGCGGGCGCCGTCGCGCTGGTCGTGGCACCGCTCGTCAGAGACCACGGGGTCGAATACCTGCTGCCCGCGGTACTGCTGGCCGGGCTGATTCAGATTCTGTTCGGCGTGACCGGGCTGGCTCGGATCATGCGCTTCATCCCGAGGTCGGTGATGATCGGGTTCGTCAACGCCCTCGGCATCCTGATTTTCGTCGCGCAGGTGCCGCACCTGCTGGGCGTGCCCTGGCTGGTGTACCCGCTGTTCGCAATCACGGCGCTGATCGTGCTCGTGCTGCCCCGGTTCACCACCGCGGTGCCGGCACCGTTGGTCGCGATCGTCGTCGCCACTGTGATCACCGCTGTCGCGCACCTCTCGGTGCCGACGGTGGGCGATCAGGGCGACCTGTCGGGCGGCCTCCCCGGGTTCACCGAGCTGCTCGTGCCGCTGGATGCGACCACGCTCGGCATCATCTGGCCGACCGCGCTCAGCGTCGCCTTCGTCGGGCTGATGGAGACCCTGCTGACCGCAAAACTGGTCGACGACATCACCGACACGCACTCGAACAAGGGCCGGGAGTCGTGGGCGCTCGGTGTGTCGAACATCCTGGCCGGCTTCTACGGCGGCATCGCCGGGTGCGCGATGATCGGCCAAACCGTGGTGAATGTGAAACTCGGCCGGGCGCGCACCCGCCTGTCGACGCTGGTCGCCGGGCTGTTCCTGCTGCTGCTGGTCACCGTGCTGAGCCAGGTGATGGAGTTGATCCCGATGGCCGCTCTCGCTGCGGTGATGATGATCGTCGCGCTGAAGACCATCGACTGGCACAGCGTGATGCCCTCAACGCTGAAACGGATGCCGCTGCCGGAGACCCTGGTCATGCTCACGACGGTCACGGTAGTTGTCGCCACCGACAACCTCGCCATCGGTGTCGCCATCGGTGCGGTCCTGGCAATCCTGCTGTTCGCCCGCCGGGTCGCGCACGTGCTGCGGGTTGACCGCCGGGTCTGCGACGACGGCGAGACCGTGTTCTACACGGTCACCGGTCCGCTGTTCTTCGGCAGCAGCAACGACCTGGTGGAACAGTTCTCCTACAGCATCGACCCGTCCACAGTGGTGGTGGACTTCACCGGCGCGCAGATCTGGGATGCCTCTACGGTCGCCGCGCTGGACTCGGTGCGGACCAAGTACGACGCCCACGGGGCATCCGTCGCATTCACCGGACTCGACGACCGCAGCATCGCCCTGCACGGCCGCCTGTCCGGCCACCTCGGCGGCTGACCCTGCCGAGGTGCTGAGCGGCTGAGCCGCCGGCTACGGCTTGGGCAGCTGGATCGCCGCGGTGATCGGCACCAGACCGGAGAGCCGTTCGGGGGCGAGCACGCGCTCGACCTGTTCCGGCGTCATCAGGCCGGCCTCGATCACGAGCTCCGCGATCGACGCATTCGTGGTCAGTGCCGTGTGTGCCAGTGTCGCGGATGCCGCGTAGCCGATGTACGGCGTGAGCGCGGTGACCACGCCGACGCTCGACTCCACCTGACGGGCGAGCCGGTCGGTGTTCGCGGTGATGCCGTCGACGCAGTTGACCCGCAGGGTGCGGCAAGCGTTCGTCATCCACGCCAGCGACTGCATCATGCTCGCCGCGATCACCGGTTCGAAGGCGTTCAGCTGCAACTGGCCACCCTCCGAGGCCGCGGTGATCGTGGCATCCGCACCGATGATGCTGAACGCGACCTGGTTCACGACCTCGGGGATGACCGGGTTGACCTTGCCCGGCATGATCGAGGATCCGGCCTGGCGCTTCGGCAGGTTGATCTCGCCGATGCCGGCCTGCGGTCCGCTGGAGAGCAGGCGCAGGTCGTTGCAGATCTTGGACAGCTTCACCGCAGAGCGCTTGAGCGTTCCGCTGAGCGTCATGAACACGCCGGTGTCGCTCGTGGCCTCGATCAGGTCGCTCGCGGTGACGAAGTCGAGCCCGGTGACGTCGGCAAGGTGCCGGCGGACGGTTTCGGCGTAGCGGTGGTCGGCGGTGATGCCAGTGCCGATCGCGGTGGCGCCGAGGTTGATCTCGCTGAGGAACGGGATGACCTCGCGCAGTCGGTCGTAGTCCTCGGTGAGGGTGGTGGCGAAGCCGTGGAATTCCTGGCCGAGCGTCATCGGCACGGCATCCTGCAGCTGAGTGCGTCCGATTTTCAGGATGTCGTTGAACTCGACGCCCTTCTTGGCGAACGCACCGGTGAGGGCGCGCAACTCCGCGAGCACTCGGTGCAGCGACAGGATCATCGCCAGCTTGATCGCCGTCGGGTAGACGTCGTTCGTGGACTGGCTGCGATTCACGTCATCGTTCGGGTTCAGGTACTGGTACTCGCCGCGCTCGTGACCCATCAGCTCAAGCGCCCGGTTGGTGATGATCTCGTTGGCGCACATGTTGGTGCTGGTGCCGGCGCCACCCTGGATCACACCGACCACGAACTGGTCGTGCAGGTGCCCCTCGATGATCTCCTGGCAGACCTGATCGATGATGTCGGCCTTCTCCGGCTCGAGCACCCCGATCTCCTTGTTCGCTCGCGCGGCGGCCTGCTTGACCATCGCCAGCGCCTTGATCAGGTTGGGGTGGTTGCTGATCGCACGGCGGGTGATCGGGAAGTTCTCCAGCGCCCGCGCCGTATGGATGCCCCAGTACACGTCGGCGGGAATCTGCATCGACCCGAGGGAGTCGGTGTCGGTGCGCATCGGGATGGCGTCATCCTTCAACCGGTCGGTGGCGGCCTCCGGTCCCGTGGTCTTCACGAGGCTCTCGTCGGGCTGCAGGGTTTGTTCGTCAAACGCTTGCGGCGTTGTAGTCATTTTCTGGGCTCCTTCGACCTGGCTTTAGTCTAGGTCGACCATCAGGTGACGTGACAGGGCTCGCGCGCTACTGTCGGAGCGTGACTCAGTATCTGGAACGGGCGATTCACCTGGCAACGTCGAACGTCGCGGCCGGGGGCGGCCCCTTTGCTGCGATCGTGGTCGCCGCAAACGGTCAGATGTTCGAGGGAGTCAACCGGGTCGTGCTCGATAACGACCCCACCGCCCACGCCGAGGTGGTGGCGATCCGCACCGCCTGCCAGGCGCTCGGCACGTTCGACCTGACTGGGGCGACCCTGTACTGCAGCTGCGAACCGTGTCCGCTGTGCCTGAGCGCCGCGCTCTGGGCACGGATCGACCGGGTTCAGTTCGCCGCCGATCGCCGCGACGCCGCGGCGGCGGGATTCGACGACGCCGCGTTCTACGCGGTGTTCGAGCAGCATCCCTCGCACTGGGCGATGCCGGTGACCCAGGCTCCGACGCCAACGAGCGACGAGCCCTTCACCGCGTGGGCGACCGCCGAGAACCGCGTGGAGTACTGACGCCGAGGCCTGCTGTTCACCTCCGTGGGGTAACCAAGGGGGCATGGAGGAGCTGGCTGACGTCATCCTGAGCGTCGCGGGATCGGTGTGGATCTACCCGATCGTGTTCGCGTTGACGCTCGCGGACGCGTTCCTCGTGATTATGCCGAGCGAAACCATGGTGGTGGCGCTGGCGGCCCTGTCGATGTCGGCCGGGATGAGGCGTTGTTCGGCACGGCTGTCGGACAACCCGGTGCTCGCGGTCGTTCTGTCGGTGGTCACCGCGCTCACGCTGGGTGTGCCGATCGATCATGTCGCCGCGCGCATCGCCGACCGGCGGAGGCCGGTAGCGCCACCCGAACGAGGGTGAGCGTGGCGGCGAGGAGACTTCGCTAAATAAGGGAGAATTGGTCGCGAGTGTGCGTCCCGGCCGGGGGCGGGTGAAAAAGGGAGTTCTTTAGATGTTCTGGAACCTGTTGAAGCGTAAGAAGAAGACGACCATCGTGGACGCTGCAGCGACCGAGACTTACTCGGAGGAAATCGAGACCGAGGCTCCCATCGCGGAGACCCCCGTGGTGGAGACCGCCTTCGAAAAGACCGCCGCCGAGGAGACTCCGGCCGCTGCGCCGAAGGCTGCCAAGGCACCCGTCAAGAAGGCTCCGGCGAAGGCCCCGGCCAGCGCAGCTGCTAAGCCCGCCGCCGCGAAGACTCCCGCAACCAAGGCCCCCGCAGTCAAGACCACCGCCACGAAGGCTCCC
>JBEVDR010000210.1:0-14449 GCA_040513215.1 Microbacteriaceae bacterium | reverse complement strand
CGGTTCAGCTGAGACAGCGCGATCACCGGAACCTGCAGCTCCTTGGCCATCAGCTTGAGTGCACGCGAGAACTCGCTGACCTCCTGCTGGCGCGACTCGACGCGCTTTCCGGATGTCATCAGCTGCAGGTAGTCGATGACGACCAGCTTGAGGCCGACCTTCTGCTTCAGGCGTCGCGCCTTGGCTCGGATCTCTACCAGCGTCATGTTGGGGCTGTCGTCGATGTAGAGCGGGGCGTCGTTGATCCGGCCGCGCGTGGAGGCGATCGTGGTCCAGTCGCGCGCTTCGACCGTGCCCTTCCGCATCATCTGCAGCGGAACGGCGGCCTCTGCCGACAGCAGACGCATCGCGATCTCGCTGCGACCCATTTCGAGGGAGAAGAAGATGGCGGGCATGTCGTGTTTGATCGCCGCCGAACGGGCGAAGTCGAGGGCGAGCGTCGACTTACCGAGCGCGGGGCGGGCCGCGACGATGATCATCTGTCCGGGGTGGAACCCGTTGGTCAGGTTGTCGAGGCCGGAGAAGCCGGTCGGCACGCCGGTCATCGAGCCGTCGCGGCCGGCCGCTGCCTCGATCTCATCGATGGCCACAGTGACCGCCTCGGTGAGGGGCACGTAGTCTTCGGCCTCGACGCCGCCCGCGACGTTGTAGATCTCGGCCTGGGCGTTGTTGACGAGGTCGGTGACCTCACCCTCGCTGGCATAGCCCATCTGCACGATGCGCGTACCGGCCTCGACGAGGCGCCGCAACACGGCCTTCTCGGCCACGATGGATGCGTAGAAACCGGCGTTCGCGGCCGTGGGAACCAGGCTAGTCAGCGTGTGCAGGTATTCGGGCCCGCCCGCTCTGGCGATCAGGCCGGCCTTGCTGAGCTCGTCGGTGACGGCGATCACGTCGGTGGGCTCACCGTGCGAGTACAGGGAAATGATCGCGTCGAAGATCAGCTCGTGCTTCGGCATGTAGAAGTCAATCGCCCGAACGGTCTCGATCACGTCGGCCACCGCGTCTTTACTCAGCAGCATGCCGCCGATTGCGCTTTGTTCGGCTAACAGGTCGTGCGGGGGAGTGCGATCGCCGCGGTGCTGGTCACGTGGCTCACCGCTGCGCGGCGGTTCGTTCGCGAGACCGAGATGGGCAATCGACAAAATGTTCCTCTTTCGCAGGGTGGCGCGTGGCCGGTTAACGACTGTTGTACCGGCTACGACCGACACGCCAGTGCCCGGACCCCGGGGCGCGTCTGTTCTCGGATGGGATGCGCCTCACTGTAAGGAGTGGTGCACACCCTCCCAAAATGGGGCTGTGGATAACTATGTGGACAAATGGGGAGAAACGCCGGGGAGCGTGTGCACTGTCTGTGGAGAGTCCTGTGGAAATTCCCACCCCCGTTCCAGCTATTTGCATCTTGACCAGCATTTTTAGTTTGCACAGCGTGTGTGTAGAAACTTGTTTAGATGTGTGGTTGAGAGTTGCGCGAAATTGTGTTGCCCTGTGCACAAAACCTCTTGACACGGGCCCTTAAACAGCGGTAGCGGCGAGCAAAAATGCTCGCCGCTACCGTTGGTGAAAGGTGCTACTTCTTGGCTGCAACCACCTGAAGGGTGATCGTTGCCACGAGGTCCTCGCGCAGGCGAAGAGTCGCCTCGTGCTCACCGACCACCTTGATGGCGACGGGGATCTCGATCTTGCGCTTGTCGATGGTGCCAATGCCGGCAGCCTGAACGGCGTCGGCGATGTCCGCGTTCTTCACAGAACCGAACAGGCGACCCTCTGCCCCGGCCTTGACCGTGAGCGTGACCTTGCGAGCCTCGAGCCTGGCCTTGAGGTCCTGAGCCTCTTCGATCGTGGCAAGCTCGCGCGCGGTGCGAGCAGCCTTGATCGACTCAACCTGCTTCTCGCCACCGCGAGTCCACGCCACTGCGAGACCCTGGGGAACGAGGTAGTTGCGCGCGTAGCCGTTCTTGACGTCAATGACGTCACCGGCGGAACCGAGGCCGGTGACCTCGTGCGTCAGAATCAGTTTCGACATGTCTCTAGTCCCTATCTGCCGGAGCCGGCGTAGGGCAGGAGTGCCATCTCGCGCGCGTTCTTAACGGCGCGGGCGATGAGGCGCTGCTCCTGCACGGAGACACCAGTGATGCGACGGGCGCGGATCTTTCCACGCTCCGAGATGAACTTGCGAAGGGTCGCGACATCCTTGTAGTCGATGACACCAACGCGGATCGACTTCGCGGGAGCGGCGTTTTTGCCGCCCTTGGCCCCGCGGAGCGGCTTGCGGCGGTCGCCGCTGCTCTTTCCAGCCATTGTTTCTCTTTCCTAAAATTCTTCCGCTAAACGGTCGCGAGCGACTGTTTAGAAGGGGGTTTCGTCGTTGTAGCTGCCCGGCGTGTTCCAGACGTCTCCGCCGGAAGCTGCCGGCGCGCTAGGCGCCCACGGCTCTTCTGCAACCTGGCCGCCCTGGGGACGGCCGCCACCGCCGCCGCCCGCGCCACCTGAGGTGCGGGTGACCTGTGCGGTCGCGTAGCGAAGCGAGGGGCCGATTTCGTCGACCTCAAGTTCGATCGAGGTGCGCTTCTCGCCTTCCTTCGTCTCGTAGGAACGCTGGCGCAGGCGACCGGTCGCGACGACACGGCTGCCCTTGGTCAGCGAACCGGCGACGTGCTCGGCAAACTCGCGCCAGACACTGGCGCGCAGGAAGAGGGCTTCGCCGTCTTTCCAGTCGTTCGAGGCACGGTCGAAGGTGCGGGGAGTGGAGGCGATCGTGAAGTTCGCGACTGCGAGCCCGCCCTGCGTGTAACGCAGTTCGGGGTCAGCGGTGAGGTTGCCCACTACCGTGATGACGGTCTCGCCGGCCATGATCTACTCTGCTGCCTTGACAGGAGTCTTGGCCGGAGCGGCAGCCTTGCGGGCAGCCTTCTCGTCAGCCAGCTTCTTCGCCTCGGCGACCTGAGCGATCGCTTCCTCGGCACGCAGCACCTTGGTGCGCATGACGGCTTCGGACAGCTTCAGCTGACGGTCGAGCTCGGTGACCGAGTCCGGGTTCGCAGTGAGCTGCACGACGGCGTAGATGCCTTCGCTCTTCTTGTTGATCTCGTAAGCCAGGCGACGACGGCCCCAAATGTCAACGTTATCGATGGTTCCCCCACCGGTACGGATGACGTTAAGGAACTTGTCTAGGCTGGGTGCCACGGTTCGCTCGTCGATCTCCGGATCGAGGATCACCATGAGTTCGTACTGATGCGTCACTAACCCACCTCCTTTGGACTAAAACGGTTACAGACGTTCTGTAACAGGAGGGTTGTGCGTCGTTGCCCCCGCGCGAATGCCGGGAGACAACCTGCCTAGTGTAGTCAGAGACCCCCCTTTACAGCAAGGAGCAATTCCAGCATGACCATTCGCGTCGCCATCGCCGGCGTCGGCAACTGCGCATCGTCCCTCGTGCAGGGCGTCACGTTCTATGCGTCCGCAGCCGACGACGAAGTAATCCCCGGCCTCATGCACACCCGGTTCGGACCATACGCAGTTCGCGACCTCGAGTTCGTCGCCGCCTTCGACGTCGACGCCGACAAGGTGGGATCCGATCTCGCCGACGCCATCTGGGCCGGCCAGAACAACACGCTCAAGTTCTCGGATGTGCCGGCGACCGGAGTCACCGTGCAGCGGGGTCCCACCCTGGACGGGCTGGGGGAGTACTACCGCGCCGTAGTAGAGGAATCGGATGTCGCGGCGGTGGATGTCGCGGAGATCCTGCGCACATCCGGGGCCGACGTGCTGGTGTGCTACCTCCCGGTCGGATCGGAGGATGCCGCCCGGTTCTACGCGCAGGCGGCCATCGATGCCGGCGTCGCATTCGTGAACGCGCTGCCCGTCTTCATCGCGAGCGATCCGGTGTGGGCGAAGAAGTTCGCGGATGCCGGCGTGCCGATCGTCGGCGACGACATCAAGAGCCAGCTCGGCGCGACCATCACCCACCGCGTGCTGGCCCGGCTGTTCGAGCAGCGCGGCCTGGTGCTCGACCGCACCTACCAACTCAACGTGGGCGGCAACATGGACTTCAAGAACATGCTGGAACGCACCCGTCTCGAGTCGAAGAAGATCTCGAAGACCCAGTCGGTGACGAGCAACCTCGACGCGGAGATCCACGCTAACGACGTGCACATCGGGCCGAGCGACCACGTGCCGTGGCTGGAGGACCGCAAGTTCGCCTACGTGCGACTCGAGGGCCACGGTTTCGGTAACGCACCCACCTCACTCGAGTACAAGCTCGAGGTGTGGGACTCACCGAACTCGGCGGGCGTGGTCATCGACGCCATCCGGGCCGCGAAGCTCGCGAAGGACGCTGGGATGGGCGGCCCGGTGGAGGCGGCATCCGCCTACTTCATGAAGTCCCCTGCCGTGCAGTACCCCGACCACATCGCCCGCGAGCACCTCGAGGCCTTCATCGAGGCCACCGCGCAGTAACCCACCTGACCGGTTACCGCCGCATCCGGCGCCCGAGGGTCGGCCGGAGCGGAGGAGTTCGCGCGCACGGGAGGACGGTTTCTGCAGAAAACGTCCGCCCGAGCGGCCTTTTTCCGACCGATCGACTCAAGGCCTTGATCGACACAGCCTCGGGGTAACCTACCTGACGGGTTACCCCGGGCAGGCGTTGTCTAACCGTACTGAGGGGTTAGCGGCGGCCGGTTTCGAGACGGCCGCGGACGCCTCCTCAACCAACGAAAAGAGCGGGGGCGGCCGCGAGCGACTAGAACGCCTGCGACTCCCACCAGGCGCGCAGCCGCGCTTCCGCGACTTCCGGCTCCAGCGGGCCCTCATCGAGCCGCACCTCTAGCAGGTACTTATAGGCACGACCGACGTCGGGCCCTGGACGCAGCCCGAGGATAGCCATGATCTGCTCGCCATCCAGGTCGGGGCGGATGGCGGCCAACTCCTCTTCCTCGGAGAGGGTGGCAACCCGCTGCTCCAGGTCGTCGTAGGCGAACGACAGCCGGTCGGCCTTGCGCCGGTTGCGTGTCGTCACGTCGGCGCGCGTCAGAATGTGTAACCGTTCAAGCTGGTTACCGGCGTCGCGCACGTATCGGCGCACCGCGGAGTCGGTCCAGGCGCCATCGGTGTAGCCGAAGAACCGCAGGTGCAGTTCGATCAGCCGCGAGACCGCGGTGATGGTGTCCTTGTCGAAGCGCAGCGCCTTCAACCGGCGGCTGGCGAGCTTGGAGCCGACGACGTCGTGGTGGTGAAACGTCACGACACCGCCGCCCTCGATCCGCCGGGTCGGCGGTTTGCCGATGTCGTGCATCAGCGCCGCCAGGCGCAGCACCAGATCGGGCGAGTGCCCGCGCGATTTCTCCAGATCGATGGCCTGCTCGAGCACGGTGAGGCTGTGCTCGTACACATCCTTATGGTGCGCATGCTCATCGCGCTCCAGCTTCAGTGCCGGGATCTCCGGGATCACCTCGGCGGCAAGGCCGGTCTCGACCAGCAGGCGGATGCCGTCGGTGGGCGCGTCAGTCATCAGCAGTTTCGACAGCTCATCGTGCACCCGCTCGGCACTGACCATCTCGATGCGCGGCGCCAGCTCGACCATGGCGGCGCGGGTCGGCTCGTCGACAACGAAGCCGAGCTGCGCGGTGAAGCGCGCCGCCCGCATCATCCGCAACGGGTCGTCACCGAATGACACCTCGGGCGCCGCCGGAGTGCGCAGCGTCTGCGCCAGCAGGTCGTCGACACCACCGGACGGATCGACCAGCACGAGCTCTGGCAGCCGCAGCGCCATCGAGTTCACCGTGAAGTCGCGGCGCAGCAGATCCTCTTCCAGCGAGTTGCCGAACTCGACCACCGGTTTGCGGGTCTGCCCGTCATAGGCATCGGTGCGATAAGTCGTGATCTCCACGGTGAGACCGTCGATCCGGGCGCCGATGGTGCCGAAGTCCCGGCCGATGTCCCAGTGGGCGTCGGCGATGGGCTTCACGATGCGCAGGATCTGGTCCGGTGTCGCGTCGGTGGTGAAGTCGAGGTCGTTCAACGCAGCGTCGAGGAAGGCATCGCGCACCGGTCCACCCACCAGCGCCAGCTCGTGGCCTGCGGCCTGAAAGCTGGTAGAAAGTCGTGAAATAGATGCGGATTCCGCGAGTTTATGCAGTCGCCTGACCGCTGAAGCGACGCTCACCATATCCCTAGAGTCTAGACTCGGTGGCATGTCGGCCGAGCGGATTCACGGGGTCGGTCTATGCCCATGAAGCCACTTCGCGCCGTTCTGGCGCTGGTGCTCGGCTTGACCGGAGTGGGTGCGGCGTCCCTCCCTACGGCGACGCAGGCGCCCGAGCCCGAGGCGCCCAGCGTCTCCCTGCTCGCGGTGCCCGACTCGCTCGGCGTGGTGCGCCCGGGAGCCAACCTGCGGGTGAGTGTCACGGTCGCCAACAACGCAACGACCACGTTGGATGGGGGCGAGGCCAGCCTGCATCTCGCGACCGGCCGCGTCGACTCGGCCGCCGAGCTAGGCGAATGGCTCGACACCGAACCGGAGCAGGGCGCCGAACCGATCGGCCGCACAGTGGCCACCCTCGAGAACGTGATGGTGCCGCCGCGCAGCACCGCCGAGCTGGTGTTCGACGTGCCGGCAGCCGATCTGGGCATCACCGCGTCGATCACCGGCGCCTATCCCTTGACCGTCGAATTCGACGATGCCGACGGCGAGCTCGCCGAGGCCCGCAGCGCCATCGTCTGGCAGCCCGCCGACGTCACCCCAGCGGTCAACCTCGGCATCGTCATGCCGCTGGTGGTGCCGCGCGAACCCACCGGCCTGATCGACGCCGAGAGGCTGGCGAGCTACACCGCCGCCGCAGGCTTGCTCACCCGGCAGCTGAATGCGGCCCTGAACCCGGCCTTCCCGCTGGTGATCGCGATCGATCCGATGATCCTCGCCTCCATCCGCGTGCTCGGGTCCGAAGCGCCACAGAACGCCCTGGACTGGATGTCGCGGCTCGAGGCTGTGCCCAATGACACGTTCACCCTGAGCTACGCCGACTCCGACATGACGGCCGGTCTGCAGGCCGGCTCTGGAGCGGTGGTGCACCCCGAGAGCTTCGACTTCGCGATAGACCCGGCGCGCTTCGCGGTCCCGGAGGGGGAGCCCACGAATGCCGCGACGCCGTCGCCGTCGCCGACCGGTGAGCCCGAAGAGGTGGCGCTGCCGACCACCCAGGAGCTGCTGGCGTGGCCGTCCGCGACGGGCGCGATCGGCTGGCCGGCCGCCGACACCGTGACCGCGGCCGATCTGCCTCCGCTGGCCGCTGCGGGTTACCAGAGCCTCATCCTCGCCTCCGGCAACGTCGAGGGGGAGAACACATCCGCGCACGTCACCCTCGCCGGACAGGACACCCTGATCGCGCACAGTCTCGTCTCCGACATGCTCGATGATGTCGTGGGCGCCGTTTCCACGGTGCAGTGGCAGCAGGAGATGGCGCGATTGTCCGCGGTGCTGGCCACGATGGCGGGCACGGACGGCGCCGGGCGCATGGCGCTCGCCACCCTGGATCGCGCGCAGTCCAGCGGCTTCCGGGTCGCCGACACCGTGACCATGCTCGAGTCTCTGCCGTGGGTATCCTCCGCGTCCCTCAGCGCGGTGCGGGCGAGCGCCCCCACCGAGGCCAGGCTGGTGGACGAGACGCACAGCCCCGAGGTCCTGGGCCAGGTGACCGCCGCGCTGCAGGCCGAGGGCGCGGATGCCGCCTTCGCGACGGTGGCGGAGGATCCGACTAACATCACGTCGCAGCGTCGCCTCGCGCTGCTGTCGGTGCTGTCGAACCGGTGGCGCGCGACATCCGGTGACTGGCCGGCGGCGGTGACGCAGTTCCTGGACGAGAGCACAGCGCTCCGCTCGTCGGTGCACGTGGTTGACCGTGGCCAGATTCTCGTGCTCGCCGACCGTCCCGACCTGCCGATCGCGGTGCGCAACGACCTCTCGCAGCCGGTCACCGTCACCCTCACCACCAACCCGCTCACCGGCGGGCTCGCGGTGCAGGAGCGGAGTGTCTCGGTCACGCTCGAACCGGAATCACAGCGCAACGTTCCCGTTCCGGTGCAGTCGGTCGCGAACGGCAACGTGCCGGTACGGGTCACCCTGACCAGCACCGCGGGCGTCCAGATCGGTCAGCCGATGATCATCCGGGTGAACGTGCAGGCCGGCTGGGAGACCGCAGGAACCATCGCGGTGGCCGTGCTCATGGTGCTGGTGTTCGGCATTGGTATCACCCGCAACATCCTGCGCCGCCGCAAGGAAGCCGCGGCAGCGGATACCGGCAGCGAGCCGCGCCAACCGACGGAGACCACCGGTGTCTGACCAACCCACCCCGGAACAGCCCGCCGAACGCGGCGCCATGCGCCGGGCGAGCGCCGTGCTGGCCTCGGGAACCCTGGTATCCCGCCTGCTCGGCTTCATCAGCGCCATCCTGCTATCTACCACGATCGGCGCGGTCGGCTCCGGCGCGAACCTGTTCGCCATCGCGAACGGCCTCCCCAACGCCATTTACGCCATCGTCGCCGGCGGCGTGCTCAGCGCCGTACTGGTGCCGCGCATCGTGCGAGCGGGCCTCGACGCCGACGGCGGCGCCAAGTACATCAACAAGCTGGTCACGCTCGGCATCGTGATCTTCGCCGTCGCCGCGCTCATCGCCACCCTCGCCGCCCCCTGGCTGGTCCAGCTGTACGCCGCCTCCGGCGACGGCACCGGCCGCGGACTCGATGAGCAGCAGTTCGCCCTCGCGACGGCGTTCGCCTACTGGTGCCTGCCGCAGGTGTTCTTCTACGCGCTCTACAGCCTGCTCGGCGAGGTGCTGAACGCCCGGCACGTGTTCGGTCCGTTCACCTGGGCGCCGGCACTCAACAACATCGTCGCCATCGCCGGCATCGTCAGCTTCGCGCTGCTCTACGGCACCGACCCCGCGCACCGCTCGGTCGACAGCTGGACCCCGCAGCAGGTCGCCCTCATCGCCGGAAGCGCCACGCTCGGTATCGCGGTGCAGGCCCTCGTGCTGTTCCTGTTCTGGCGGAAGGCAGGCCTCCGTTTCCGCCCCGACTTCCGCTGGCGGGGGATGGGCCTCCGGCAAACCGGCAAGACGGCCTCCTGGATCTTCGGCATGATCCTGATCACCCAGATCGCCGGCATCGTGCAGACCAGGGTCGCGTCGATCGCCGCCGGATCGGATGACGACGCCTCGGTCGCCGTGCTGCGCTACGCCTGGCTGATCTTCATGCTGCCGCACGGCATCGTCACGTTCTCGATCGCCACGGTCTACTTCCCCCGGATGAGCCGGCATGCGCGTGACGGCGACCTGAACTCGCTCCGCGTCGATCTCGGCGCCAGCCTCCGCTCCAACGGCCTGCTCGTGGTGTTCTGCGCGATCGGGCTGATGGCCATCTCCTTCCCGTTCGCGCGACTGTTCACCGACGACTTCTCCGTGGTCACCTCGATGGCCCTGGTGCTGGTGGCGTACCTGTTCGGGCTCGTCCCGTTCAGCATGCTGTTCCTGATGCAGCGTGCGTTCTACTCGCTCGAGGACACCAAGACCCCGTTCCTCTACCAACTCGTGCAGGGCACCATCGCCGTTCTCGGTCTGCTCGCGGTCGCCCAGCTGCCGGTCGACCGGATCGCCATCGGCATCGCCGTCGTGGTCACCATCGCCGGCACCGTGCAGGCCCTGATCTCCGCCCTGGTGCTGCGAGTGCGCCTCCCCGGCGCGCGACTGCTGCCGATGATCGCCACGCACGTCGTCTTCACCGTGGCGATGGTTCCCGCCGCGGCCGTCGGCGCGGGCATCGTCACCAGCATGGGTGGCCTCAGCCCGGACGGGTTCGCGACATCCGGCGCCATTCCCGCCCTTCTGACCATCGGGCTCGCCGGTGTCGCGATGGCGGTCGTCTACGGCGCCCTGCTGCTTCTGGTGCGCAACCAGGAGATGATCGATTTCGCCGGACCGGTGCTGCGCCGCCTCCGCCGCTCCTAGCCCGTCACACACAGGTCGCCGGAATATGGCGCGCATAAGATGTGTTGTACCGGCTAGACCAAACCGAAAGGTGTGCAGTGCGCCACGTCATCATCATCGGATCCGGCCCAGCCGGATACACCGCGGCAATCTACGCCGCTCGCGCCAACCTGAATCCCCTCGTCATCGCCAGTTCTGTCGAACCCGGTGGCGAGTTGATGAAGACGACGGATGTCGAGAACTACCCGGGCTTCCCCGAGGGCATCCTGGGCCCCGACCTGATGACCAAGTTCCAGGAACAGGCCGAGCGTTTCGGCGCTGAGGTGCTGCTCGACGACGTCGTCTCGGTCGACCTGACCGGTGAGATCAAGACGGTCACCGTCGGCAACGGCGAGACCTTCGAGGCGGAGAGCGTGATCTGGGCCACCGGATCGGCATACCGCAAGCTCGGCCTGCCCGAGGAAGACACGTTCAGCGGCATGGGCGTCTCCTGGTGCGCCACCTGCGACGGCTTCTTCTTCAAGCAGAAGACCATCGCCGTCGTCGGCGGCGGAGACTCGGCGATGGAGGAGGCCACCTTCCTCACCAAGTTCGCCGACAAGGTCTACGTCATCCACCGCAAGGACACCCTGCGGGCCTCCAAGACCATGCAGGACCGCGCGTTCGCCAACCCGAAGATCGAGTTCCTCTGGAACAAAGAGGTCAAGCACATCTACGGCGAGGGCCTCGTCACCGGCGTCGGCCTGCTCGACACCGTCGACGGCTCCGAGACCACGCTGAACCTCAGCGGCCTGTTCATCGCCATCGGCGCCGACCCGCGCACGCACCTCGTGCACGGTCAGCTCGACCTCACCGAGGTCGGCACGATCGCGGTTGAGGGCCGCAGCTCGCGAACCAACCTGCCGGGCGTGTTCGCGGCCGGTGATGTCGTCGACCCCACGTACCGCCAGGCGGTCACTGCCGCTGCATCCGGAACCGTGGCGGCGCTCGACGCCGAGCACTATCTCGCAGCACTCTCTGACAAGGTCGCGGCCGTCCAGGCCTGACTTCCCCCGCACGCCATAGAAAGAAGGAACGCTATGTCAGTCGCCAAGACTGTCACCGACGCCACGTTCGAGGCCGAGGTATTGAACTCCGACAAGACGATCCTTGTCGACTTTTGGGCGGAATGGTGCGGCCCGTGCCGCATGGTGTCGCCGATCCTCGACCAGATCGCCGCCGAGCACTCCGAGAAGATTCAGATCGTGAAGCTCAACGTCGATGAGAACCCGGCCACGGCGATGAAGTACCAGATCACGTCGATCCCGGCGATGAAGGTCTACCAGGGCGGCAACGTCGTCAAGACTGTGATCGGCGCCAAGCCGAAGCCGGCCTTGGAGCAGGATCTGGCCGAATACCTGGCCTGATCAGCAGATAACTGATTTCGAGAGCCCGCCCGACCCTGTCGAGGCGGGCTCTCGTGTTGCCACGGGTATTCTTGACTCACCAAAGTGGACTGGACATTTGTATGACAACACAGGGCTCATCACCGCGCGGTACTAATCTCGACCCGTGGTACGACAGCTACGCCGACCGCACGGCAGGACTCAGCGCCTCTGAAGTTCGTGCGCTCTTCGCCGTGGCCTCGCGACCGGAGGTGGTATCGCTCGCCGGAGGCATGCCCTTCGTTTCCGCCCTGCCACCCGAACTGGTCAGCGGCGCCTTGGAGCGTGTGATGCGCGACCGGGGGCCGGTGGCACTGCAGTACGGCTCCGGTCAGGGAAGCCCCGAGATCCGCGAGCACATCCTGCGCGTGATGAGCAGCGAGGGCATCCGGGGGAGTGTCGACAACGTGGTGGTCACCACCGGGTCACAGCAGGCGCTCGACCTGGTCAGCCGGCTGTTCCTGAACCCGGGCGACGTCGTGCTCGCGGAGGCCCCCAGTTACGTCGGCGCGATCGGCGTGTTCCGCTCGTACCAGGCCGACGTTGCACACGTCGCGACGGACGAAGACGGGATGATCCCCGCCGCGCTGAGCGAGACGATCGCTCGACTGCGCGCTGAGAGACGTCCAATCAAGCTTCTGTACTTGATTCCGAACTTCCATAACCCCGCTGGCGTCACGCTCAGCTGGGAGCGGCGCCTCGAGATCATTGAGATCGCCAAGGCAAACCACATCCTGATCATCGAGGACAACCCGTACGGGCTGCTGCACTTCGGCCAGCCGGCGCCGCACGCGATGCGCTCGGTCGAAGAGGACGGAATCGTCTACCTCGGATCCTTCTCCAAGACATTCGCGCCCGGGTTCCGCGTGGGATGGGCACTCGCCCCGCACGCGATCCGCGAGAAGCTGGTGCTGGCGAACGAGTCGGCCATCCTGTCGCCGAGTTCCTTTGCCCAGGCTGTGATCACCGAGTACCTCGACGAGGCCGACTGGAAGGGTCAGATCGAGACCTTCCGCGGGTACTACAAGGACCGTCGCGACGCGATGCTCACCGCGCTCGACGACTTCCTCCCCGAAACTAGCTGGACCGTGCCGAACGGCGGATTCTTCATCTGGCTGACACTGCCGGAGAACTTGGACTCCAAGTCAATGCTGCCGCGCGCGGTCAAGGAGCTCGTGGCCTATACCCCGGGCACCGCGTTCTACGCCGACGGGGGAGGGCGCAACAACATCCGGCTCTCCTTCTGCTATCCGACGCCCGAGTTCATCCGCGAGGGTATTCGACGGCTCTCGACCGTCGTCAACGGCGAGCTCGAGCTACTCAAGACCTTCTCTCAGACCGGCCCGCTGGCACTGCACGCAGAGCGCGGCATGATGAACCCGCCCGCCAACCTCAGCTAGGACACCATGACCTCCACTCTGAACCGCGTCCTCGTTCTGGCCGGCGGAATCTCGCATGAAAGGGATATTTCGCTGCGCTCCGGCCGGCGCGTCGCCGACAGCCTCGCCGCCCACGGATTCACCGTGGAGCTGCGTGACCCCGACGCATCCCTGCTGCCATACCTCCACGAGAACCGGCCGGATGTCGTATGGCCCGCGCTGCACGGAGCCAGCGGTGAGGACGGAGCGCTGCGCGGTCTGCTCGAGTTCGCCGGCATCCCGTTCGTCGGGTCCGGATCGGATGCCTCGCGTCTGGCCTGGGATAAGCCCACCGCGAAGACCATCGCCGGGCGAGCCGGTGTGTCGACCCCCCGGTCAATCACCCTTCCGCGCGATGCGTTCCGCGAGTTGGGCGCCGGAAGCGTGCTCGAAACCATCGCCGATTCACTGTCGGTTCCTCTGGTGGTGAAGCCGTCACGCGGGGGATCCGCGCAGGGTGTCACCCTGGTGGACGATGCTGCCGAACTTCCACGTGCCATGGTCGACGCGTACACCTATGGCGATGTCGCGCTGATCGAGGAGCGCATCATTGGTACCGAGATCGCGATCAGCATCATCGACACCGGTGACGGACCGGTCGCGCTGCCGCCGGTCGAGATTGTGCCGTTGACCGGGGTGTACAGCTTCGAGGCGCGGTACAACGCGGGGGAGACCCGCTTCTTCACGCCGGCTCGAATCGATGATGACGTCGCGGATCGCGCGGCCGAGGCGGCTCTGACCGCGCACCGCGCACTCGGTCTGCGGCATTTGTCGCGGATCGACTTCATCCTCGGTGCCGACGGAACCCCATGGTTCCTGGAGGCCAACGTGCTGCCGGGTCTCACCGAGACGTCGCTGCTGCCGCAGGCGCTGGAAGCTGCGAATCATGATCTCGGCTGGGTGTACACGGCCCTGGCTGAGGCAGCGGTGCGCGACGCGACGGTGCTTTCCTAGCACCCGGCTTCCTGTATCCGCGGCCCCGCCGCCGGATGTTTCACGTGAAACACTGCCCAGCGCCACCACCCCAGGGCCTATGTGGACGGCGATCCCCGGTTTCACGTGAAACATTTCCCCTATCGAGGCAGCACCCCGCTTGCCCGCTGGTTGAGGCACGCCGGGAGCATGGGGGCGCCGCGTGCCTCATCGGCGACGGAATGCTGGTTTCGAGGCGCTCGCTGGCGTTCGCTCCTCAACCAGCGGGGGAGGGGAGTGGGGCAGGCATGTTTCACGTGAAACATCGCCCCCCGACAGACGGATCGTCCACCGAACAACTCCAACGGTGCGCAGCACGGCCGTAATTCGCCGTGACACACCGCGCGGTAGCGGCTTCGGACAGCGTGTCATCGCGAAACGCTGCCGTTCTGCGCAACTGTGGCTTAGCCAGAACACACAACCAGCGACGGAGGTACTCTCGACGTCAGGCTCCAACGACCTCGGGAGAGGCGGTTTCGAGACGCTCGCTGGCGCCCACTCCTCAACCGACGGGGTCGGGCAGCGGGGGCGTGGAGACGGCCGCCGCCCGCGCTAGTTGTTGAAGCCGGGCTCTCCGATTTCACCGAGGATGCGGTTGAGGTCACCGACCGTAGCGAAGTCGATCGTGATCGAGCCCTTCGATGCGCCCAGGTTCACC
>JBEVDR010000209.1:0-7365 GCA_040513215.1 Microbacteriaceae bacterium | reverse complement strand
CGGGCCTGGCCGGTGCCAGCGCGACCCACCAGGACGTCTTCTCGGTCTTCGGGTCCGCCCGCAGCACCACGCTGCTCCGCCTGCAGATTCCCGTATCCCTGCCCACCGTCTTCGACGGGCTTGCCCTGGCCGCACCGACGGCGATCCTGGGGGCCACCATCGGCGAGTGGTTCGGTGCGCCGCGCGGCCTCGGGGTGCTCATCGTCAGCGCCATGCAGAACTACCAGGTGCTGCTGCTCTGGGCCGCCGCGCTCACGGCTGCCCTGCTCTCCCTGGCCGCCTATCTCGTCGCCGTGCGACTTCAGTCCGGCGCCGTTCGGAGGTTCACATGATCCGTCGTTCCCGCCTCGCCGGCCTGCTGCACCTGTGGCCGATCGTGGCCCTGGTGCTCCTCTGGGACGTCTGGGTCCTCGCCAACGGCTACACCTCTATCGTGGCACCGCGCCCCTGGTCGGTGATCAACGACGTGGTGGGCAACCCGGATGCCTACGCGATCGACTTCCTCTGGACCCTCGCCATCTCGGTGAGCGGGCTGCTGCTCGGCATGCTCCTGGGCACGATCGCCGCCGTGCTGATCTCGCTGTGGGCGCCGATGTCGGCCGTGCTCACCCCGGCCGCGCTCATTGTGCGCTCCGTGCCCGTCACGGTGATGATCCCCATCATCGCCCGGGTGTTCGGCTACGAGGTCTACACGGTTCTGGTGGTCACCGTGATCACGTCTTTCTTCCCCGCCTTTGTGCTCGGTCTCTCCGGCATGGCGTCGGCACCGGTCAGCAGTCGCGACCTGTTCGTCGTCTTCGGGTCGTCCCGTCCCGCCTCGCTCTGGCGGCTCCGGCTGCCCTACGCCGTGCCGAACCTGCTCCTGGCCCTGCGCATCACCGCCCCGCTCGCCGTGCTGTCGGCGATGCTCGCGGAGTTCCTGATCGGCCAGCAGGGCCTGGGCTATCTCTTCATCGTGGCCCGTAGCTACATGGAGATCGACCGGGCCTGGGGAACCGCCCTGGTGGCCACCATGCTCTCGGTCTTCGCCTTCCTCGCCGCTCGTTTCGTGGAGAGACGGATCACACCCCGCTTCACCTGATCGAGGCGCGCAGCCACCGGACCGGGCCGCGAATCCCCTCCCCGGTCCTCGGTGCTGGCCACGCCTCTGCCCACATTCTTTCCCGCTCCTCCCGTGTCACCGCTCTATCCCGCTCGATCCTGATTCCCTTCTACCCCCCAAGGAGAACCATGCCCAACACCCGAGTTCCAGCATCGGCGTCAGCCTCACGCCGCTCCGGGCGGTCCCGCTGGACGGCCGGTATCGCGGCCGTCGGCATCACCGCGCTGCTCGCCGGTTGCTCCAGCAGCCCGGCCGCTGAGTCCGCCTCGTCTGACGAAGACCTGACCACGCTCAAGGTCGCGCTCGGCTGGATCACGAACGTGGAATGGGCCGGTTTCTGGGCCGCAGACGCGGCGGGCTACTACGAAGACGAGGGCCTGAAGATCGAATGGCAGGGCGGCGGACCCAACGCCCCCACCACCATGGCCAGTGTCGCCTCCGGTACCGCTGACATCGGCGTTGAGGCGAACACCCAGGCGCTGCTGCAGTCCATCCCAGAGGGCAACGAGTTCACCCTGATGGGCTCCGTCTTCCAGACCTCACCGTCGGCGCTGGTCTCCCTCGCCGACAACCCCGTGCGCACGGCCGAAGACCTGGTCGGCAAGACCGTGCTCGGTCAGGAAGGCACTCAGCAGCAGATCGACGCGATCCTGGCGATCAACGGCCTGGACAAGGACTACGACTACGTCACCGCCGGCTTCGACCCCGGCCCCCTGGTCGAAGGTGCCGGCGACGTCTACACCGCCTACCTCACCAATCAGCCGATCATCCTGGAAGAGTCCTACGGCCTCAGCGAGGACGACTACGTCGTCACGACGATCGCCGACCTCGGCCTCCCGCTCTACGGCAGCACCATCTACACCGAGGCCGACACCCTGGCCGCCGACCGCGACGCCATGCTCGGGTTCCTGCGCGCAACGGCCAAGGGCTGGCAGGATAACGAGGCCGACCCCGACGCGAACGCCGAACTCGCCGTCGACGTCTACGGCGCCGACCTGGGCTTGGACATCAACCAGCAGATTCGCGAGAACCGCCTGCAGATCCCGCTCACCCAGAGCGACCTGACCGACGAAAAGGGGCTGCTCTACATGGACCCCGCGGTGCTGGGCGGTGAAATGTACGACGGCCTCCGCGCCGCCGGCATCTCCGAGCTTCCCGACGTCGACACCATCCTCGACCTGACCCTGCTCGACGAGATCTACGCCGACGGCCCCGTCCTCGAGTAGTCCGACCCGGTCCGTTTCCCTCACCAACCCGAAAAGGCACACCAATGAAGCCGTTCATCCTCGGCGTTTTCCAGCTCATGAATCCCAACGGGATGTCGGGTGCCAGCTGGCGCCACCCCGACAACACGTCGCTGGACTTCATGGACATCGACTACTGGGTGAAGCTCGCCGCCATGCTGGAGGAGGCGAAGTTCGACTTCCTCTTCCTGGCTGACACCTATGGCACCCCCATCGTCGACGGGGAGATCCCCGCCGTGGCGCTGGAGCAGGCAATGAACGTGCCGACGGCCGATCCGGTCTCGCTGATGTCGGCGTTGGCGGTGACGACCAAGAAGCTCGGGCTTGTCGTCACGTCAGCGACAACCTTCGAACCGCCCTATGCCCACGCCCGCAGGTTCTCCACGCTCGACCACTTCTCCCGTGGCCGGATCGGCTGGAACATGGTGACCGGCGCGTCGGCAGAGTCGGCAGCGAAGGCGTTCGGCCAGCCGTTGACACCGCACGACAAGCGGTACGACATGGGCGACGACTACCTCGACCTCACCCTGAAGCTCTGGGAGGGATCGTGGGAGGACGGCGCCGTGATCGCCGACAAGGCGGCGGGCATCTACGCGGATGCCTCCCGCGTGCACCGGGTGGTGCACCGCGGCGAGTACTACTCCACCGACTGCACCTACCAGGTGATCCCCTCGCCGCAGCGCACCCCGGTGCTCTTCCAAGCCGGCAGCTCCGGTAGGGGCCTGGAATTCGCGGCCAGGAACGCCGAATGCGTCTTCCTCCAGGGCACCTCGCTGGCAAAGGTCGCCGCCAGCGTGACCGAGATCCATACCAAGGCCCAGGGCTTCGGCCGCGCGCCCGGCTCGGTCAAGATCCTCGTCGGCCTGTCGGTCTTCACCGCTCCCACCCATGAGGAGGCGGTGCGGAAGTACCAGGAACTTCTGGACCTGACGACGGATGAATTCGCGGCCGCCGCGTATGTCGCCAACACCGGGATCAACCTGCTGGCGCTGGACCCGTCCCAGCCGTTGCCGAAAATCGACGCCCAGCAGGGCCAGAGCAACGTGGACCGGTATCGCAGCCAGAACGGCGAGAAAGAACTGACGGTGCGGGAGATTCTCGACGAATTCAAGAGCCGCGGGTTGCGTGGCCTGGTGCTCGTCGGCACTCCGGAGGAGGTCGCCGACCAGATGGAGGACTACGCCGACCAGACCGGCCTGGATGGATTCCTCTTCGAACCGCACATCGTGCCGGGTACCTACACCGACATCGTCGACCTGCTGCTTCCCGTTCTGCGGGAACGCGGCCGGGCGGCCACGGAGTACGGGGCAGACACCCTGCGCGAACGAATCTTCCCGGGGGAAGGCCCCCGACTTGCCGCGCACCATCCTGGCGCGGCCTTCCGCCCAGAGCCCGCCCCGGCCCAACCCCTCTACCTCCAGACCGTGAAAGGCTGACCAGCCATGACCATGTCCTCCACCACCACCGGCACCGTCGACGACTTCATCGACATCACCCCGCCGCCCGGAATCATGCGGGACCTCAGCGCCCTGCCCAAGGCCCACCTGCACATCCACCTCGAAGCCACCGTGCGGCCCACCACCCTGGCCGACCTGGCTCGCCAGGCCGGGCTGCCCGTTCCGCAAACGGATGGTTTTGTCGAGTTCACCATGTTCAACCGCCGTTACCTCGGGCTTGTGCCCGTGATGCAGGGCACGCACCCGATCCTGCGGGTGATCGACGAGGCGGTCGAGGATGCCGCCGCGGTCGGGGTCGTCTACGCCGAGTTCGGCATCTCGCCGGCGTTCTACGTCGAGTCGTTCGGCACACTCGAAGCCGCCGTCGAGGCGATGGCCACCGCCGCCCGCGCCGCGGCCACGGCCCACGGCATCGAGGTCGGCCTGATGATGACGGTCGACCGCACCGGCAGCATTGAGGCGGCGAACGAAACTGCGCGGGTCGCGGTGGCCTTCGCCTCCCGCGGGGTCGTGAGCCTCGGCATGGCCGGCGACGAGCGCAACAACCCCGGCGTGAAGTACGAGGAGGCCTTCGCCATCGCCAAGGCCGGCGGCTTGCTCTCGACCCCGCACGCCGGCGAGCTGGTCGGCCCGGACTCCGTGCGCGGGGCGGTGACCGTGCTGAAGGCCGACCGCATCCAGCACGGTGTGCGTGTGATCGAGGACCCGGCGCTGATGCGAGAGGTCGCAGAACTGGGCATCTGCCTGGACGTCTGCCCCACCTCGAACCTGATGCTCGCCGTCGTGCCGTCACTCGACCGGCATCCGTTGAAGGCGCTCCTCGAGGCGGGGGTGCGGTGCTCGATCAACGCCGACGACCCCATCTTCTTCGGGCCGGGCATTCTGAACGAATACGTGCTCAGTCGCTTGCAGTTGGGCCTGACCGACGAGCAGCTGGCCGACTGCGCCTGGAGTTCCATCGAGTGCAGTGGGGCGTCGGCCGCGCTGAAGGCCAGCTCGCGGCTCGAGATCGACGCCTGGCTGGCGCGCACCTCATAGCGCGGCGCCCAGCCATTCGCGTTGGCGCGGTTACCAGGAAAGTGATGGGCGACTGTCCGACGGCACTAGGCCTTTGCCCGGCGTTTTCGAACCTCAGGGACCTGTAATTGAGGGACCGCTCGAAGCATGAACTTGTCGAAGTCGGGCACAGTGAACGCGGCGTAACCGTGTTCGGGTGTGTAGAGCAATCCCATGTCAATGAGTTCAGCTCGAGTGGGCCCCAGTTGGCTGGACTCGCGCTTCATAACCGCGGCGACGTCGGAGGCCTTCTGTGGCTCTGATCCGAGTTCGGCCATCGCACGCATATAGGCAGTTTGCAGGGGAGTAGCTCGATCCAGCCTGACCCTGAAAAAGGAGTCATCAAGTTTGGCTTCATACGCTTCACGAGCTGTCTCGATGTCTTCTAGGACGATCCGGTCGCCAGTCGCGACACTCCAGGTTTGGTATCCGAGTTCCTGGAGGAAATACGGGTATCCCCGGGTGATCTGAATGGCCAAGTCGACAGCATCTTCTGCCATCGTCACGCCTTCGATCGCCGCAGGTTCGGTGAGCGCTCGTCGCGCATCGTCTCCTTTGAGAGAATCGATTTTTGGAAACTTGAAGAGTCGTTCCGCATACGATTTGGCATCGCCGGCAAGTTCGGCGATCTGGGGAAGTCCAGCACCCACGAAAGTGAGGGGAAGCTTCCGCTGCACGGTTTTATGCACGGCCTGGATCAGAGCTTCCAGCTGCGTGGTGCGCAGAAACTGAACCTCGTCGATGAGGATGGCCACGCCCCGACCTTGCTCTTGCGCTGCTTCGCCCAAGGCAACGAAGACGTCCGTGAGATCCATCCCGAGATCGCCGTGATCCGCGAGCCCCTCAGCGGGAGGGACGTCCCAAGAAACTGCAATTCCGCCATCGGCACCAATAGACAATGCGAAAGCACTCAGGACCTCCGCGGCTTGGCGACCTCGTTCGGTCCAACGTGCGCGTGGGGAGAGACGAAGCAGTGCGCCCTTCAGCTGGGAGAACATGGTTTGACGGAAGTGGGTGTCGTCGTGTTTGCTCGCCTCGACTTCAACAATCTCCCACTTCGCGGCCCGGGCGATGTCGCGGAATTCGCCTAGGAGAACGGTCTTGCCAACCCCACGTAGGCCGGTGATAATCATGGACTGCTCAGTACGACCACGCTCGAGTCTCTGCAGAAGGACTCTAAAAGTCTCGGTCTGATCGTCTCTGCCCACCATGATTTCAGGGGTCGCTCCCGCATTCGGGGTGTACGGGTTCCTAACGCTATCCATGATGCCATTTTACGCACTTTATTACGCTTTATCTAAGACATATAAAATGTACTAATCGTCATAAGACGTCTTCAGTGCTGGGCGCCGAGCCACTCGCTGCGCGGCGTCAGCGGCACCGGGGCCGGGCGGTCGGCGTCCGTTGACGTCTCGATCCGGCGCCCCTCCGTCGCCGCGCGTTGCAGGGACTCCATGACGTCAAGCACGTGCAGGGCGAGTTCACCGTTCGCGCGGGCGATTCCGCGGCGAGGTGCCCGGATCTGGTCGAGGAGGCCGACGCCGCGGGCGCCGTCGACGTAGCCGGCCAGCGGGTCGAGCAGGTGGAAGCCGGCGTCGTTCACGCGGCGGAGGCTGGTGGAGCCGTTGAACCTGTTCGGGTCGCCAACGGCCAGGGTGCCCTCCGTGCCGTGCACCTCGATCGGTGACGCGACGGTGGCCGTGGAGTCGAAGCTCATGGTGATCGTCGAGAGCGCTCCGTTGACGTGCTCGAGCACCCCGGTGACGTGGGTGTCGACGAAGACCGGGATGCTCTCGCCGGCCCGCGGGCCTGTGCGGATCACCCGGTTCTGCTGCGGCCGGCTCGAGGCTCCGGTGACCGAACGGATCGGGCCGAGCAGGTGGATCAGAGCGGTGATGTAGTAGGGGCCCATGTCGAACAGGGGGCCGCCGCCCTCCCGGTAGTAGAAGTCCGGGTGGGGATGCCAGAGCTCGTGCCCGGCGGTGACCATGACGGCCGAGGCCGCCACCGGGCGACCGATCAGGCCGTCGTCGATCGCCGCACGGGCGGTCTGGATGCCGGTGCCGAGCACGGTGTCCGGCGCGGATCCGACGCGCACGCCGGCGTGGGTGGCGGCCGCCAGGATGCCGCGGCCCTCGGAAAGGGTCACCGCGAGCGGCTTCTCGCCGTAGACCGGCTTGCCGTGGTCGATGGCCCCGAGCGCGATCTCGGCGTGGGCGGCCGGGGTGGTGAGGTTGAGCACGGTGTCGACGTCATCGCTGGCGAGCAGCTCGGCCACAGTCATCGGGTGGGCGGCCGGCAGCGTCCGCGCGACCGCAGCCGCCCGGTCGGGATCGAGATCAGCGACCGCCGTGACGACCAGCGTGCTGCACTGGGCCAGGGTCTCGAGATACGCGGCAGAGATGACGCCGAGGCCGACGATTCCGAGCCGGTGCGGGGTCAGGGAGTGCGGGTTGCCCACAGCATCCCCCGTTCGATGATCGTGCGCACTGTGGCGTCTTCGAGT
>JBEVDR010000208.1:0-11479 GCA_040513215.1 Microbacteriaceae bacterium | reverse complement strand
TGTGTGTATTCCCCCAACTCTACGGTCTGGAGCTCATTCCGCATGTGCGGCATTGTTGGCATCGTTTCCTCCCAGCCGGCTAACCAACAGGTCTACGACGCTCTGCTGCTCCTGCAGCACCGCGGCCAAGATTCGACGGGTATCTCCACGGCCGACGGCAGTACTTTCTACAGCACCAAGGCAAAAGGGCAGGTGCGCGAGGCGTACCGCACCCGCGACATGCGCGGACTTCTCGGCAACATGGGCATCGGCCACGTTCGCTACGCGACGAAGGGCAACGCCGCCAACGAGCAAGAGGCCCAGCCGTTCTACGTGAACGCGCCCTACGGCATCACGCTGATCCACAACGGAAACCTCACCAACACCCGCGAGCTCACCCGCGAGCTGTTCGACGTCGACCGCCGTCACCTCAACACCACCTCCGACACCGAGCTGCTGGTCAACGTGCTCGCGCACGAGCTGCAGGCCGAGGTCTCGGGCGCCGACCTCGACGCCGACCAGGTGTTCAACGCCGTCTCCCGTGTACACGAGCGCGTCGAGGGCTCGTATGCGGCGATCGCGATGATCGCCGGGCACGGACTGCTCGCTTTCCGCGACCCGTTCGGCATCCGCCCGTTGATCCTGGGCAAGCGCGCGGCCGGACTGGTCGGAGACGAATGGATCGTGGCATCCGAATCTCTGGTTCTGGAATCGGGCGGCTACGAGGTCGTGCGAGACATCGCCCCCGGCGAAGCGGTGTTCATCACCCGCGGCGGCGAGATGGTGTCGAAACAGTGCGCGGCGAACCCACGCCTCATCCCGTGCTCGTTCGAGTACGTCTACCTCGCCCGCCCCGACTCGATCATGAACGGCATCTCGGTCTACGACGCACGCCTGCGCCTCGGCGACCGCCTCGCCGACACCATCGCCGCACACGCTCCCGCTGGCGACATCGACGTCGTGATGCCGATCCCCGATTCGTCACGGCCCGCCGCCATGCAGGTGGCGCAGAAGCTCGGCATCGAGTACCGCGAGGGCTTCTACAAGAACCGTTACGTCGGTCGCACCTTCATCATGCCCGGCCAGGCGGAACGCTCCCGCTCGGTGCGGCAGAAGCTGAACGCGATGAGCTCGGAGTTCAAGGGCAAGAACATCCTGATCGTGGACGACTCGATCGTGCGCGGCACCACCTCGAAGCAGATCGTGGAGAT
This sequence comes from Microbacteriaceae bacterium, assembly GCA_040513215.1. Lineage (GTDB taxonomy): Bacteria > Actinomycetota > Actinomycetes > Actinomycetales > Microbacteriaceae > Ruicaihuangia. The sequence goes on along the minus strand of JBEVDR010000208.1, from coordinate 10,289 downwards.
GGCGCGTGCCGCCGGCGCGAACAATGTCACCTTCACCTCGGCGGCCCCGCCGGTGCGCTTCCCGCACGTCTACGGCATCAACATGCCGTCGCGGCAGGAGCTGGTGGCGCACGGCCGTAAGATCCCGGAGATCGCCGCCCTGCTCGGCGCCGACCGGATGATCTACCAGGAGGTCGCCGACATGGAGGCGGCAATCATCGAGGGCTCCTCGGTCACGTCGCTAGAAATGAGCTGCTTCACCGGCGACTACGTGACCGGCACGGTCAGCCCCGAGTACCTGGCCTGGGTCGAGGCGAACCAGCTCTCCTAGCCGGCACCGTTTCTGCGGGTTGGGGGCGGGTCGAGCTACGGCTCGATCTCGCCCTCAACCTCTTCCGGCACGGCATCCACGTGGGTGCGCTCGGCGTCGAATGCCTGCGCGCGCTTGCTGGCGCGCCAGTCGAGCAGCAGCGCCACCACGGCGCCGACCATGACGCCGGCGGGGACGCCGAAGATCAGGAAGTAGCCGACCGTGGCGCCGAACCCGATGTTGGGATCGGTCGGGTACAGCGCGGTCACGATGAAGGTGACGACGGCGCCGAGCCCGCCCCCGGCGATGAGGAACACCGGGATCTTGGGCGCCCGCCGAACGCGTACCTTCGCGGTATCAGTGGTGCCCTCACGCTCGTTGCTCATCCCTCCATTGTCGCGCACGCGAGTGGGCACGGCAGTCAGGGGACGGATGTGGTCAGCTCGAAGCCACCCGCATCACCGGCAGCTGCCCGGCGAGGTCGGCGCGCGAGCCCGATGCGCTCACCAGGTCGGCGGCCATGGCGTCGCCCCAGGACAGGGAGCCGGTGGCGAGGGCGACCCAGGTGGCGGCATCCGTCTCGATCACGTTCGGCGGAGTGCCGCGCGTGTGCCGCGGCCCCTCGATCGCCTGCACCGCACCGAACGGCGGCACGCGGATCTCCACCGTGTTCCCCGGCGCCCGCTCGGCGAGCAGCTGCAGCAGGTACCGCACGGCCACCGCCGTGGCCTCGCGATCGGTGTCGCCGCTCAGCTGCTTGCGCACCGCAGCCTCGCCGACGATGGCCACAATCTTTGCCTTGCCCATCCTCCAACGCTACCCGCCACGGATGGCGGCTGAGCTGCCGGGTACGCTGGCAGGGTGAGAATTCTCGTCCTCGGATCCGGTGCCCGCGAGCACGCCATCGTTACCGCCCTGCTCAGCGAGCATGCCGGCCATGAGATCACCGCGGCACCCGGCAATGCCGGTATCGCCGCGGATGTCGCCGTGGTGGCGCTCGACCCCACCAACGGCGCCGTGGTCGCGGAGTACGCGATCGAAAACGACATCGAGCTGGTCATCATCGGACCGGAGGCCCCCCTCGTGGCGGGCGTCGCCGACGACCTGCGTCAGCGCGGCATCGCCGTGTTCGGACCGGGCAAGGCTGCCGCGCAGCTGGAGGGCTCGAAGACGTTCGCGAAGTACATCATGGAGTCGGCGGGCGTGCCCACCGGCCGCGCCGACCGCGCCGGTACCCTCGACGAGGCCATCGCGCTGCTCGACGAGTTCGGAGCCCCGTATGTGGTGAAGGCCGATGGTCTTGCCGCGGGCAAGGGTGTGATCGTCACCAGCGACCGGGACGCCGCCCTCGAGCACGCCCGGCACTACCTGCAACAGGGCAGCGTGCTGGTCGAGGAGTTCCTCGATGGCCAGGAAGTCTCACTGTTCCTGCTGAGCGACGGGCACACCGTGCTGCCGCTCAGCCCCGCCCAGGACTACAAGCGTCTCGGCGACGACGACGCCGGACCGAACACTGGCGGCATGGGCGCATACTCACCGCTGCCCTGGCTGCCCGAGGGCTTCGTCGAGGAGGTGATCGAGCGGGTCGCGCTGCCCACCGTGCGGCAGCTCGCCGAGGAGCAGACCCCGTTCATCGGCCTGCTCTACTGCGGCCTGATCATCACCGACGACGGCATCCGCGTGATCGAGTTCAACGCCCGCTTCGGCGACCCCGAGACCCAGGTGGTGCTGCCGAGGCTACTCACCCCGCTGAGCGGCCTGCTCTACGCCGCCGCCACCGGCCGACTGTCGAGGCAGCCCCGACCGGAGTTCACCGCGGATGTCGCGGTGGGCGTGGTGCTCGCCAGCGAGGGCTACCCGGAGGCGCCGATCACCGGGCGCCCGATCACCGGCCTCGACCGGCTCGAGGGCGTGACCGTGGCCCACGCCGCGACCGCGCACGGAGCGGACGGACACTTCGTCGCCACCGGAGGCCGCGTGCTCACCGTGGTGGCCACCGCCCCCGACTTCGCCGAGGCTCGCGCCACCGTCTACCGGGAGCTGCAGAAGATCTCGCTGGAGGGCGGACAGTTCCGCACCGACATCGCCGCGCGGGTCGCCCGATGACCAAGCAGTCAGCGGGCAAGAAGTCGTCCGCCGAGCAGGTGCCCGGCTGGGTGCACACCTACTCCGGCAAGGTGCGCGACCTGTACGCCCCTGCCGACGGCTCGTCCGACCGGATGCTGGTGGTTGCCAGCGACCGCGTCAGCGCCTTCGACCACGTGCTCGAGCCCGGCATCCCCGGCAAGGGTGAACTGCTCACCGAGCTCAGCATGTGGTGGTTCGCCCAGCTGAGCGAGGTGCCGAACCACCTGGTCGACGGCGACATCCCGGCAGCAGTTGCCGGACGCGCCATGCTGGTGAAGACACTCGACATGTTCCCCGTCGAGTGCGTCGTGCGCGGCTACCTCTCCGGCAGCGGCTGGGTCGAGTACCAGCAGACGCAGAGCGTCTGCGGCGTGCCCCTGCCGGGCGGACTGCGCGATGGCGACCGCCTTCCCGAGCCGATCTACACGCCGGCGTGGAAGGCCCCGATGGGCGAGCACGACGAGAACATCACCTTCGAGCGCACTGTTGAGTTAGTGGGTGCCGAGGCGGCAACCTCCCTTCGTGACCTGTCACTGCAGATCTTCCGCCGGGCATCCGACATTGCCGAGAGCCGCGGCGTGATCCTGGCCGACACCAAGTTCGAGTTCGGGTCCGACGAGAACGGCGTGATCACCCTCGGCGACGAGGTACTGACATCCGACTCCAGCCGATACTGGGACGCCGCCCTGTACGACAGCGGCGATCGCACCGCCAGTTTCGACAAACAGATAGTTCGCAACTGGCTGCTGGCACACTGGGACCGCGCCGGCGATCCGCCGGCACTGCCTCCCGAGATCGTCGACCAGACCGCCAACCGGTATCGCGAACTCATCAACCGACTGACTGGAGTCTGACGTGGCAGAAGTCCGCGAAGTACCGTTCGAGCACGCCGACAGCACCATGCTGCGCGCAGCCCAGAAGGCGGAATTGGCCGCCCGTTACGGCACACCGGACTCCGAGCCGGGCATCGCCCCCTCGGCCACAGACATCACCGCGTTCTTCGTGGCATACGAAGACGGCATGCCCGCCGGCTGCGGGGGCCTGCGCAAGCTCACCGACGACGAAGCCGAGATCAAACGGATGTATGTCACGCCCGCGCACCGCGGTACCGGCATCTCCGTGGCGGTGCTCGAGGCGCTCGAGACCTTTGGCCGCGAGACCGGCCTCGTCAAGCTGGTACTCGAGACCGGCACGCTGCAGCCCGACGCCATGCGCTTCTACGAGCGCGAGGGATACGTGCGCATCCCGAACTTCGGGCCGTACGTCGGCGAGCTGCTCTCGGTCTGCTACGAGAAGACCCTCTAGCCGGCAGATTCTCTCACCTAAGCCGCGGTGCCCGTCGGGCTCCGCGGCTTTTCATCGACCGCGCACAGGAACACCGGAAATGCTCGGGGTGCGATCCGCGTTCAAATGTGCGAGAATACTTGAACATTCAAGAAAGTGGTGAGATGAGCGCAACACAGCAGGACATCCTGTCAGCAGGCACCGGTATGGGCGCAGTAACCCTCAAGGTCGGCAACCTCGACCGCATGATCGGGTACTACACGCAGGGAGTGGGCCTCGACCTCCTCGCTCAGGAGGGCGACTCCGCGATCCTCGGCCGTCCCGGCCGTCCGTCGCTGATCTTGCAGCTTGCCCCCGAACTCAAGCACGCTCCGCAGGGCTCCGCAGGCCTCTACCACACGGCATTCCTGTTCGCCGAGAAGGCCGACCTCGCGGCATCCGTCTACTCGGTGGCGCGCAAGTTCCCCAACACCTTCACCGGCAGCTCCAACCACTACGTCAGCGAAGCCTTCTACTTCAACGACCCCGAAGGCAACGGCGTCGAGCTGTACTGGGACACCGACCCGAGCACCTGGCAGTGGAACAACGGCTCCATCCACATGGGCACCGAGTACCTCGACCCCAACCGCTTCCTGCAGGAGAACATCACCGAGGCCGGCATGGCCGACACCGGTGACGGCGATGCCGGAGTCGGCCACGTGCATCTGAAGGTCGGCAACATCCGTACCGCCAAAGAGTTCTACGTCGACACCGTCGGCTTCGAGATCACCATCGAGTACGGCACCCAGGCGCTGTTCGTGAGCGCTGGTGGCTACCACCACCACCTCGGCATGAACACCTGGGAGAGCTCCGGCGCCGGCGCCCGCACCCCCGCGCTCGGACTCGGCGAGGTGTCGATCAAGGTCCCGACCATCGAGGAGCTCGGCGCGCTGAACGAGCGACTCGCCTCGCGCAAGGTTGAGGTCATCAACACCGGCACCGAGGTTCAGTTCAACGACCCGTGGGCGAACCTGGTGCGCGTGACCGCCGAGGCGTAGCCCGCCGCTGAGGTCTGACAACGCGAAAACGGCCGGCCCCCGCAAGGGGACCGGCCGTTTTGTGGTTCAGCAGAAGCCGAAGCAGCCGAAGCGGGTGTTACTCCGCGACGCCCACGTACTCAGCCGACTCGTTCGCGGTCTCACCCGCGGCGGTCAGGTTCTCGCGCAGCTTGGCGCCGAGGGTCGCGTCGACGTTGGTCCAGTACTGGATCGCGCGCTCCTTGATCTCGGGGCTCTTCACACCACCGACAGCGCCGGTGATGGTCTCAAGGAAGCGCTCCTTGGCTGCGGCGTCGAACACGTCGCGGTAAAGCGTTCCGGCCTGACCGAAGTCGTCGTCTTCGGCGTGCAGGGTCGCCGCCGAGCGCACGAGCGCACCGTCGGACTCCCAGCTGCCACCTCCGGCTGCGGCGGCGTCGGCCACCGGGCCGCCCTTCGAGTTCGGCGCGTACACCGGGACATCCGGCGCGTTGAACGCGTGACGCTGCGAGCCATCCTGCGAGTAGTTGTGCACGGCAGCCGCATGCGGCGCGTTCACCGGGATCTGGTTGTAGTTGGTGCCGACGCGGTAGCGCTGGGCGTCCGGGTAGGAGAACACGCGCGCCATCAGCATCTTGTCGGGGCTGATGTCGATGCCGGGAACCGTGTTGGCCGGGCTGAACGCGGCCTGCTCGATTTCGGCGAAGAAGTTCTGCGGGTTGCGGTTCAGCGTGTGCGTACCGACCTTGATCAGCGGGTAGTCCGCGTGCGGCCACACCTTGGTGACGTCGAACGGGTTGAACCGGTAGGTCTTGGCATCCTCGTACGGCATGACCTGCACGTGCACGTCCCACGACGGGAAGTTGCCGGCCTCGATGGCCTCATAGAGGTCGCGACGGTAGTGGTCGGCGTCCGCACCGGCGATGATCTCGGCTTCGGAGCCGCTGAGCTCGACGTTGCCCTGGTTCGAGGTGAAGTGGTACTTCACCCAGAAGCGCTCACCGGCGGCGTTGATCCACTGGTAGGTGTGCGAGCCGAAGCCGGGCATCTCACGCCAGGACAGCGGGATGCCGCGGTCGCCCATCAGGTAGGTGACCTGGTGTGCCGACTCGGGCGAGAGGCTCCAGAAGTCCCACTGCATGTCGGCGTCGCGCAGGCCGGAGCCCGGGAGGCGCTTCTGCGAGTGGATGAAGTCGGGGAACTTGATCGCGTCGCGGATGAAGAACACCGGGGTGTTGTTGCCGACGATGTCGTAGTTGCCCTCGGTGGTGTAGAACTTCACCGAGAAGCCGCGCGCGTCACGCCAGGTGTCGGGGCTGCCCTGCTCGCCGGCGACGCTGGAGAAGCGCTGCAGCGTCTCGGTCTTCGCGCCGGGCTGGAACACGGCCGCGCGGGTGTACTGCGAGACATCCTCGGTCACCACGAACTCACCGAACGCTCCGCCGCCCTTGGCGTGCACGATGCGCTCCGGGATCCGCTCGCGGTTGAACTGGGCGAGCTTCTCGACCAGGTAGCGGTCGTGCAGCGCGGTGACGCCGTCGGCGCCAACGGTCAGCGAGTGCTCGTCGCTCGCAACCGGGGTACCGGTCTGCGTGGTGGTGTTCTCAGACATTGATCTCCTTGTGGTGAATGGGTGGAATAAAGGGACTGGGAATTAGGGGCGAGCGGATGTCGCGGAGCTGGGAGTCTCGAGCGACTCGGCGGCCTGGCAGTCGACACAGAGGCCCCAGAAGGTGACCTCCGCCGTGTGCACTGCGAAGCCGGCGTTATCGGATGGGGTGAGACAGGGCGCCTCGCCCACGACGCAGTCGACGTCCTGCACGGCGCCGCACCCACTGCAGATGAGGTGGTGGTGGTTGTCGTCGACGCGGCGCTCGTAGCGGGCCGGGGATCCGGCCGGCTGAATGCGACGAATCAGTCCGGCATCGGCGAGCGCGCCGAGCACACCGTAGACGGCCTGCAGCGAGGTGCCGGGTAGTTCGTCACGCACGGAAGCGAACAGCTGCTCGGCGGCGGAATGCGGCGCATACTCGAGCGCCCGCATGACCGCGAGCCGCGGTGCCGTCACCTTGAGACCGTGCGAGCGGATGTCGGCGCTCAGCGGGTCGGTGACGATCATGCCGCCCAGTCTAACGATTGTCTTGAATCATTCAAGACAACTCGCGGTGAGCATGAGGTGACCGTTCGGGACTCAATACTTGCGGCATCCTATATATGTACTGTCTAATATGAGCGTGAGTCTTAAACACGCCATCCTCGGACTGCTCGATATCGTGCCGATGACCGGATACGACCTGAAGAAGAACTTCGACGCCTCGATCGCGCACTTCTGGAGCGCGGACCAGTCGCAGATCTACCGCACCCTGACCGGTCTGGTGGAGAGCGGGCTGGCCAGCGTGTCTGTGGTGGAACAGAGCGGCAAGCCGAACCGCAACGTGCACACCATCACCGACGAGGGGCGCGCCGAGCTCGATCGGTGGCTGCGCTCCCCGCTCGAGCACGCGCCGAGCCGGGAACCGTTCCTAGCCCGGCTGTTCTTCGCCGGCCGGAGCGGCGCCGAGCAGGTGTTGGCGCTGGTTCAGGAGCGTCGGAGCGCCGCGACCGCCCAGCTCGCAGTGCTCAATTCGATGCAAGGGCAGGAGCACGCGGCATCCGATCTGGCCGAGCGGTTGCGACTCGCAACCCTGTCCAACGGCATCGCGCACACCCAAACCGAGATCGACTGGCTCGACGCACTGGCGGGCACACTCACTACCGACCTGACCACCACCTCGATAGCGCCGCAAACGGCCACACCGACTCTGGAGACCACACGATGACCCTGCACATCGCTGAGCAGAACCCCGCAGCATCCGAGACCGTCCTCTTCATCCACGGCGGCAACGTGGCCGGCTGGATGTGGGAGGCGCAGACCGACGCGCTGCCGGACTTCCACACGCTCGTGCCCGACCTGCCCGGCTTCGGCGCCTCGAACGGTGAGCGCTGGGAGTCGCTCGCCGACACGGCCGACCAACTCGCCGGCCTCATCCGGGAGCGCGCGCACGGTGGCACCGCGCACGTGGTCGGGTTGTCGCTCGGTGCGATGGTCGGAACCGTGCTGGTGGCTCGGCATCCCGAGCTTGTGCGCTCGGCGATGCTCACCGGCGCACCGCTCGACGGCGTGCGCGGCTTCGCCCGCTGGGCGGGCCTGCTGCAGCTGAGGATGTGGGGCAGCCGCGGCTACTGGAAGGCGCTCGCGAAGGCCTACCGGATGCCGGCCGACGTGCTCGACGTGTTCATCGAGACGGGCCTCGGCATCGACCGGCCGAGCGCCCGCCGCATGATGACCGAGACTTACGACGGCGTGATGGGCGAGCTCACCGGGCTGGTCGGCAGCACCGTGCCACTGCTCGTGCTCGCCGGTGAGCACGACGACCCGAGCGTCGCCCGATCCTTCCCCGAGTTCACCTCGCGCAGCACCGCAGTCACCACCCGAATCGTGCCGAAGATGCACCACGCCTGGAACGCGGAGGACCCGGAGCTGTTCAACCGGATCATGCGCGAGTGGCTGACCCGGCGCACAGCTTCGGCTGAACTTCTGGCCGGGTAGACTGAGGCGATCCCCCATTAGACGACTCACTCGGGAGTAATGCGTGCCCATCATCGTCGTAGAAGTCATGCCCAAGGCAGAGCTGCTGGACCCCGCGGGCAAGGCCGTGGCCGGCTCGCTCGCCCGTCAGGGCAAGACCCAGTTCACCGGTGTGCGCATCGGCAAGCGTTTCGAGATCACCGTCGACGGCGAGGTGACGGATGCCGTGCTCGCCGAGGTGCAGACGCTGGCCGACGAGATGCTCTCCAACTCCGTGATCGAGGATGTCGTCTCGATCACCGTGCTTGAGGAAGCGACCGCGTAATGCGGATCGGCGTCATCACCTTCCCCGGCTCGCTCGACGACCGCGACGCCCAGCGCGCGGTGCGCATCGCGGGCGGCGACGCCGTGCCGCTCTGGCACGGCGAGCATGACCTCAAGGGCGTCGACGCCATCGTGCTGCCCGGCGGGTTCAGCTACGGCGACTACCTGCGCTGCGGCGCGATCGCCGCACACTCGCCGATCATGGCCGAGGTGATCAGCGCCGCGAACGCCGGCATGCCAGTGCTGGGCATCTGCAACGGCTTCCAGATCCTGGTCGAATCGCACCTGCTGCCCGGCGGCTTGGTGCGCAACGACCACGGCTCGTTCATCTGCCGCGACCAGAAGCTGAGCGTGGAGAACACCTCCACCGCGTTCACGCAGGGCTACACCGAGAAGCAGGAGATCACCATCCCGTTGAAGAACGGCGAGGGCAGTTTCATTGCGGATGCCGAGACGCTGGCCCGCATCGAGGGTGAGGGCCAGGTGGTCTTCCGCTACGTCGACGTGAACCCGAACGGCTCGATGAACGACATCGCCGGCATCACCAACGCCCGCGGCAACGTGGTCGGCCTGATGCCGCACCCCGAGCACGCGGTCGAGGAAGGCTTCGGCCCGAACACTCCCCAGGCGATGGCGTCGGGTACCGACGGTCTGACCATGTTCCAGAGCGTCATCCGGCAGGCGCTGCTTTCCGCGTGAGCGTCTCCACCAGCGAGAGCGCCGCCGAGCCTGCTGTCGAGCGCACCGGCGAGGGCACCGGCCTGACCCCGCGCCTGTTCTACCGCATGCTGTCGATCGCCGAGGCGGTCACGTGGACGCTGCTGATCGCCAGCCTGCTGCTGAAGTACGGCTTCGGCATCGACACCCCGTTCAGTTTCGCGGCCGGGCTCGTGCACGGCTTCATCTTCATCGCGTACGCGGCGACCGCGCTGCTCGTGGGCATCAACCAGCGCTGGGGCATCGGTCTGATCGCCGGCGCCGTGGCCACCGCGATCGTTCCCTACGCCACGATCCCGTTCGACCGCTGGCTGGAGCGCTCCGGTCGCCTCGCGGGCAACTGGCGCACCGCGGCATCCGATCACCCGCGCGATCGGTCGGTCATCGACCGCTTCGTGCGCTGGATGCTGCGGCACCCGATCCTGCTCGGCACCGTGTTCGTTCTCGCCGTCGTCGGCGTCATGGCGGGCATGCTCGTCGCCGGACCGCCCAGCGAGTGGGGCGCGTAGCGGAGGCAACCCCTCGACGGTTCTTCTGTTCGGGCTTAGCGTGGGCTGCGACGCATTGGTCGAACAAGGAGTCTTTCGATGGCCGAACTCTCACCGATCCAGCCGTGCTTGTGGTTTGACAACAACGCACGCGAGGCGATGACGTACTACGTTGATGTGTTCCCGAACTCGCGGATCACCGCTATCGACGAGTATCCCGACGAATCGCTCGACGAACATTTCGTCGGGATGTCGGGCAAGGTGCTCAACGGGCAGTTCACCCTGAACGGCGTGGACTTCGTCTGCCTCGACGGCGGGCCGGTCTTCAAATTCAATGAGTCGGTCTCGTTCATCGTGTCCTGCAAGGACCAGGACGAGGTCGACTACTACTGGTCGAAGCTGTCGCACGTGCCCGAATCCGAGCAGTGCGGCTGGTGCAAGGACCAGTTCGGGCTGAGCTGGCAGATCATCCCGGC
>JBEVDR010000207.1:0-16489 GCA_040513215.1 Microbacteriaceae bacterium | reverse complement strand
CCGTCGGCGCAGCGAACGCAGACCCAGCCGTTCAGACCCCGCCACAGTCGCAAGCTGGCCCGATGCCTAAACCCCGCCGCCGCCTCCGCCGCCTCCGCCACCGCCGGAGGAGCCGCCGCCGCTGGAGCCGCCGCTCGAGCTGCTGCTGCCCGAGTAGGTGGATGCCGAGGAACTGATCCCGCCGATCCCGGCGACGAACACGGCCGCGTTGAACGGCTGGTTACTGACGTACCAGTCCGGTTGCCCGTCGTACCAGTGGGTGAGTTCCTCCGCCCACTCCTTCTCCAGCCCGAACAGCACCGCGTAGGGCAGCATCCGCTCGTTCAGTTTCAGCATGGCGCGCCGGTCGCTGACATCCACCGGCACCCGTTCCGCGCCCTGGGGGCTCTGCAGCATCCGCAGTCGGTCTTGTTCGGCGACCTTGATGTACAGCTCCATGCCGCGCAGATGGTCGCGGAACTCGGCACCGGCCGCGGTGAGCGGCCGGCGGAAGATCGCGATCGACACCATGGTGACGGCGGCGACTCCGGGCAGTACGAGCAGCAGCGGCCATGCGCCACCGCGGGCATCGACCACCATGATCACGCCCGCCACGAACGCGACGATCAGCCCGGCCAGGGCGAGCAGGAATGGCAGGATCACGTTGCGGGTGGCCACCGTGCGCCGCAGCCCGCGCCGGGTGGCATCCTTGTGCACCGCGACGATCACCTCGTGCACGCGCTTGCCAACCTTGGTGTTCGTCGGCGCGAGCTGGTGCTGCTCGCCGGGGCGCAGCACTTGCCCGAAGAAAGCCTTCAGCAGCTGCTCGCTGCGCGGCGACAGCCCGGTCGGGTCGACCAGTTCGAGGGTGAAGCTGTCTTTCCCGAGTCGTTTCCCGGTTTCGATGATGCGGATCTTGCGGCGCACGGCCGTATCGATCAGCTGGGCCGCGGCGCTGCGACCCGGTCGGCCGAGGATTTCGGCCGCGGCCATCAGGTCGTACTCCTTCGGCGGTGTGTACTCGGCGATGATGGTGGGCCGTCCGTCGGCGTCGCGAGTAGTGGTGGCGCGGATGACGAAGCCCCAGATGCCCGCGGCGACCGCGGCCAGCACTGCTGCGAGCTGCACCCAGCTGAGCCAGGACGCGAAGTAACTGTTGTCGCGGGGCACGAAGGTGCCGGCCTCGAACCCGACGGCGATGGTGACGTTCTCGAACGCCGCGAGGTTCCGCTGGGATGCGGTCAGCGTCGTGCCTGCGGTGTCGCTGCCGGTAGTGCCGTCGGTGCTGTCTCCGGCGCTGATGTCACAGCGGTTGCTGGCACCCTCCGGTCCCCAGTAGCAGGCGGCGTCTCCGGTGAGCCGGTCGGCGATCTCGTCGTCGACGTGCAGCCGGGCGGTGACGCTGCCGAACGGTTGCGGCCATCCGGTGCCGTTGACGTCCCGGTAGAACTCGTCGACCCCGGTGTCATCGAAGTAGCGGGTCACGTTGCGCTGCTCGTACGTGATCACGTACGTCTGCGCGCCGTGCACGTAGTCGTCGGCGGCGATCGTGACGTATTCGATGCCGTCTTCCGATTCGGTGTCGAACGCGCGCGGCTGCCCGGACTCATCGGTCACGCCGGTCACCGTGAGGTCGGTGGGGTGGCCGTCATAGTCCTGGACCAGGGCGCGCCGGATGCCGCGATTCTGATCGGTCTCGGGAAACAAGGCGACGAGCGTCTCCACGGTGGTCAGCGTGGACCGGCCGTCGGCGTCGACTCCGAGGTAGTAGTCGGCCTCGAAGCTGTCGAAGCTGAAGTCGTCGACCTTCGTGGCCCGGGGGCCCGCGGCATCCGCTGCTAGTGGCGCTCCGAGCACCAGACAGAACACGGCAAGTATGCCCGCAAGTATCCGCCCCATGCTTCGAGGGTATTTGTGCCGCAGGAACGGGCGGTGAACCGTCAGGCCCGGCTGTCGCCCGTCTTCTCGGATGCCTCACGAAGCGCCGCCTGCACCTCGGCCACCGAGATCGGCCGGCTCATCGGCGGGGCGTCGTAGAGGCGTTCGAGGCCCGGGCGCAGCTCCCTCAGCCAGGCCTCGTATCCGGCGTCGTTCAGGTGCTCGCGGTCATCGGTGTACGAGGGGTTCAGCTCACCGTCGGGCAGCGCAAGCGCGGGCCACAGGTCGAGGTACTGCGCCTTCACCGTCGCGGCGAACTGCCAGAGGTGACGGTTCGCGTTGCGGATTTCATCGGCGAGCTCGTGCCCGCGCGGAATGATCGACTGCAGCAGTAGCCGCACTCCCGGCAGGTCACGGCGCAGGTCCCACAGGATGGTCTCCACGTTGCGCACCACGTACTCGGCCGAGCGGCGCCGTGCCGAGAAGTCGTTCGAGCCGATCAGCATCACGATGGCGTCGGGGCGGGCGGCGACGATGTCCTCGCGGCGGCCCAGCAGGTCCTCGGTGGTCTGGCCGGCGACACCGAAGTTCAACACCTCGTACTCAGGGAACCAGTCCTGCCACCGGCCGGATGCGGTCAGTCGGTCCCCCACGAAGACGATCCGGTCGGGTGAGTCATTCTCGGGCATCGTTGTCCTCCGCAGCTTGTACCCATGATGCGCCGAATCCGCGGGGCGTGCCAGCGCGACAGGCGAACTTCTCAGTAATTGAGCAGAGGCGCGCTCAGGTTCCCGGGGCGGTCGCGGCCAGCCAGGAATCGAGATCGCTCGGGGTGTCGGTGACGATTCCATCGACGCCGAGTGCCAGCGCCTCGGCCCAGTTCTGCTCGGTATTCAGCGTGTACAGCAGGACGCCGATTCCTGCCGCATGCATCGTCTCGACCAGCTCGGGGCGACGCTCCACGGTCGCCGGTTTGGTCATCACGGCGATCGCGTCATAGAACCGAGCGAGCCGCACGGCATCGGGAGGCAGGTCACGGCAGAGCAGAATCCGCGGGATCCCCGGTGCCACGTCGCGGGCGTGGGCGACGGCGGTGTGCGTGAAGCTGGCGAGGATCGCGCGGTTATGCAGGCTGTAGCCATAGAGCAGATTGGTCACCCCCGCGACCTCCGTCTCGCTCCAGAAACCCTTGAGCTCGATGATCGCCATGGCCTCCGTGGTGACTAGCAGGGCCAGGTACTCGTCGAGTGTCGGCACCCGCACGCCGGCGAACTCTGGCGCGAACCAGCCGCCGGCGTCCAGAGTCTTCAACTCCGCCAGAGTGAGGTCCTCCACCCGGCCTGTTCCGTCGGTGGTGCGGTCCACGGTCGTATCGTGCATCAGCACCGGCACGCCGTCCCTGGTCAGTTGCACGTCGGTCTCGACGAAGGTCATCCCGGCATCGAGGGCGGCCTGCAGCGCGGGCAGGGTGTTCTCCGGCGCAGCTGACCGGTCGCCGCGGTGCGCCGCGATGAAGCCGGCCTCGCCGGGCGCCCGGAGAGATTCGAATGCTCCGGCCGCCTGCACACTGCCCACCGGCAGGTTGAGGAGCACCGCCAGCACCAGGGCGAGAACGCCCGCGCTCGCGCGAAGGATGCGCCGCAGATGCGGCAGGGGAACTGCGGATGTCGCCATTGACACGCCTTGTCGTCGGTGCCCGCCTCATTGCGGGTGACGCCACTCTAGCGGTGCCCGTTACCGTTTCGTTACATCAGGGCAGGCGGTAGGCGTGTTGGTATGCGGCGTGCAGTTTCTTCCAGACCGGGAAGTAGTAGTCGTACCAGGACTCCCAGACCGGCGGGTCGTCGTCGAGCGCGGCCGCGAGGTGGTCGAGGTGGATGTGCCATCCGGCCAGCGACATGGTGATGAACTTCTCCTCGGGCGGAGCGATGGCGTTGGAGAAGGTGAGCCGGGTGGCGCCGTCCGCGGCATCCGGTGCTTCCGTGTTCAGCACCGCGTCGGTCACCGAGCCGTCCGCCGCCAAGCGCTGCAACTCGAACCGCATCGGCCCGTGCTGGCTGTTGTCGCTATCCAGCACCCGGCCGAGTTGCAGCGCGGTGATGGTGCCGGTCCACCAGTCCAGCTGCCCCTTCGGGTCGTTCAGCCAGCGCAGGTCGTACCGGCCGCCGAGGCGAAGGTCGACCTTCGCCTCGGCGAGCCAGAGCCTCAGCAGCGCCGGCTCGGTGATGTACTCCCACACCCGTTCGACCGGGTGATCGTAGTCCCGGGTGAAGACCAGATCGGCCTCGTCGCCGTGACGCCGGTACTCGCCCAGTCTGCTGGCGTGGAAGTCCGGCGTCATCGCTACAACATCGACTTCGTGTGCCACACCGTCTTGGTCTCGGTGAACGCGGTGATCCGCTCGAGCGACGGCGCGGGAACCCCGGGCTCCGGCGTGATCACGCGCTTCAGTGTTTCGGCGGCGGCGATCTGCAGGTCGACCCAGTCGAGGCTGCCCGCACCGGTCAGGTCGAGGGCGTTCACATCGGCGTGCGACGCGAGCCACGGCGCGATCTCGGCGGGCGAGCCGGTGAGCAGGTTCACCACTCCCCCGGGTACGTCGCTGGTGGCGAGCACCTCGGTGAGGCTGATCGCGCTGAGCGGCGCCTTCTCGTTGGCGACCACGACGACCGTATTGCCGCTGACCAGCGCCGGCGCCACGACGGCCGCGAGGCCGAGCAGGCTGGCTCCGGTGGCATCCTGCGGGGCGATGATCGCGACCACGCCGGTGGGTTCCGGGGTTGACAGGTTGAAGAACGGGCCGGCGACCGGGTTGCCGTTGCCGGCGACCTGCACGTACTTGTCGGCCCAGCCGGCGTACCAGACCCAGGTGTCGATGGCGGCGTCGACCTGCTGGCCGGCGACCGTGGCGGAGACACCCTCGGAGTCGACGATCTCATCGATGAACTGCGCCCGGCGGCCTTCCAGCAGTTCGGCGATGCGGTACAGCACCTGCCCGCGCAGGTACCCGGTGGCGCCGGACCAGCTGCTCACGGCAGCGCGGGAAGCGACGACGGCGTCACGGGCATCCTTGCGGCTGGCCTTCGCGGCGTTGGCGAGGAAGTCGCCCTTCTTGGTGGTGACCTCGTAGGTGCGTCCGGACTCGCTGCGCGGGAACTTGCCGCCGATGTAGAGCTTGTAGGTCTTCGGGATGGTCAGGCGCGACATTACTTGGAGCCCTTCTTGATCGACTTGGGGGCGTCTCCGGCCTCGACCGGCTCGGCGGGACTGGACAGGCTGGCCCGGCGGGCCGGTGCGGCGCTCGACTGCAGGTACCCGGCGAGACCGTGGCGACCGCCCTCGCGGCCGTATCCGGACTCCTTGTAGCCGCCGAACGGGGAGGCCGGGTCGAACCGGTTGAAGGTGTTCGCCCAGATCACTCCGGCGCGCAGCTTGTCTGCCACGGCGAGGATCTTTGATCCCTTGTCACTCCAGACGCCGGCGGAGAGACCGTACGGGGTGTTGTTGGCCTTCTTCACCGCCTCGTCGGGGGTGCGGAAGGTGAGCACAGATAGCACCGGTCCGAAGATCTCGTCGCGGGCGATGCGGTTGCTGGTCGACACGTTGGTGAAGATCGTCGGCGCGAACCAGAAGCCGTTCTCGGGGATCGCGCAGTCGGCGGTCCAGCGTTCGGCGCCCTCCTGCTCTCCGATGTCGGACAGGGCACGGATGCGCTCCAGCTGCTCCTTCGAGTTGATCGCCCCGATGTCAGTGTTCTTGTCGAGCGGGTCGCCGAGACGCAGGGTCGAGAGGCGGGTCTTCAGCCGGTCCACGACCTCATCGTGGATGTTCTCCTGCACCAGCAGACGGCTGCCTGCGCAGCAGACGTGGCCCTGGTTGAAGAAGATGCCGTTGACGATGCCCTCGATGGCCTGGTCGATGGGCGCGTCGTCGAAGACGATGTTCGCCGCCTTACCGCCGAGCTCGAGGGTGACCTTCTTGCCGGTGCCCGCGGTGGAGCGGGCGATGGAGCGGCCGACGGCGGTGGACCCGGTGAACGCCACCTTGTCGACATCCGCGTGGTTGACCAGCGCTTCGCCGGTGTCGCCGGCTCCGGTGATGATGTTGACGACACCCGGCGGCAGGTCGGCCTGCTGCAGGATCTCGGCGAAGATCAGCGCGGACAGCGGGGTGGTCTCGGCGGGCTTCAGCACCACCGTGTTGCCGGCGGCGAGCGCCGGGGCGATCTTCCACGCCAGCATCAGCAGCGGGAAGTTCCACGGGATCACCTGGGCGGCAACTCCGAGCGAGCGCGGGTTGGCGCCGAGGCCGGCGTGGTCGAGTTTGTCGGCCCAGCCTGCGTAGTAGAAGAACCAGGCGGCGACCAGAGGGATGTCGGTGTCGCGGCTCTCCTTGATCGGCTTGCCGTTGTCGAGGCTCTCCGCCACGGCAAGCTCGCGGGCGCGCTCCTGCACCAGCCGCGCGATGCGGAACAGGTACTTGCCGCGGTCGGCGCCGCTCATCTTCGACCAGGTGCGGTCGTAGGCGCGGCGGGCGGCGGCGACGGCGCGGTCGACGTCTTCGCTGTTGGCGTTGGCGATCTCGGCGATCGGCTTCTCGGTGGCCGGTGAGATGGTGGTGAACCCGTGGCCGTGCCCGTCGACGAATTCACCGTTGATGAACAGGCCGTAGCTGGGACGCAGGTTAAGGATGGCGGTCGACTCGGGAGCCGGCGCGTAGTCAAGGAAGTTCATTGATGGTCCTAGTCGATCGTCACGTAGTCGGGGCCGCTGTAGTGGCCGGTGGTCATCTTCTGGCGCTGCAGCAGCACGTCGTTCAGCAGGCTGGATGCGCCGAACCGGAACAGGTGCGGGGTGAGCCACTCCTCGCCCACGGTTTCGGCGACCGTGACGATGTACTTGATGGCGTCCTTCGAGGTGCGGATGCCGCCGGCCGGCTTCACGCCGATCTTCTCGCCGGTGAGCTTGTGCCAGTCACGCACGACCTCCAGCATCAGCAGGGTGACCGGGAGGGTCGCGGCGGGCGCCACCTTTCCGGTGGAGGTCTTGATGAAGTCTCCGCCGGCGAGGATCGACAGCCAGGATGCGCGACGAACGTTGTCGTAGGTGACCAGTTCGCCGGTCTCGAGGATGACCTTGAGGTGCGCGTAGGTGCCGTCTGTGCGGCGGCAGGCCTCCTTGACGGCGACGATCTCGTCGAAGACGCGGCCGTAGTTGCCGGCCAGGAATGCGCCCCGGTCGATCACCATGTCGATTTCGTCCGCTCCCGCGGCGACCGCGTCGGCGGTGTCGGCGAGCTTCACGGCGAGGGATGCGCGGCCGCTCGGGAACGCGGTGGCGACGGCGGCGACGTTGATGCCGCCGACGTTCACGCCGGTGGGGCCGTCGAGGCCCTTCGCGGAGCCGAGCGCCTCCACGGCGAACGGCACCATGTCGCCGTAGACGCAGACGGCGGCGACCCGCGGGGTGCTGAGGTCCGAGGCATCCGGAGTCAGCGCCTTCGCCACCAGTGAGCGCACCTTGCCCGGGGTGTCTGCACCCTCGAGGGTGGTCAGGTCGATCAGGCTGATGATCTTGTCGATCGCCCACTGCTTCGAGGTGGTCTTGATCGAGCGGGTGCCGAGGCCGGCGGCGCGCTGTTCGAGGCCGACGGCGTCGACGCCGGACAGGCCTTCCAGGTGCAGCCGCAGGCTCTTCTCGGTGAGGTCACCGCCCAGCAGTTGGACGGCGCGCGCGGCGGGAGCCAGAGCGACGGGGTGTTCGAGTGTCATGTGTCTCATTCCTCCAGAAGAGCCTCGGCCGTATGTTCGTCGGTCACGATGACGGAACAGAGTCCGCCTCCGACGACGGCCCGGGCTATATCGTGCTTCGCGCGGCCCGCGATCACCAGCACGCCGGTGGTGGCGGATCGCAGCCGGTCAAGTCCCAGTCCCACCGTACGCTGATCAAGCGTCGGATCAACGATGTTGCCATTGGCGTCAATGTAGCGGCCAACGACGTCACCGACGGCGCCCTTGCGCACCAGTTCGGCAACGTCGTGGGCGGTCAGGTAGCCGCTGTCGACGAGGGCGCTGGTGTTGTCGGCGACCCCGGCGCTGTACAGGTAGACGGATGCCGCGGACGCTTTGTCGAGCACGGCCGCGACGGTGCGGTCGGACTCGATGGCCTGCTTGGTTTCCAGTCGCTCCAGGATCGCCGGGCTCGGCAGCAGGGTGGCCTGGCCGCCAGCCTTGCGGGCGATCTCCACGGCGGTGCTCGCGGCGGTGGAGGCGCGCTTGTTGAGCGAGACTCCCCCATTGATCTGCACCACCTCAACGCCGGATGCCCAGCCATCGGTCAGGTGATCGGCGACGTCGCTGAGCGTGCGGCCCCAGCTGACGCCGAGCACCCGCGGCACCGGGCGGAGTGCGGCGAGGAAGTCTGCGGCGGCTTGGGCGACCCGCTCGTGCGCGTCGGCGTCGCTGTTCTCGCCGGTCGGGGCCGGCACCACCACGGCGTCGGTGAGGCCGAACCGCTCGCGCAGCTGCCGCTCGATGCCGAGCCGGCGGGCGCGGGGGTGCACGATCTCGATGCGCACGATGCCGCGCTCGCGGGCCTGGGCCAGTAATCGGCCGACCTTCCAGCGGGTGATCTTCAGCAGCGCGCCGATCTCGTCCTGTGTCTTGGCGTCTTCGTAGTAGAGCTCGGCGACCCGCACCGCCAGTACATCGTCGGTCATCGGTCGCCTCCTCTCCGTTATCACGCGTTCCGTTCTCGAGCTCCGCTGCTGAGCTGTCCGTCATCCAGACTACTCGGCTGGCAGCATCCGTTGCAGTTGTTGCTCATATGAGCATCGAGTGTGCGAGCGAGTGCACATTTGTGGCCCGGCCCAGCGGGATAGCCGCATCTCGGTACTCTGGCCTCATGCCATATGTGCTGGCCGTCGACTTCGGCGGCACCAAGGTCGAAGCCGCCCTCGTCGATGAGCACGGGGTAATGCTCGAGGGCAGCCGGGTTCGGCGCGCCACCGGGGCAGGCACCCGGTCCGACACGCTGGCGGCCACGGTTCGTGAGGTGGCGAGCGAGGCCTTGGCCGGCCTCCCCACCGATGTGCTGATCGGGGTGGGCATCGGATGCGCCGGACCTATCTCGGTGGAGCACGGCCTCGTCAGCCCGCTCAACGTGCCGGCCTGGCGCGACTACCCGCTGCGCGCCCAGCTGGAGGCGCTGGTGCCGGAGGTGCCGGTGCGGCTGCAGATGGACGGGTTGTGCATCACCCTTGCCGAGCACTGGATTGGCGCGGCCGTCGGCTGCGACAACCTGATGGGCATGATCGTGTCCACCGGGATCGGCGGCGGGCTGATCCTCGGCGGACGAACCGTGCCAGGGCCGACCGGCAACGCCGGGCACATCGGACACGTCGGAGTCGGCGGGTTCGACGAGGTCTGCGCCTGCGGCGGGATCGGCTGCGTGGAGGCGATCGCCTCCGGGCCGAAGACCGTCGCGTGGGCCAGAGCTCAGGGCTGGACCGGCGAGACCGGCGAGGACCTCGCGGCCGCGTACGCCACGGGCAATGACGTCGCGGTGCGGGCGGTGCAGCGGGCGGGTCGCGCGCTCGGCCAGGCGATCGGCTCCGCGACGTCCCTCGTCGACCTCGAGGTGGTGGCGATCGGTGGTGGCTTCTCGCACGTTAGCCCCGACCTGTTCGACATCATCAACGCGACGATTGCCGAGCGCGCGGAGTTCGGCTTCGTCACCAAAGTGCGCGTTGTGCCGTCGACGTTGTCGGGCGAGGGGCCGCTGATCGGTGCGGCGGCGCTGATCCACCGTGCGGGCGTGCTCGCTGCGGTGTAGCCCGCGGGTTTCGAGACGCTCGCTGGCGCTCGCTCCTCAACCAGCGAATGTGAACCTACGGCTATTGCGCGCGCAGCTCGTCGTCCACCATGCGCGGCTTCGATAGCAGGATGCCCGCCACGAGTGACCCGCTGGCGGTGAGCAGAAGGAAGACCAACGGCACCGTCCATGACCCGGAGACGTCGCGCAGCACACCGAACAGCAGCGGACCAACTGCGCCCATCGTGTACCCGATGCCCTGCACGAAACCGCTCACCGCGGTGGTAACCACGTGATCTCTGGTGCGCAGGTTGATCAGTGTCAGCGTGACCGAGAACAGGATGGGTCCACCCATGATGATCACCCACAGCCAGGGTGCCGCCGTGGGAGCGAACAGCAGCCCGAGGTAGCCGATCAGCAGCTGCGCGGTGCCCAAATAGATCAGCCACTCCGGCCTCTTGCTATGGACCGTGACGAATGGCATGACCAGCGCGAGCGGCAGCCCGATGATGGCGTAGACCGAGAGCATGGCGCCGGCCTGGACCGCGGAGACTCGCGCCTGCTCCATCAGGAGCTGGGGCAGCCAGGCGAACATCGTGTACACGTTCAACCCGGACACCGCGAACGACAGGGTGAGCGCCCAGGTAGTGCGCGACTTCCACAGCGCGCCGACCAGAGCCGCGGGCGCCTCCTCAACCTCGGGCGAGGCATCGCGGCGAGCGGCGGCGAGGGTCTTGCGGTGTTCCAGCCACAGGACGGCCCACGGGATGAGGGCGGTGAGGCCGAGCACCGCCCACGTCATGAGCGCGGTGCGCCAGCCGGCGGCATCCGCGATCGGCACCGAGATGGCGGCCGGAATGGTGGTGCTCACAGCCAGAAGCGCCACATAGGCGGAGGTCATGAGGCCCACCCGGTCGGGGAAGTACCGCTTGACCACCGCGGGAAGCAGCACGTTGCCAACGCCCGCGGCGGCGAGGGCGAGCGCGCTCGCGATGAGGAACATGGGGTAGCCGACCGCCACCGAGCGCAGCGCGAGGCTGAGCACCATTATCGCGCTGGCAACGACGAGGGTAGCGTCCAGCCCGATTCGGCGGGCGAGCGCGGGCGTGAAAAGTCCGGATGCCGCGAACATCGCGGGCGGCAGC
Organism: Microbacteriaceae bacterium; assembly: GCA_040513215.1. Lineage (GTDB taxonomy): Bacteria > Actinomycetota > Actinomycetes > Actinomycetales > Microbacteriaceae > Ruicaihuangia. The sequence goes on along the minus strand of JBEVDR010000207.1, from coordinate 5,676 downwards.
ATCCCGAGCACACCGAGTGCGGTGGCGTTCAGCGGGATGTCGACACTGATCTGGTCGACGATGGGTGAGACCGAGGTGACGGCCGTGCGCAGATTCAGCGCGATCAGCAGGGTGCTGGTCAGCGCGAGAGCTCGCCCTGACCATACCGGCAAAGCACGCGGAGCAGTCACTCCGGCAGTCTATGAGACACGGCAGCCCAGCCGAACACAAACTCGACGAGAAATCAGAAACGGCGGGGGCGCAGCGCGGTGGCGAGCAGCTCGCGGGTGTGCTGCACGTCGTTGCCGAGTTCCTTGATCAGCTCGTCGATCGTGGTGAATTTCACCATGCCGCGGATCCGGTCGACGAAGGACACCTCCACGGTCTTGCCGTACAGGTCGATGTCCTCATCGAGCACGTAGGCCTCGACCTGACGGGCTGGCACACCCTCGAACGTCGGGTTGTTGCCCACCGAGATGGCCGCGGGGTAAGTGGCGCCCTCCACCGAGAGCCAGCCGGCATACACCCCGTCGCCGGGGATCAGTCCCTCGACCGAGGGCTTGAGGTTGGCGGTGGGGAATCCGAGTTCGCGGCCGCGCCGTTCGCCGGGGACGACCACCGAGCGCACCGACGGCAGGTGCCCGAGCACCTCGGCAGCCTCGCGCACGTCTCCGCGGCCGAGCGCCTCACGAATCCAGGTCGAGGAGGCCCGACGTCCGCCTCCGGATGTCACGTCCTCGATCACGCGCACCTCGAATCCGCCTGCGGCACTGGCGTCGATCAGGGTGCCGACGGTGCCCGCCGCTTTCGAGCCGAAACGGAAGTCGCGGCCGACGAACACCACCTTCGCGTGCAGCGTGTCGACCAGCACGTTCTGGATGAACTCCTCGGGCGGCTGGTGGCTCATCTGCTCGTCGAAGGTGAGCATCAGGGTGGCGTGCACCCCCGTCTCTGCCAGGCGTTCAATCTTCTGCTCGTTGCTGAGCAGCGCCTCCGGGCACTGCTCGGGACGAAGCAGGGCGAGCGGATGCCGGTCGAAGGTCACCACCGCGGAGGTGAGGTTCTCGGTATCCGCGATTCGCAACAATTGGGCGATCACGGCACGGTGTCCGGCGTGCACACCGTCGAACTTGCCAATGGTGACCGCGCTCGGCCCGAAGTCGGCGGGCACGTCTGCCTGCGAGGTGAACAGTTGCATGATTAGGCCACCACCCGGGCGACACGGCGCCGATACAGCCAGGTGAGGCCGAGGATCGGCAGCACGAGGGGAATGAGCAGGTATCCGATGCCGTAGTACGACCACACCGACGGGTGGCCGAACAGCTGCGGGTTGGTAATGCTGAGCGTTCCGACCACCAGCACGCCGACCAGCTCGAAGCTGATGGTGACCCAGGCGACCGTGCGCCAGGCGTCGCCGGGCATGATCAGCGCGACCGTGGCCACGATGTACACGATGGCCGCGAGTGCGGACAGGGTGTAGGCGAGCGGGGCTTCGTCGAACTTGGTGAGGATCTGGAACAGCGAACGCCCGGTGGCCGCCATCGCGAGGATTCCGTAAACCAGCACGAGCACGCGGCCGGCACCGGACATACGGGAAGGGGCAGACGTTGACATCGTGCTCAATGTTAGGCGCGTCATGCCAGCTGCACGAACCAGATCGCGTGCATCCGGATCACCATCACCGCGATCGCGAGGCTGGCGACGCCGAGCACCACGGTGCTCCAGCGGTTGCGTTCGATCAGCCCCCAGAACCCGGCGAGCGGCGGGATCAGCACGGCGCTGATCAGGTACGCCCAGAATTCGAGCGGATGCCCCGTGGGATGGTTGCCCAGGAACGGGGCGACGATCGCCATCACCACCTGCACGATCAGCAGCAGCTCGACCAGAATCAGCGAGCCCAGGGTGAGGTCGTTCGGTTTCTTGCCGAGCAGGCCCATCACCAGGCAGAACACGCCGGCGGCGAGCGCCACGATGATCTGCAGCCAGCTGAACCACTCGATCACGACAGCACCTCGTCGGTCGGGAAGTTCACGATCGGGCGGGCCGTGCCGCCGGCCACCTTGAGCAGGCCGACCAGGCGCCCCTCGGGCGAGATCGCCGCGGCGCACTCGGTGTCGGCGGTGTCGACGCTGATTCGCTTGCCCTGAGTCAGGTCGCGGGTCTGCTCGGCGCTGAGGTCGATCGCGTCGAACAGTCGGGTGGCGATGGCGGCCGGGTGTTGCAGCCGTTCGGCGAGCGACTCGGGTGTGGCGTCGGTCAGGCTGGCGGCATCCGTGACGTCGAAGGGGCCGACCTGGCTGCGGCGCAGCGCGGTGAGGTGACCGCCGACGCCGAGGGCGGCGCCGAGGTCGCGGGCGAGCGCCCGGATGTAGGTGCCGGAGGAGCAGCGGATGCGCACGTCGAGGTCGAGGTGTTCACCGCGACGGATGTCGAGGGTGGCGAATTCGTGGATGGTGACCGGGCGGGATTTCAGCACGACGGTCTCCCCCGCCCTGGCACGGTCGTAGGCGCGGCGCCCGTCGACCTTGATCGCGCTGACGCTGGAGGGAACCTGTTCGATCGGTCCGGTCAGCGTGGCGATCTCGCGGGCGAGGTCGACGTCGGTGATGGCGGAGGTGTCGGCGGTGTCGCTGATCTCACCTTCCGCGTCATCCGTCGTTGAGGACTGGCCGAGGCGGATGGTGGCGAGGTATTCCTTGTCGAGACCGACCAGGTAGGTGAGCAGCCGGGTGGAGCTGTTCAGCCCGAGCACGAGCAGCCCGGTGGCCATCGGGTCGAGGGTGCCGGCGTGGCCGACCTTGCGGGTGCCGGCGAGCTTGCGCACTCGGGAGACCACGTCGTGGCTGGTGAGCCCCGCTGGTTTGTCAAGCAGCAGGATGCCGCTGCGGGGGCCGATGGTGCCAGTCACCCTTCAACGGTACCGGAGCGCCCCTAGGCTGGTGACCATGCGCGTGGCGGTACTGGGGGCGGGAGCCATGGGCGGCACGATCGCGGCGTTGCTCGCCCGGGCGGGGCACGAGGTCGCGGTGACCGCGCGGGGGCCGCAGCTGGCCGCGATCCAGGCCGAGGGCATCCACTTGTCCGGCGCGTGGGGAGAGGTGACCGCTGCGGTCTCGGCAGACACGACGCTGACGCAGCGCCCGGAGCTTGCGATCGTGGCGACCAAGGCGATGGATGCCGCGGACGCCGTCACCGCGAACGCCGACCTGCTGCACGGGGTGCCGCTGGTGGTGGTACAAAACGGGCTCGGCGGGCTGGAACACGTGCTGGAGGCCGCGCCGTCCTCGGACGTGATCGGTGCACTCTCGTTGTTTGCAGCCTCATACGTGGCGCCGGGGTCGGTCACGGTGACCGCGGCGGCAAACACCTACTTGGGCATCGTGCGCGGTCCCGCCTCGGCCGCCGAGGCGGCGACATCCGTCCTGAATACGGCGATCCCGGTGCTGCTGACCCCCAACTTCGAGGGCGCCCGCTGGACCAAGCTGCTGGTGAATCAGGTGAACGCGCTGCCGGCGATCACCGGCCTCAGCGTGCAGGACGTCATCGACGAGCCGCGCCTGCGCCGCATCATGACGCGCAGCATGCGCGAGAACGCCCGGGTCGGGCTGGCGCGCGGAGTGCACTTCGCCACCCTGCAGGGCATCTCCCCCGTGCTGGTGCGGCTGCTGGCGTATGCGCCGCTGTGGCTGGGCGAGCGGATTCCGCGCGGCATCCGCCGCTACCTCGGTGACGTGCCGAACCCGGGGTCGACGCTGCAGTCGATCCGCCGCGGGCAGCCGAGCGAGATCGACTTCCTGAACGGGGCCGTGGTGCAGGCGGCGGCCGGAACGGATGTCGCCACCCCGGTGAATGCGACGCTCGTGCAGCTCGTGCACGAGGTGGAGCGCACCGGCCGGCACCTCTCCCCCGACGAGGTGGTCGAGCGGGTGCGCTAGCCGGTCGGGTTTCGATACGCCGCGTCGCTTCGCTCCGTGGCTACTCACCCAGCGGGGTCAGGACAGGAGCCGTTCGGTCAGGCGCGCGCGCCGTCGAGGAAACGGTTGATGGTGGCGGCCGTGGCATGCGGGTCGGCCAGCATCGGCAGGTGGCCGGTCGACAGTTCCGCGGCGAAGCTGCCGCCGAGAGTGGCGCTGAAGCGTCGCTGCATCCGCTCGGGAAGTTCCTTGTCGTCGGTGGTGCGCACGTAACCGCGGGGCACGGCGGGCAACCCGTGTTCGACCGTGTCCAGGTAGAGCAGCTTCGACTCCGGGCTGAACTCGTTCACCACGCGGTCGGCGACGTCGGTCGGTAGCCCGTTGCACAGGCCGGAGCGGATCGCGTCGGCGGGCGGCCGGGTGCCGGCGAAGCGCAGCATCGCGCCCATCACCAGTCGCTGCGGGAACGGCAGCGACGACACGAATCCGTGCCGCGGCCTGGGCACCACGGCGCTGATCGCGAGGAACCCGGTCACCCGGCCCCGGATCAGCCCGGCGAGCTCGGTGCCGACCGCCCCGCCGATCGAGTGCGCCACGATCACCACCCGGCTGAACCCGGAGTCGTCGATCTGCTGCAGCACGCTCTCGGCGTACTGCCTCAGGCTGGCGGGTGGCGAGCCGCGCGGGTACCGCGCGGCGACTGCGGGCAGCGACAGCTGCGGGGCGACCGCATCCCAAATCCACGGCTGCAGGCCCGCTCCGCCGAGCAAGACCACGCCCGACGCCGCTGGCGGTGATTCCATGGGTCGTTTGTATCACGCACCGGTGACACGGCGGTGGCTCAGCAGGAGTCGGCGAAGATGCGCTGCGGATGCTCCGGGTCACTGTTGTCGATCAGGGCCATCGCCCGTTCCGTGGGCTTCGCGTCGGCGCGGTACAGCTGCATGCCGCCACGTTCACGATCACCGATCGCCGAGGAGCCGTCGGTGGCAGCGTCGAGTAGCCGCTGCTCCGCGACATCCTGCGGCACCTCCAGCCAGACGGAGTAGTTCCAGAGTCCGCGCAGCTCGGGCCGGTTGAGGAAGATGCCGTCGACGATGAGGATGGCGTCGGCGGGCCCGCTGAGCCATTTCGGCTCCACCTGCGTGTCTCGCGCCGTGTCGAACGCGCTCGTGACGAAGCCGGTACTGCCGCCCATTCGGAACGGCTCGATCAGCACCCGACGGAACACGGAGTAGTCGAAGGTGTCGCGGTAGTAGCCCTCGGCGGAGTCTTGGCCGCGCAGGTACCGGTCGGCGCGCGGGCGCTGGAAGTCGCTGATCGAGGCGCGGAACGCCGGATGCCCGGCCCGCTTGAACGCGGCTGCGAGGTCGTCGGCGAACGGGGTGGTGCCCGCGCCCTCGATGCCGTCGATGGCCACAATCGCGCGGCCCTTGCCGTAGTTGTGCAGGATCTCGGCGGCGAGTCCGTCCAGCGTGTCCCTCTTTGCTAGCGCCCAGGTGACCATGGGCTCAGCCTACGACTCGAGACTGCGCCCCGGGCGGGCGGCCTTCCACCTCGTGGCGTCAGGCCAGCGCGCAGCCCTCGGCGTCAGGCCAGCGCGCGCAGTCTCGGCGCCAGGTCGCGGCGGAACAGGTCGAGGAAGCGCTTCTGATCGGCTCCCGGCGCGTGGAAGACCAGGTGGTTCAGGCCCGCGTCCAGGTACGGCTGGATCTGCTCCATCGCCTGATCGGGGTCGGATGCCACGATCCAGCGTTTCGCGATCTGCTCGATCGGCAGCGCA
>JBEVDR010000206.1:0-3109 GCA_040513215.1 Microbacteriaceae bacterium | reverse complement strand
GGGTGAAGTCGAAGACGTCGAAGTTTTCGGCGATGCGGTGGGCCTTGACGGACTTCGGGATGGCAGAGTATCCGTGCTCGAGGTGCCAGCGGAGGATGACCTGGGCCGGGGTCTTCGCGTATTTCGCCGCGATGTCTGTGATGACGGGGTCCTCGAGCGGGTTCTTCTCGGAATCGCCGTAGATGTAGGATCCGCCGATGGGTGACCAGGACTGGGTGAGGATGCCGTGGCGCGTGTTGGCTGCCCGCCATTCGGGCTGGGTGTAGTACGGGTGGACCTGGATCTGGTTCACGGCGGGCACCACGTTGGTGCGGGAGATGAGTTCCTCGAGCTGGGCGGGTGTCTGGTTCGAGACGCCGATGGCGCGGACGCGGCCGTCGGTGAGGAGCTTTTCGATCGCCTGGTAGGCGGCGATGGTCTTCTCGAAGTCGGCGGCGAGGGGCTGGTGCAGCAGCAGCAGGTCGACCTGGTCGACGCCGAGCTTGCTGATGCTCTTGTCGAAGCCGTGCAGTGCCTCGTCGTAGCCGTAGTCGCTGATCCAGAGCTTGGTCTCGATGAAGATCTCCGAGCGGTCGATGCCGGATTGGCGGATGCCCTCGCCGACCTCGCGTTCGTTGAAGTAGGCCGCGGCGGTGTCGATCAGCCGGTAGCCGGCCCGCAGCGAGGCGTCGACCGCTGCTGTGGTGTCTTCCGGTGAGCTCTGGTAGACGCCCAGGCCCAAGGCGGGCATCTGGACACCATTGTTCAAGGTGATGTAGGGGTTCTGTTCAGGCATGAGGCGGGGTTTCCTTACGGGTTCGTTATTCGCCGAAGATGCGTTTGGCGATGGTCATGGCGGAGACGGCTTTGGGCCAGCCGGCGTAGAACGCCAGATGGATGATGGTCTCTTGGAGTTCGGTCTCGGTGACGCCGTTGGTCTTGGCCAGGGGCAGGTGGAATTCCAGCTGCTCGATATTGTCGCCGGCGAGGAGTCCCGCCACGGTGATCAGGCTCCGGTCGCGCGGGCTCAGTTCCGGGCGGGCCCAGACGTCGCCGAAGAGCACGTCGTCGGTGAGCGAGGTGAACTTGGGGGCGAAGTCGCCGAACATCCGCTGCATGGCGGACTCGTTGCTGTTCTCAGTCATGAGGTGTCCTTTTCCGGTGGGGGCGGGTGTTTAGACGGTGTCGTCGTGTGCGAGCGACGAGGAGAGCCCGCGGTGGGCGTCGATCTGGGCGAGGATGTCGCGGGCTTTCTGTTCGATGACGGCCACGGCGTCGGCTCCGGCAACCCAACGCAGCGGGGGCTGGTCCTCGCCGGCGATCCCGACGAGGGCGGTGCCGAGCTTCGCGGGGTCGCCGGCCTGCTGGCCGTTCATGCCCCGCCATCCCGGGATGGTCGCTGCGGTGCGGTCGGCGTAGTCCTCGATGGACAGTTCGGCCCAGATGGTCGAGGCGTCCTCGACGAGTAGTTCGGTGCGGAAGAAGCCGGGCTCCACGATGGTGGTCCGGATCCCATAGGGTTCCAGGTCGAAGCGCAGCGATTCCATCCACCCTTCGACGGCGAATTTGCTGGTCGCGTAGGCGGCGATGAACTCGCCACCAACGATGCCCGCCTGCGAGGAGATCGTGATGATGTGGCCGGTGCGCTGTTCGCGCATGATGGGGAGGACGGCGCGGGTGACGTTCATGGGTCCGAACAGGTTCGTTTCGAGCTGTGCACGGACCTGAGTGTCGCTGGTTTCCTCGAAGTACCCGGCGTAGAAGTTCGCGGCGTTGTTTACCAGGACATCGACGCGGCCGAACCGCTCGATCGCAGCGGCCGCAGCTGCTTCGGCGTCCCCGGGCTTCGTGAGGTCCAGCTGCACAATCAGCAGGTCGTCCGATGCGCCGAGGGCGTTCGCTACGGCGTCGGTGTTACGGCCGGTCGCGACGACCCGGTGGCCCGCGGCGAGGGCGGCTTTGGCGATGTCGACGCCCATGCCCCGGCCGGCGCCGGTGATCATCCAGACTTGTTTCTTCTCAGTCATTGGTAATCCTTTGTTTCTTGGGATGGCTGGTGACGGGATGTCCCGGTTCAGACCAGGACGTCGTCATCGAGTTCCGCGGCTGCTGGGGCCGGGGTGGTGGTCCGGGTGGCGCGGATGAGGGCCAGGATGATCAGCGGGATCAGGCCAAGGATGGCCATGGTTGCGCCGACGGTTGCCGGGCCCGTGGTGCCGAGGGTGGAGTCAAGGGCGACGCCGGCGAGCCAGGTGGCGGCGGCGATGCCGACGTTGAACGCCGAGACGGTCAGGGCTGCGGCCAGTGACTGGCCGGAGTGTCCGAAGCGGACGGCCAGCGGGGTGGCGATGGCCGTGACGCCCATGCCGGTGAAGCCGAGCAGGATAACCAGCACGATGGTCGGGACGACGAAGGTGGAGAGCGGGATCAGCATCAGGAGCACCAGGGCTGAGCCGCCGCCGATGGCGAAGTACGTGGCCAGCGGCTTGCGGTCCCCGGTTCGCCCGGCCACAACGGTGCCGAGCAGGGCGCCGATCCCGAAGCCGACGAGCAGCAGCGGCACGGCCGCTTCAGAGATGCCGGTGCGTTCAGTCAGGAGCGGGGAGATGTAGCTGTAGGCGGCAAGGAAGCCTCCGGAGACCAATGCGGTGGTCGCCAGGACGAGCCACAGCTTGCCCTCGCGCAGCACGCCGAGCTGGGAGCGGACGGTGACGGCTTCCTGGTGTTCTTCGGCGGGAGCGAACTTGCCGATGATGACGGCTGCGACGGCGGCGAGGAGGGCCAGTGCCCAGAAGATACCGCGCCAGCCGATGGCCTGGCCGATGAAGGAGCCCAGGGGCACACCTGCCACGATGGCCAGTCCCATACCGCTCATCATCACGCCCATGGCGCGAGAGGCGTTCGCGGGGCCCGCGGCGGTGGTGGCCACGACGGCGGCGATGGACAGGAAGGCGCCAGTGGCCAGGGCGGTGATGACGCGGGCGATCAGCACGATTTCGAAGGCCGGGCTTAGGGCGGCAACGATGTGGCCGACCGCGAAGATCAGCAGGGACAGGACGAGGGTGAGGCGTTTGGGCAGGCGCATGGTGGCGACAGAGATGGTGGGGGCGCCCACGATCATGCCGATCGC
>JBEVDR010000205.1:0-6472 GCA_040513215.1 Microbacteriaceae bacterium | reverse complement strand
ATCTCGGTTGCCCTCAGCAACGGCTTCGTCAACGGATGGCGCCTCACGCTGATCAACAAGTTCGAGGAAGAAGCCCAGAAGCTGAAGGACGAGGGCGTCGTCTCCGAGTTCACCACCGTGAACGCTCCCGGCGAGAACAGCGCCACCGAGCAGGCGTCGCAGATCCGCAGCCTGATGCTGCAGGACCCGGACGTTCTCATGGTCATCCCGGCCTCCTCGACCGCGCTGGTGCCCGCAATTGAAGAAGCCTGCGATGCCGGTATCACGGTCATCGTGCTGGATGCCGACATGGATGCCGACTGCGCCACCATTGTGCGTAACGACTACGGCACCTGGGGCGAGGTCTCGCTGACCCCGGCGCTCGACGCCATCGGCGGCAAGGGCAACATCGTCATCAACCGCGGTGTCATCGGCTCGCAGCCCGAGGAAGAGTTCCACAACCGTCAGCTCGAGATCCTCAAGGACTACCCGGACGTGACGGTGGCCGCCGAGGTCAACGGCTTCTGCGACAGCAGCACCGCACAGAAGGAAATCGTCTCGGTGCTCGGCTCGCTGCCGGACATCGCCGCGGTGCCCGGTTGCATCGGCGGCATGGGCGTCGTGCAGGCGTTCGAATCCGCAGGACGCGAGCTGCCGGCCGTCGTCTTCGACACCGACGGTAAGTCGCTCACCTTCTGGAAGGACAACGCGATCGACAACGGCTCCTTCGCCGCACTGACCGACCCCGGCCAGGCCGTGGCCGCGATCTACGTCGCCCTCGCGCTGCTCGACGGCGAGGACGTGCCTCACGAGATGGTGCTGCCGCTGCTGCAGATCAACCAGGCTGAGCTCGACTTCTGGGTCGAGGAGCTCGCCGCCGACGTGTACGCCGCCTCCCCGTGGGACTTGGCATGCTGGGACGCGGCCTTCACCGCTGTCGCCGCTGGCGACGACGCCGTAGCGCCGGCGCTCAAGTAATCCGCCAGTAAATCGGATGACCGACGAGTTCGAAGGAGCGCTCATGCCCACCACAACGCTGAACAGCACGGACGATGCGCAAGCAACGCCGGCTGCTGAACCGAGAATCACCGCCACCGGCGTGACCAAACGGTACGGCAACACCCGCGCCCTGCGCGGTGTGGACCTTCAGCTGGGCCAGGGTGAAATCCTCGGACTCGTCGGTCACAACGGCGCCGGCAAGAGCACGCTGATGCGTATGCTCGCCGGCCGCGAACTGCCCGACGAGGGCAGCATCATCGCCCGCGACGCTGCAGCCGGTGAGCCGTGGAACGCGAAATCTGCCGAGGCCGCCGGAGTGCGGATGGTCTACCAGGAGCTCGCCCTCTGCGCCGACCTCACCATCGCTGAGAACGCGTTCCTGTCGGATCGGCGCCCATTCGGCGTCTTCGCCTGGCGCGCTCGCGCCGAGCGACGCATCGGTCACGTGCTCGACACGGTCTTCCCCGGCCACGGCATCGCCGTGGTGCGCCGCGCAGGCGAACTGCCCATGGCGCAGCGGCAAATGGTGGAGATCGCCCGGGCGCTCTGCACCGACTCGCTGCGATTGCTGATCCTCGACGAGCCCACGGAATCGCTCGGCGTGGACGCCGCTGACCAGCTTTACGCTCACCTGCGCACCCTGACCGCTCGCGGCGTGAGCGTGCTCCTCATCTCGCACCGCATGCAGGAAGTCATCACGAACAGCGACCGGGTCGCCGTGATGAAAGACGGCGCCGTGGTCGAGACCTTCCCCGGACGCACGACGACCGAGGAGCAGCTGCTGGTCGCCATGGGCGGCGAGGTGCGGCCGGATGACTCCACACTCGACCTCCCAGAACCCCAGCGAAACGAGACCGCAGGCGAGACCGTGGCAGCGATCCGCTCCGAGGGCCCGATCTCGTTCACGGCGCGCGCCGGTGAAATCGTCGGCCTGGCCGGCCTCGCGGGGCAGGGTCAGGACCGCGTGCTGTCGCAACTGTGGGGTGCCGGCATCCTGAACCGTTCGGTCACCGCATCCCGACGCCGCGCCTACGTGCCCGGCGACCGGCAGACCTCCGGCATCCTGCCGCTCTGGAGCGTCGCCGAAAACCTGACCATCTCGGCGATGCGCACGATCAGCACCGCCGGGGTGATCGACGCCCGCAAGAAGCGCGACCTCGCCCGACACTGGATCGCCGCGCTCAAGGTGCGCGGTGACGCCGCCACCCCGATCACCGCGCTCAGCGGCGGCAACCAGCAAAAGGTCATCGTCGCGCGAGCGTTTGCGACGGATGCCGAACTCGTGCTGCTCGACGACCCATTCCGCGGCGTCGACGTTGCCACCAAAAACGAACTGTACGCACTCATGAAGACCGAGGCCGCCGCCGGCCGTGCCATCGTCTGGTACTCCACCGAGAACAGCGAGATGGCGCACTGCGACCGCGTCTTCGTGTTCCGTGCCGGCCGCATCGTCTCAGAGCTAAGCGGCGCTGCCATTACCGAGGAGCGCATCATCGCCGACTCCTTCGACGAGACATCCGGAGGCATCCGATGACCACCACGACACCCCGGGCCGCACGACCCGCCCTCACCACGCGGGCACGGGTCGGCGCCAGCCACGGCTCCCCGGCGCTGCTCGCGCTAGTCGCCCTGATCGCGATCTTCACCATCGCCGTCGTCAACCAGCCCGGCATCCTCAGCGTCACGGGCCTCACCCTGATGCTGATGTCGGCGGTGCCGCTGGTGCTCGCCGCGCAGGCGCAGATGATCATGATGTCGGTCGGCGACATCGACCTCGGCGTCGGCTATCTGATCGGCCTGGTCACGGTGATTGCCGCAACCGCGCTGAACGACAACCCGATCCTGGGCATCGGCCTGCTGCTCGGCATCGTCGTGGTGTACGCGATCCTCGGCCTGCTCGTGCAGAAGCGCGGCGTTCCCTCGATCATCGTCACCCTCGGCATGTCGTTCGTCTGGCTCGGCCTCGGCCTGCAACTGCTGCCCACCCCGGGCGGCGCGGCACCCGAATGGCTGTCGGATATCGGCCGCTGGCGGCCCGAAACCTTCCCCGCTCCGCTGATCTTCATCGTGCTGGCCACCCTGCTCGGCTGGTTCATCGCCCGCCGCAGTCGTGCCGGCGCACGGATGCGCGCGCTCGGATCCAGCGCCGCCACCCTCGACAAGGCCGGCGTCTCCCTCAGCCGCACCCGGGTGATGGCGTACATGATCGCCGCCGTCCTGATGATCGTGGCCGGCCTGATGCTCGCCGCGCAGACCCGCTCGGGTGACATCAACTCGGCGAGCAACCTCACCCTGATGACCATCGCCGCGGTCATTCTCGGAGGCGGCAACTTCTCCGGTGGCCGCGCCCTGCCGATCGGCACCACGCTCGGCGCGGTCACCCTCGGCCTCATCACCGTACTGCTCAGCCTGATGAACCTCTCGTCGAGCCTGCAGTCCGCCGCCCAAGGCTTCATCGTGCTCGCTGTTCTTGCCGGGCGCATCATCACCGAGAGGTTCACCCGATGAACACCGTGCTGAATGACACCACGCGCCGCGCCACCTTCACCTGGCCCGCCTGGGGCTGGTCGCTGCTCGGCGTGCTCGCCGTCTGGCTCTGCATCGTCGCGGTGCGCCCCGGGGCGCCGTTCGATCCGTTGGTGCAGGCACTCTCGCTGGCCCCGTTCCTCGTGCTGGTCGCGCTCGGCCAGATGCTTGTGATCACCCTCGGGCCGGGCAACATCGACGTCTCCGTCGGCACCGTGATCTCCATGTCGTCGTACGTGTCGGTCGCCGTCGGCGCCACCAGCGGACCGGTACTGGGCCTGGCCGCCGCCGTGCTCGCCGGGCTTGCCGCCGGCGCCTGCAGCGTCGTCGCCATCCTCGTGCTGCGCGTGCCGCCGATCATCGCGACGCTCGCGACGAGCCTCATCGTGACCTCGGCCACGCTGTTGCTCGCCGACGCGAACCGGGCCGGTGCCGACGCGGGCCTGCGCTCCTTCGTCAACGCGAAGCTTCTCGGCATCCCGGTCATCGCCCTGGTCGTCGTGGCCGTCACGATTGTGGTCGCGCTCACGCTCAGCCGCACCCGCTTCGGGCTGTCGGTGCTCGCCGTTGGCCAGAGCACCCGCGCCGCGGAACGGGCCGGCATCAAGGTCAAGTCGATCACCGCGTCGAGCTACCTGATCTGCGCAGCCTTCGCCGGACTCGCTGGCGGCCTGCTCGCCGCGTTCATCTCCCCGAGCACCGTGCTCGGCACCTCCTACATGCTCGACTCGATCGCGGTCGTCGTCATCGGCGGCACCCTGATCTCCGGCGGCCGCGCCGTGCCGACCGGCGCCTGGACCGGTGCCCTGTTCTTCGTGCTGCTGTCCGGCCTGCTCAACCTGGTCGGCTGGAGCGTGGGCGCCCAGAACATTCTCAAGGGTGTTCTCGTCGTCGCCGTGGTCGTCGTCTCGGCCACCGCGACCGGCACCGGCCGTCGTTCACTCGCCCGCCTGCGCGAGTCCCTGATCCCCCTCAAAGCCACGAACAAGGAGACTATCCATGGCTGACCTCGACGACCTCCGCGACGGAACCAACTTCGGTGGCGCCACCGCTGACCGCGGCGCCTTCCACCTCAAGGGCCTCGGCGGCCAGGACTGGGGGATGCGCGCACGCCTGTCACGCATCTTCGACCCGGCCGACGGCAAGACCGTCATGCTCGCCTTTGACCACGGCTACTTCCAGGGCCCGACCTCCGGCCTTGAGCGGCTCGACCGCTCGATCGTGCCGCTGATTCCGCAGGCCGACGCACTGATGTGCACCCGCGGCGCGCTGCGCACCACCATCCCGGCCGACAGCGGTAAGGGCATCGTGCTGCGCGCCAGCGGCGGACCGAGCGTGCTGAACGAGCTCTCCAATGAGGAGATCACCGTCAGCATCGACGACGCGGTGCGCCTCGACGCGGCGGCCCTCGCCGTGCAGGTGTTCATCGGCGGCGAGAACGAGACCAAGTCGATCAAGAGCATGACCACACTCGTTGACCAGGGCCAGGCGGCCGGCATTCCGGTGCTCGCGGTCACGGCGGTCGGTCGGGACATGGTGCGGGATGCCCGCTACTTCCGTCTCGCCACCCGCATCTCCGCCGAACTCGGCGCCAACTTCGTGAAGACCTACTACGTCGAAGAGGGCTTCGAGACGATCACCTCGGCCTGCCCGGTGCCGATCGTCATTGCCGGCGGCAAGAAGGTCGGGGAGCGCGAGGCGCTCACCGTCGCCTACCGGGCGATGCAGGAGGGTGCGGCCGGTGTCGACATGGGCCGCAACGTGTTCCAGTCCGAACACCCTGCGGCCATGCTGTCGGCCGTGCGTGGCGTCGTTCACGACGGACTCACCCCCGACGAGGCCTACTCGCTGTTCGAGGAGCTTTCCCACATCGGGGAACCCCTGATCGAGGAACTCTCCCACTAATCCGCTCGATGCGGGAGGTGACGGATGCCGCAGCATCCGTCACCTCCTCATCGACCCATCGCTAAGGATGTCCCATGCCTTCTCTGTCGAGCTACGCCGCTAACGTCCCGGCCGTGGACGTCGCCATCATCGGCGCCGGAATCAATGGCCTCGCCATCGCCCGTGAGTCCGCCCGCCGCGGCCTGTCGGTCGTGCTCATCGACCAGGACGACCTCGGGGCACGCACCTCGGCGATTTCGACGCGGCTCATCCACGGCGGCTTGAAATACCTGGAGCGGTTCGAGCTGAACCTGGTGTACGAGTCGATCCGCGAACGCAACATCCTGCTGAAGCGAGCGCCGCACCTGGTTCACCACTACCCGATGCTGATCCCGTTCTCGAAGGCGCAGAGTCGCCCGGGATGGATGCTGTCGTGCGGGCTGATTCTGCACGATGTGCTCTCTCTCGGTAAGCCACTGCCGTTCAACCGGATCGTCTTCCGTGGACGCCTGAAGCGAGACTGGCCCTCGCTCGCCGCGGCGGGTCTGAAATGGGGCGGCCTGTTTCACGACGCACACGTGCCGCTCACCGAGCGGTTGACCATCGAACTCGCGATCGACGCCCAGGCACACGGGGCCTGGGTGCTCACGCACACCCGCGTCGAGGAGCTGGTGCGCGATGGCGGCCGAGTGACCGGGCTGCGCTACCGCGACCGCAATGACGGCGAACTGAAGCAACTGGATGCCCGGCTTGTCGTCAATGCCGCCGGACCCTGGGTCGACGACATCCTCGACTTCGCCGGCACCCACGAGCGCAAGATCGGTCCGACCAAGGGCAGCCACCTGGTGGTCGATTCCTTCCCGGGCGCCCCGAACACCACCATCTTCTTCGAGTCGCCGGACGACGCGCGGCCCATGTTCGTGCTGCCGTGGAACGGCCGGTACATGATCGGCACCACCGACCTTCCCTATGACGGCTCGCTCGACTCGATCGTCATCGACGATGACGAGATCGCCTACCTGCTCGGCGCGGTGAACACCCTGATTCCGCAGGCGCAGCTCACACCCGACGACGTGCTCTGGTC
>JBEVDR010000204.1:0-4421 GCA_040513215.1 Microbacteriaceae bacterium | reverse complement strand
CGACGCCGGCGGCGACGAACAGGCCGGCGATGATCCAGAACCGCACGACGACGGTGATCTCCGCCCAGCCTTTGCGCTCGAAGTGGTGGTGCAGCGGGCTCATCAGGACGATGCGCTTCCCATGGGTCAGCTTGAAGTAGGCGCGTTGCACGATCACCGATCCGGTGACGATGACGAACAGGCCGCCGATCAGGATGATCAGCAGTTCGGTGCGGGTGAGCACGGCCAGGGCGGCCAGTGCGCCGCCCAGGGCGAGTGATCCGGTGTCGCCCATGAACACCTGGGCCGGCGACGTGTTCCACCAGAGGAAGCCGATCAGTCCGCCGACGATGGCGGCGGCGATGATGGCGAGGTCCAGTGGTTCGCTGGTCCAGTAGCACTTGTATGCGTCCGCGACGTCCGTGCCGCCGTAGCAGGACTGGTTGAACTGCCAGAACGCGATCAGGATGTACCCGGTGAAGGCGAGGATCGAGGCACCGGTTGCCAGGCCGTCGAGCCCGTCCGCCACGTTGACACCGTTGGACGCGCCGAGGGTGATCATCACCACCCAGATGACGTAGAGGATGCTGCCGATGACGGTGCCGAGCAGCATGAAATCGAGCGCTTCGATGTCGCGCACCCAGGAGATCGCGGTCGAGGCCGGGGTGTCTCCGTTGCGGTCGACGAGGGTGATCGAGAGCACGGCGAACACGGTGCCGACGAGGGTCTGGCCGATGATCTTCGCCCACGGGGTGAGGCCGAGGCTGCGCTGGTTGCGGGTCTTCGTGAAGTCATCGATGAACCCGACGACGCCAAGGCCCACCATCAGCAAGATCACCAGCAGCGCGGATGCGGTGACCGGTCCCCCGCCAATGCTCTTGCCGATGAAGTAGCCGATCACCGCGCCGAGCACGAAGATGATCCCGCCCATGGTGGGCGTTCCGCGCTTGGAGTGGTGCGACTTGGGTCCGTCGTCGCGGATGAACTGCCCCCACTGCAGCCGCTTGAACAGGCGGATGAACAGCGGGGTGAGCAGCAGGGTAAAGGACAGTGAGAAGGCGCCGGCAATCAGCAGCGCGATCATGAGGTTGACTCCGCGGACAGGCCGCCGATGCGGTCACCGAGGAAGCGCAGGCCGGCGGAGTTCGACGACTTCACCAGCACCACATCGCCCGGCCGGAGTTCCTCACTCAACAGATCGTACGCCTCGTCTGCACTCTCAACGAGGACCGACTCCCCGTCCCATGAGCCCTCGAGGCCCGCCGCGTTGTGGATGTGTCTGGCCCGGTGGCCGACCACGATGAGCTTCTTCACGTTCAGGCGGACGATGAGCCGGCCGATCCGGTCGTGCTCCTCGTCGGCGAACTCGCCGAGTTCTGCCATTTCGCCGAGCACGGCGACGGAGCGCTGCTCCGGGGTGACGATCTGCGCGAGCGTCTTGAGCGCGGCGGCGGTGGAATCGGGGCTGGCGTTGTAGGCGTCGTTGATGACGACGATGCCGGGTGACGGCGTCAGCACCTCCATCCGCCAACGGGCGGCTCGCGCCACGTTCTCGATCGCCGGGATGGCGTCGGTCGGGTCGATGCCGAGCACGGATGCCGCGTCGAGCGCCGCGAGGGCGTTCATGACGTGGTGCTCGCCCAGCACGCGCAGGCGCACGGGCAACCGCCGACCGCTGGTGACCAGGGTGAACTCGGTTCCGGATGCGGAGGGCTCGACGTCGACGGCGCGGAAGTCCGCGGCATCCGACAATCCGAACCAGGAGATTTGCGCGTCGGTCTGCTCTGCCATCGCCTGGACGCGGTGGTCGTCGGCGTTCAGCACCGCGATGGCCTGCCCGGGCAGGCTGCGCACGATCGCGGCCTTCTCTTCGGCGATGGCGTCGACGCCGCCGAAGTTGCCGGCGTGGGCGAGGCCCACCTTGAGCACGACGGACACGTCGGGGGTGACGATCGACATCAGGTGCTGGATCTGGCCGGTGCCGGACGCACCCATCTCGACGATCAGGTAGCGCGTCTCGTGGGTAATCCGCAGCATTGAGATCGGGGCGCCGACGTGGTTGTTGAACGAACCCTGCGGTGCGACCGTCGGGCCGTGTTGTTCCAGCACGGCGCGCAGCATGTTCTTCGTGGTGGTCTTGCCGTTGGAGCCGGTGATGGCGACGATCTGCAGCGTGCCGTGGGCACGCACCCGGGCGACGACTCCGCGGGCGAGGCCGGCAAGCGCCTGGTAGCCGTCGGCGACCACCAGCTGTGGCACCGCCAGGTCGAGGGCGTGGTCCACCACGATCAGGGCGGCTCCCGCGCTGGCGGCGGCGGCGGCGAACAGGTGCCCGTCGGTTTCCTCACCGGGCAGGGCGAAGAAGATCGAGCCGGGTTCGACCAGGCGCGAGTCGGTCTGCACCGACCCGTCGACCACGGTGTCGGAAGACGCAGTATCGGCGCCGGTCTCGGTCGGCAGCAGCAGCTGACCGTCCAGCAGCGTGGCAATCTCGGCGAGGCTAAGCGCGATCACGCGTCCCACCCGGCCTCTCGCAGCGCGTCGCGCGCTTCATCTCGGGCCGAGTAGGGAACTCGCACGCCCTCGATGTCGCGGTAGTCCTGGTGGCCGGGACCTGCCCAGAGGATGGTGTCGCCCTGCTCGGCCAGTGCCACCGCCTGCCGGATGGCCTGCTTCGGGTCGGCGATCTCGTAGAGCGGCTGATCTGGTGCGGCTTCTCGTGCGGCCTCGACCAGGGTGGCGCGGATCGTGTCGGGGTTCTCGAAGCGCGGGTGGTGGTCGGTGATGATCACAATGTCTGCCAGGTCGGCGGCGACCCGCGCCATGCCGGGGCGCTTGGTCTGGTCTCGGTCGCCGGAGACGCCGAACAGCATGATGACCTTTCCCGGCGTGAACTTGCGCACCGCGGTGAGGGTGCGCTCGAAGGCGTCGGAGCTGTGTCCGAAATCGACGTAGACGGACGGGCCGGTGTCGCCGGAGACCCGCTCGGTGCGGCCGGGCAGGTAGGCGTCGATACCGCCCTGAGGCTCGAGGGCGTGCGCGATCGCCTCGAGTTCGAAGCCTGCCTCGACCAGCATGACGATCGCCAGTGCGGCGTTCGCGGCCATGTGCCAACCGATCAGCGGAACGCGGGTGGTCAGGCTGCGGCCTTCGGGGCCGCTGAGCACGAACTCGGTGTATGCCGGGTGTTCTTCGGTAACGGTCACGGTCCATTCGGCGTCGCGGCCGGAGGTGGCGGAGACGGTCGTGACCGGGATGCGGCTGCATTCCACCACTTTGTCGCCCCACTCGGTGTCGAGGGAGACCACGCCGCGGCGGGCGTAGTCCGGGGCGAACAGGGCCAGCTTCGCCTCGAAGTAGTCCTCCATCGTGCCGTAATCGTCGAGGTGGTCGTGGCTGAGGTTGGTGAACCCGGCCACGTCGAAGACGATGCCGTCGACCCGGTGACGGCTGAGCGCCTGGGCACTCACCTCGACTACGACCGCGCGCACGGCGGCTTCGCGCATGCGGGCGAGCAGGGCGTGCAACTCGCTGGCTTCGGGGGTGGTGAGTTTGCTGGTGATGCTGACGTCGCCGATGTGGCGCTCGGCGGTGGAGCTGAGCCCGGTGACCAGGCCCAATTGCTTGAGTACCGCCTCGAGCAGGTAGGCGACCGAGGTCTTGCCGTTGGTGCCGGTGATTCCGAACATCAGCGGGGGCTCTTCCTTGGTGCGGTACACCCAGGCGGAGATCTCGCCGAGGGCAGCGCGCGGCGAGTCGACGAGGATCACGGGCAGCCCGCTGGATTGCGCGAACTCGAGGCCGGCGGCATCCGTCATGATGGCCACCGCTCCCCCGTCGCGGGCGACGGCGGCGTGCTCGGCGCCGTGGCTGTGCTGGCCCGGCACGCCGACGTACAGGTCGCCGGGGTGCAGGTCAGCCGTGGACAGGGTGACGCCGGTGATCTCGATGTCGAGCGGTCCGCGGTAGTCGAGGCCGAATTCGTCGACCAGGCCGGCGAGGGATCGGGGTGACGGATGCTCCGGGCGTAGTACCGGGGGGATCCGATCAGTCACAACATCTTCTTTCTTACCAGGTGGTCGGCATGGCGGGTGCGGCCTCTGTCGACGGGGGAACCCGGTACATCGTGAGTACCTGGGTCATGATTTTACGGAAGGTCGGCGCTGCGGCAGCCGATGTCTTAATCGTATCGGGCTTGCCGTAGGTCACGACCACGGCGAACTGGGGGTCCTCGGCCGGCGCAACTCCGGCGAGCGATACTACGCGATCGTTGGTGTATGTGCCGCCCTCCGCAACCTCCGCCGTGCCGGACTTCGCGGCGACGCGGTAGCCGGGAATCTGCAACTGGTTGCGGAGCGAGCCGCCGGTGACCACGGTCTCCATCATGTTCACTGCACTGTCTGCCGCGTATTCGGAGACCACCTGGGTGGGTTCACCGGCGG
>JBEVDR010000203.1:0-4591 GCA_040513215.1 Microbacteriaceae bacterium | reverse complement strand
GTCGCCACCAACATGGCCGGCCGTGGCACCGACGTGATGCTCGGCGGCAACGCCGAGTTCCTCGCCGTCGCGCAGATGAACGCCAAGGGCCTGAACCCGAACGACACCCCGGACGAGTACGAAGCCGAATGGGACGCCGTGTTCGACGCCGTCAAGGCGGATGTCGCGATCGAGGCCGCCAAGGTCATCGACGCCGGCGGGCTGTACGTGCTCGGCACCGAGCGCCACGAGTCGCGCCGCATCGACAACCAGCTGCGCGGCCGCTCCGGCCGTCAGGGTGACCCGGGCGAGAGCCGGTTCTACCTGTCGTTGCAGGACGACCTGATGCGTCTGTTCAACTCCGGCGCCGCCGAGGCACTGATGGGACGCAACAACGTTCCCGACGACATGGCCATCGAGTCCAAGGTCGTCAGCCGCGCCATCCGCAGCGCCCAGTCGCAGGTGGAGTCACGCAACGCCGAGATTCGCAAGAACGTGCTGAAGTACGACGACGTGCTGAACCGTCAGCGTGAAGCGATCTACAGCGACCGCCGCCACATCCTGGAGGGCGACGACCTGCACGAGCGGGCGCAGCAGTTCCTGGAGAGCGTGCTCGGCGAGCTGATCGACGTGCACACCGCAGAGGGCCACAGCGATGACTGGGACCTCGACGCACTGTGGACCGAGCTCAAGCAGCTGTACCCGATCTCGATCACCATCGACGAGGTACTCACCGAGGCCGGTGCACAGGGCAAGATCACCCCGCAGTTCCTCAAGCAGGAGATCATCTCTGACGCGAAGCTCGCCTACGAGCGTCGCGAGGAGTCGCTCGGCGCCTCGGCGATGCGCGAACTCGAGCGGCGCGTGGTGCTCAGCGTGATCGACCGCCGCTGGCGCGATCACCTCTACGAGATGGACTACCTGAAGGACGGCATCGGTCTGCGCGCCATGGCGCAGCGCGACCCGTTGGTCGAGTACCAGCGTGAGGGCTTCGCCATGTTCCAGAACATGATGGGCCAGATTCGTGAAGAGTCGGTCGGCTTCCTGTTCAATCTGGAGGTCGAGGTCACCGGAGGCGCCGGCAAGGCACAGGTCGCAGCGAAGGGCCTCGGCGGAACCGAAGCTCCGCCCGAGCGGCTCAGCTTCTCGGCGCCGAGCGCCGACAACGCCGGCGAGGTCGAGGTGCGCAACCAGCGCGGTCAGCTGGAGCGCGCCGAGACCCAGCGTGCGCAGCAGGCTGCCGCCATGCTGCGTCGCGCGGCCGGTCAGCCGCAGCAGCCCGTCGCGCAGCAGGCTCGAGGGGGTCAGCCCGCTCAGCGTGGCTCGTTCGGCCAGACCCAGACCGAAGAGCACGACCACGATAACTCGCACGCTCCGGTGAACCGGGCCCAGCGTCGCGCGCAGGACAAGAAGAACCGCTAACCAGCGTTTCACACGGGTCCGCCCGCGGAGCCTTGGCTCGGCGGGCGGACCCGTTTCTGTACCGCTCGTTGGCTGGTCAGAGCACGTGGATCGCGGTCGCGCGCCAGCGCCGATCGAGTCCTTCCAACCGGATGGCGACCGCCCGGGTGCGCGCCCGGCCGTTAACCACAACCACCGCCTCGACAACCCCAGGAGCCGGCCGGGTGATGATCGACGACCCCACCGCGAAGCTCGGTCGCATCACCGGCTGCCCGCGCGCCTGCCGCCCGCGTGCCGAGATGAGCACGCGCTTCAGCAGGTGCTTGTAGACGTCGTCGCTCACCCAGCGGCTGATCTGCTCCAGCTCACGGGCGCCCGCCAGAATCTCGATCACGCAGCGAGTGAGGTTCGCGACGAGAGGCTCGGGGTTGGGCAGGAGATCGTCGAGCGATGGCTGTTGTCCGAACGCGACATCCGCGTCATACGGAGCGCGGATCGTCTTCGATGGCATCGGTACGGCTTCCGCTGACGGATCGCGGCGTGGAGCGGGGGTGCGGCGGGGCGGGGCGGAGCTCATGCGGTCTCCCAGGGTGAGGAAGTGCTGCGACGAGACGGTTACCCCCGAACGGGGGTGCGCATGACTTAACCAGTGGATTTCGCGCATGTCCACGCCCCCGATTCTCATCTGTGGATAACCGGATGCCGCGTCCGCGCCTGTGGAAAGACCCCCTAGCCGTCATCCGGGATCGGCGTAGCATCGCTCAGAGAGTCACGGGAGGCTCGGATGTCGCGTCAACGGGGTGCCTTGAGTCTGGCGATTGCCGCCGCAGTGATCCTTGCGGTGGGGCAGGTTCCGATTTCACCTAGTCAGCCGGCGCCTCCGATCTCGGGGGAGCAGGGAGCCGTGCAGCTTGCCGCGGCTGGGGACCAGCTCGAGGCTGTCCCGGTGATCAGCGTCACTCCGCAGTCCGGCGGTGTGGAGGAGACGGTCGCCGCCGACTATGACGCGGCGGTGAATCTGACCAACCAGTATTGGGCGACCCACTTTTCGGAGTATGTGCCGGGCAGCTACGCGCCGCCCCACCTGTACATCGGCGCCGAGCTTCCGGCGGGCCTGTATGACGCGCCGGCGGAAACCGTGTATTGCGGCTCAACCCTCCTCACCGACCTGAATGCCTGGTATTGCGTCATCGAGGACTTCGTGGCGTTCGATATCGACCTGATGCTTCACTCGCTCACCGTCGGCGACGCGTTCATCTATTTCGTCGTCGCACACGAATGGGGGCATGCGATCCAGGCCAGGGCGGCGCCGGAGCAGCGAGATCAGCGGATCGAGCTTCAGGCGGACTGCCTCGCGGGTGCGGCGCTGCAGGGAATGGCGAACGACGGCACGCTGGTCTTCGAACCCGGAGACAGCGAGGAGCTGGTCGCCGGGGTCGCGAGCCTCGGTGACCCCCGGCCGTGGACCTATCCGGGAGATCACGGCTCCGCGGACGAGCGCGTCGGCGAACTCACCCGTGGCATGCAGCTCGGGGTCGCGGCCTGCCTGCAGCCCACCTCATGATTGCCCGGTGTTTGACGAACCCTCCCACACTGCCAAGGAGACGCGCGCATGGATGGCCAGCTCAGATCTAACCGGGTCGCGACCGTTGCCGGTGCGACGCCGTTCCGGTTGCTCTACGACTTCCGCCGGCTCTCCGGGTACGAGGAGCGCCGAGATCAACCCGGGGTGCTCGACTTCACCTTCGGCGACCCGCACGACCCGCCATCGGATGCCTACGTCGAGATCCTGCGCGAATCGCTGATCCCCCAGCACGAGTTGTGGTTCGCCTACAATTTCGGCGATGCGAAGGCTATCCAAGCGGCGACCGACTCCTTGCGAGGCTATCTCGGCTTTCCGTTCGAGCCGGAGGACCTCCATCTCACGACGGGCGGTTTTGCGGCGATCTCGACCGCGCTCAAGGTCGTCGGTGATCCCGGCGACGAGGTTGTCTACAGCCTCCCGCCATGGTTCCTCTACGAGGGCCTCATCCTGGAAGCCGGCCTCGTGCCGGTCAAGGTGTCGGTTGATCGGGAGACGTTCGACCTGGACCTGGACGCGATCGCGGCGGCCATCACACCCCGCACCCGCATCGTCATCGTCAACAGCCCGAACAACCCGACGGGGAGGATCTACCCAGTCCAGACGCTGGAGCGTCTGGCAGCCATCCTCGAGGAGGCGTCGGAGCGCATCGGGCGCCGCATTTTCCTCATCTCCGACGAGGCCTATAACCGTATTGTCTTTGACGGGGCACGCTTCCGCAGCCCCGTGGAATTCTACCGATGGAGCTTCCTCGCCTACAGCTACGGAAAGACACTGCTCTCACCTGGCGAGCGCATCGGGTACCTCGCACTGCCGCCGAGCATGCCGGAACGGGACAAGATGCGAGATGCAATCGAGGCCCTGCAGATGTGCGGTGGCTGGCTTTTCCCCAACGTCTCGATGCAGTACGCCCTACCGCGCCTCGAGACGCTCGCCTTCGACATCCCGCTGTTCCAACGCAAGCGCGACCGTATGGTCGAGGCACTCCGGTCGATCGGATACACGGTCACCGAGCCGGAAGGCACCTTCTACCTGTTCCCCGAATCGCCGCTCAAGGACGACGCCGCGTTCGTTGCGGCCTTGGACCACGAGGGCGTTTTGGTGCTTCCGGGGCGGATGTTCGAGACACCGGGCTTCTTCCGCATCTCACTGACCGCCACCATGCAGACAATCGAAGAGAGCATCCCCCGGTTCGCGGCGGCCTTTGCCCGAGCGGCCGAGACAACTCCGGCCAGCTGACGGACCGACCGGGGGACTTTCGCACCCCGGGGAATAGGTTTGCCGCCTGGAGCGACTTCAGCCGCGCGCAACGCTGGCGGTACCAGTTTCTCCGCTCGCGCTGGCGGTCGGCGCCGCGGCTTCCTTCGGGGCAGGCGACGCAGTCGGACTCCTCAGCCCCGCCGCGGAAGACCTGTTCGTCATCACCTGGCTGGTGGGCTGGGTGCTTCTCGGCTGGGCCGTGATCCTCGGCGGAGGGTATACCGTTCTGCTCGGCCTGCGGTGGCGTTCTGGGCGGCCGGTGTCCCGTTGACCGATTCCACCGGTGGCTCCGCCGTATCCGAAGTCGGTCATGTTTCGATACGGGCGCGGTTGTGCGTCGCGCCGGAGGCGCTCAGCGCGCTCGGCACG
>JBEVDR010000202.1:0-8061 GCA_040513215.1 Microbacteriaceae bacterium | reverse complement strand
GCACGCCCTGCACTACCATGACGTCGACGTGCACGCCGTGCATGACGATCTGCGCCGGGCGCCCGCGGCGTCGGAGATCGACGATCTGCTGCAGCTGCCGCTCGCAGAGGGGCCGCTGGATGCGCAGACGGTGTCCGTTGAGCTGGACAACAACGTCCAGTCCATCCTCGGCTACGTCGTGCGGTGGGTGGATCAGGGCATCGGATGCTCGAAGGTTCCCGACATCCACGGCGTCGGGCTGATGGAGGACCGGGCCACGCTGCGCATCTCGAGTCAGCTGCTGGCCAACTGGCTCGTGCACGGCGTCATCACGGTCGACCAGGTGGAGGAGAGCTTGCGCCGACTGGCCGACATCGTCGACGCGCAGAATGCGCACGATCCGCACTACGAATCCCTGCGTGGCGCGGACGGCGGCAGCGTGGCCTTCCACGCCGCTCGGAGGCTCATCCTGGAGGGTGCGCGGCAGCCGAACGGCTACACCGAGCCGATCCTGCACGAGATGCGCCACAGGAAGAAGGCGGTCGCGACCGGCTGACGAATCCCGGCGCTGCCGGGCACGACCCGTGTCCGGCAGCGCGGGGTCATCTCATGCCGCGGGGCGAGGAGTTCCAGCCTGAACAGAAGCTCGGCCGCGGACGCCCTTCCGTCGGCAGGTCCGTACCGGCGGTTCGTGCTGACCCTGCTCTACACGGGGTGCCGTCTCGGTGAGGTCGCGGGCTTGCGAGTCTCCGACGTCGATTGGGACTCGCGGACCATTGCGGTGCGCCGGACTATCTCACCGGGCTTCAACGGCGAGTTTGTGGAGGCCCGACGAAGGGCCGCCGAGTCCGCTCTGTGCCCCTTGCCGACCAGCTCGCGCCGATTGTCACGGAAGCTGCACGCGACAAGGGGGAGCATGACCTACTGTTCCCTGGGCCAAGGGGCGGGCGTATCTCGTCAAAGAACCTCAGTCGGGCGCTCAACTGGCCGAGAGTGCGGGAAGCCGTCAAGACGTTTCCGCCTGGAGAAGATCCGCTTCACTGGCACGACTTGCGTCATACGGCAGCCGTGACACTGTTCCGAGCGAGCGTCTCCGCTCCGGACGTTCAAGCGATCCTCGGCCACTCGTCGCTGGCGGTTACGCAGCTATGCGCAGATACGCGCAGTGATGCTGCGAAGCGAGGCTCTGCTGCCCTGAGTGCTTTCTATGGCGCTCAGTCGATAGGTCAACCTGCGAGCCGTTCCCGCGCCTACTCAAGCGATACTGCTGACGGGGGTGAGGTATCCGCGAAATCCAGCTCTGACCTGGGAAAAGAAAAGGCCCCACCTCGAGTAGAAGCCCCGAGATAGGACCAGTGGCTCCGACCGGCATCGATCCGGTGACCTTTCGATTTTCAGTCGAACGCTCTACCAACTGAGCTACAGAGCCAGAAGTGACCTAGGCCGCTTCTGTGGAAAAGAGCCCCTCGAGAGGGGCTCTTCACCATGGCGACCCTGACCGGACTTGAACCGGCGACCTCCGCCGTGACAGGGCGGCGCGCTAACCAACTGCGCTACAGGGCCTAGCTATTCAGTTCTAAAAAATACTGCGTTCTAACTGTTACTGCATTCTGATCAAACTTTATCCTACAAGTTTGGTGACCCCAACGGGATTCGAACCCGTGCTGCCGCCGTGAAAGGGCGGTGTCCTAGGCCACTAAACGATGGGGCCTCGAAGTTCAGAACCTCTTAGCTTTACCGAGGGACAAGCATACGGAACCATTTCTGGAATGCAAAATCGAGACACGAATGCCGCAGAAACAGCGAATGTACCGGGGATTGAGGCGCATGGCGTTTAGGTTCAACTAATTGTTGAAACTTTGAGATTCGTTGTTACTGTGGACAGCGTTACTGATGTGACTGGCGTTACAAATCGTCGGAGCGCACGCTCGCGGCAATCGGATTCGGGGATTCATGAGCAGCATGCGCACTACCGGGGGACCACGCGGCCTGCGAAGCCTGCGTCATAGCCGGATGATCGCGCTCGCCCTCGCATTCGGCGTGCTCACCACCGGCACCATCACTCTCGGGGCCGCGCAGCCCGCGTATGCGGTGGACTACCCGACCTGGGACGACGTCAAGAAGGCTCGCGCCAACACCGTCGAGAAGGAAGCGCAGATCACGCGCATTCAGACCCTCCTGGCGCAGTTGCAGGCGGATGTCGAGGCCAAGGATGCCGCGGCCCAGGAAGCTGGACGCCTCTACGGCGAGGCCGACGCGGCATTTCAGGAGGCCGCATTCCGCGCCGCTGAACTTCAGGCGCAGGCGGATGCCGCCAACGTCATCGCCGAATCGTCGCGTCAGCAGGCGGGCCAGATGGCTGCGCAAATGGCCCGGCAGGGCGGCGATCTGAGCGCCAACCTGTTCGTCAACGCCGGAGAGGCCGATCAGCTGCTCTCCAAGCTGGGCTACGCCAGCAAGCTGACCGAGCAGTCCGAGGGCCTCTACACGAAGGCGCTGCAGGAGAAGAACACCGCGCAGTCGCTCACTGACCAGGCAGACGTCGCTACTGCGATCCGCGAAGAGCTCAAGGCCGAAGCCGAAGCCGCGCAGATCGCAGCCCAGGCCGCGTTCGACGCCGCCCAGGTGGCGCTCGCCGAGCAGCAGGAGCACCAAGCCGAACTCGAGGCACAGCTCGCCATCCTTCAGAGCACGGAGGAAGTCACCGAGGCGCAGTACGCCGAGGGCGAGCGGGTGCGCGAAGCGGCCCGGCAGGAGGCGCTCCGGGTAGAGCGGGAGCGGGCGGCGGCGGCGGCTGCCGCCGCAGCGGCGGCCGCGGCGGCGGCAGCGGCGGCGCAGAGCGGGTCTGGAGGGTCGGGCGGCTCGGTTTCCTCCGGCGCTCCCAGCTCGCAGGGCTGGGTGTGGCCTGCCTCCGGCGGCATGGGCAGCGGCTACGGCATGCGCTACCACCCGGTGCACTTCGAGTGGCGCATGCACTGGGGTCAGGACGTCGCGGCCGGATCGGGCACGCCGATCTACGCGGCATCCGGTGGTCGCGTGTCCTACGCCGGCTACAACGGTGGCTTCGGCTACTTCGTCAAGATCGACCACGGCAATGGCATGGCCAGCAGCTACGCCCACCAGAGCCAGATCCTGGTGCGCTACGGCGAGGAAGTGACCGCTGGGCAGCTGATCGGCCGTGTCGGCACGACCGGAACGTCCACCGGCAACCACCTGCACTTCGAGGTGTACCAGAACGGTCGGGCCATCGACCCGACGGCTTACCTTCGCGCCAGGGGAGTCTCGGTTGGCTAAACCTACTCGGGATCGCTAGGCGGCGAGGGTCATGTCTCGTCGTCGATCATTGGGGGCGCTCGCCCTCCTCGTCGCGGGAACCCTCGGGGTCACCCTCGGCACCACCGGCACGGCGTACGCCGAACCCGACTTCCCGAGCTGGGAAGAGGTAGAAGCGGCGCTCTCCAATGAGGCGACCGCCCGGCAGAAGGTCGCCGAGATCGAGGCGTTGCTCGCTGACCTCGGCACCGAGTCCGCCGAGCTCGGTAAGACCGCTCTGCAGCGCGGTGAAGCGTTCAACGCCGCGCAGGTCGAGCTCGAGGAATCGGCCGCGGAAGCGGATCGATTGCAAAGCCAGGCGGATGCCGCGGCCAGCCGAGCCACAGAGTCCGGCCGCGGCGTGGGGCAACTGGTCGCGCAGATGTCGCGCACCGGCGGAGGCGATGTCACGCTCGCGCTGCTCGCCGGTGGGGCGGGCGGCGACGACCTGCTGCGCCGCCTCGGAACGATGACCAAGCTCGGGCAGCAGTCCGCGAGTGTCTACAACACGGCCATCGCCGAGCGGAACGCCGCGGCGTCGTTGCAGCAACAGGCGGATGCCGCCCGCGCCGCTCACGAGGAGTTGACGGCATCCGCGCAGGCGGTCTTCGCCGAAGCGCAGGCCGCCGCTGATACGTCTGTCGCGCTGGTCTCCGAGCAGACCACGGTGCGCGACCAGCTCTACGCGCAACTCGCGCGGCTGCGTGGATCGAGCGTGGATACCGAGCGGGCCTACTACGAGGGACTCGAGTGGGAACGCCGGCAGAGCGCCGGGTCGCCGCCCGCAGTGCCGCCGGTGCTGCAGCAGCCGGCGCCTGCACCTGCACCCGCACCCGCACCGGCCCCCGCCCCGGCGCCGGTGCCAGCTCCTGCTCCCGCGCCGGTGCCGGAACCGTCTCCGGGCGACCCGCAGCCGGCCCCCGCTCCGGCCCCCGCTCCCGCTCCTGCTCCCGCTCCAGCTCCCGCTCCAGCGCCTGCCCCTGCACCCGCTCCCGCTCCGGCCCCGGCTCCGCAACCTCCGGTTGTGCCGCAGCCCAAGCCGAGCGTGGTGCAGACGGCAATCAACTTCGCCCAGGCGCAGCTCGGCGAGCCGTACGCGTACGGCGGTGCGGGCCCGAGCCAGTGGGACTGCTCGGGACTCACCAAGGCGGCATATGCCTCCGCGGGAATCAATATCGGTGGGCACGGCGCGACGTACCAGTACAACACCATGGCGGCGCGTGGCCTGCTGATCCCGTACAACCAGATGCAGCCGGGTGACCTGCTGTTTTACTCAAACGGCGGATCGACTGGAGCCACCAAATACCACGTCACGATCTACCTCGGCGGCGGCAAGATGATCGAGGCGCCAAGGCCCGGCACCACGGTGCGCATCGCCACGGTGCGCTATGGCGACCTGGTTCCCTACATCGGCCGGCCGACGGGCTAACGATCCTCAAGCGGTGCCTGGTGTTGCGTGATGCGCACTGCGCGTTCTTACGCTGTTCGTCGCCTCTTAACGACCGATGGCCGGGTCACCGTGTGGTGAACCCGACCATCGTCTGAATCTGCGTGGCTTAGTGGCCTTCAACCCTGAGCTTCTCGACGCCGTCGCGCACGATCTGGTCTGCCTCAGCGGCGTCGCCCCAGCCCTCGGTCTTGACCCACTTGCCGGGCTCGAGGTCCTTGTAGTGCTCGAAGAAGTGCTCGATCTCCTTGCGGGTGTACTCGGGAATGTCGGTGACATCCTGGATGTAGTCCCAGCGCGGGTCGCCGGCCGGAACCGCGATGACCTTGGCGTCTGAGCCGCCGTCATCCGTCATGTTGAAGACGCCTACCGGCCGCACCGACAGGCCAACGCCGGGGAACAGCGGGTACGCGGTGAGGACGAGCACGTCCACCGGGTCGCCATCCAGGCCGAGGGTGTTCTCGAAGTAGCCGTAGTCCGTGGGGTACATGAACGAGGTGTAGATGACACGGTCGAGGTACACCCGGCCGGTCTTGTGGTCGACCTCATACTTGTTGCGGCTTCCGCGAGGAATCTCAATGACGGCGTCGTATGCGGCCATGTTTCACATGCTCCTTGATTGGTGGACTGCTGCAATAACGTTATCGGATGCACTCCGTGCCCCCTGAGCCTGCCGCCCATCGCCCCCGGCTCACCCCGGCGATGGCCGACGTGCGCCGCGCCGTCCGCCAGTCCCTGAGGCCGCTGTCCGGGGGTGTCGTGCTGGTCGCGCTCAGCGGCGGCGCCGACTCCCTGGCGCTCGCGGCCGCCACCGCGTTCGAGGCCCGGCGCGCCGGCATCCGGGCGGGTGCGGTGATCGTGGATCACGCCCTGCAGGACCGGTCGGCGGATGTCGCGGCCCAGGCCGCACGGCAGGCAACCGACCTCGGCCTTGACCCGGTGATCGTCACCCGGGTGTTCGTCGACGGCGAGGGCGGTCCCGAAGCGGCGGCCCGTGACGCGCGCTACCGGGCGATCGGCGACGCGGCCGCGCGCACCGGTGCGGTGGCCGTGCTGCTCGGCCACACCCTCGACGACCAGGCCGAAACCGTGCTGCTCGGCCTCGCGCGGGGCAGCGGGGCGGCGAGCCTGCAGGGGATGGCGCCATCCGCCACCCTCGCCATCCCGGCAGCGCCCGTCCCCACGCCGGGTGCCCTCCCTGTCCCGGGTGAGGTCGGTGAATCGGTCCTTCCGGATGCCTCGGAGGGACCACACTCCAGACCTCACGCGCGGCCCCGCGACATTCAGCTGCTGCGGCCGCTGCTCGGCATTCGCCGCGCCACCACCCGGCAGTTCTGTGCCGACTCCGGCCTGACGCCCTGGGACGACCCGCACAACGACGATCCGGGCTACACCCGGGTGCGGGTGCGCAGCCGAGTGCTCCCGCTGCTCGAGGCCGAACTCGGACCCGGCGTCGCCGAGGCGCTCGCCCGCACCGCCGACCAGCTGCGCGAAGACAACGCCGCGCTCGACCGGTTCGCCGACGAGATGGCCGAGGAACTCGCCGAGATAGCCGAGGCCGGCATCTCGCTGCCGGTCGGCGCCCTCGCCGCGAACCCGCCGGCGCTCCGCAACCGGCTGATCCGGCTGGCCGTGCAGAGCGAGTTCCACGTGTCACTCAGCCGGCAGCACACCCTTGAGATCGCCCGCCTCGTCACCGACTGGCACGGGCAGGGACCGCTGGAGGCGCCGGGCATTAGAGTGGAGCGCGCAGGCGGTCTGATCGTCTTCACCACCGCAGACCCCGACCACGGATAGGACTCATGGAACTCACCGACGTCTCGGGCGACCTCAGCACCGTGCTCATCTCCGAAGAGCAGATCCAGGCGAAGATCGCGGAACTATCGCGGCAGATCGAGGCCGACTACCAGGACCGCCGGCCGCTGCTCGTGGGCGTGCTGAAGGGTGCCGTCATGGTGATGGCCGACCTGGCACGCGAACTCAAGCTGCACATCGACATGGACTGGATGGCCGTCTCGTCCTACGGCGCCGGCACCCAGTCAAGCGGTGTGGTGCGCATCCTCAAGGACCTCGACTCCGACCTCACCGGCCGCGACGTGCTCATCGTCGAGGACATCATCGACTCCGGCCTCACCCTGTCGTGGCTGCGCTCGAACCTCGAATCACGAGGAGCCGCGAGCGTGGAAATCTGCGCGCTGCTGCGCAAGCCGGATGCCGCCAAGGTGCAGGTCGACGTCAAGTACGCCGGCTTCGAGATCCCGAACGAATTCGTCGTCGGCTACGGCCTCGACTACGCCGAGAAGTACCGCAACCTGCGGGGCATCGGCGTGCTCGCCCCGCACGTGTATTCCTAGGCGGTTTCCTCAGCGCACGACGCGCCGTTCCCCTCACGGCGAACATCCAGACCTCGCACAGCGGCTGGGCGGTAACCTTGCAAGATCATGGATTTCAAGCGCATTTTCCGCGGGCCCTTCGTCTACGTTCTGGTAGGCGCAATCGCCGTGTGGATTGGGTTCAGCCTCATCGGTGGTACCGGTTTTCGTGAGATCACCACGCAGCAGGGGCTCGAACTGCTTGACGGTTCGACCGTCGACAAGGCCGTCATCGTTGACGGCGAGCAGCGCGTCGACCTGACCCTGTCGAAGGCGGACGGCGAGAACGGCACCCAGGTGCAGTTCTATTACGTCGCTCCGCGTGGCGCCGAGGTGATCGAGGCGGTCAACGGCGCATCCGGTGCGACCTTCGATGACGAGGTGCCGCAGACCAACTGGCTGCTCAGCCTGATGGGCATCCTGCTGCCGTTCATCATCATCGGCGTGATCTTCTGGTTCCTGCTCTCCAGCATGCAGGGCGGCGGAAACAAGGTCATGCAGTTCGGCAAGTCACGCGCGAAGCTCGTCTCCAAAGAGAGCCCGAGCGTTACCTTCGCGGATGTCGCCGGTTCCGACGAGGCGATCGAAGAGCTCAGCGAAATCAAGGACTTCCTCAAGGAGCCAGCGAAGTTTCAGGCCGTCGGCGCCCGCATCCCGAAGGGCGTGCTGCTGTACGGCCCTCCCGGAACCGGTAAGACCCTGCTGGCCCGCGCCGTCGCAGGCGAGGCCGGCGTACCGTTCTATTCTATCTCCGGCTCCGACTTCGTCGAGATGTTCGTCGGCGTGGGCGCCAGCCGCGTGCGTGACCTGTTCACCCAGGCCAAGGAGAACGCGCCCGCCATCATCTTCGTCGACGAAATCGACGCCGTCGGCCGTCACCGCGGCGCCGGCATCGGCGGCGGCAACGACGAGCGCGAGCAGACCCTGAACCAGCTGCTCGTTGAGATGGAC
>JBEVDR010000201.1:0-7111 GCA_040513215.1 Microbacteriaceae bacterium | reverse complement strand
GTGGCGCGTTCGGTGTCGGTGAGGAACACGCCGGTGGTTTTCGGGGCGAGGTAGGCGTCGAAGAGGCGGTCCAGTTTCGCGGCGATCTCCGGCAGCAGCGCGTACCTGCCGTGGATCAGGCCGTCGCGGAGGTAGCCCTTGCCGAACATGCGGCTGCGCATGGCGCGCTCTTCGGAGGGTTGCAGCCCGTCGGGGTCGATCACGGCCCGCCAGACGGCGGCCTGCACGCCGATCTCGTCCGCCGGGCACGGCAACGGCACCGCCGCAGCATCCGCATCCGCATCAGTGCTGGCGGCGGCGACCAGCTCGGCCTCCGCGGCGGCGAGCTCGTCCGGGAGCGCGTTGGCCGGGTGCAGGCCTTTCACGATCGCGGCCGCGGCATCGACACCGATCCGCCCGGCGGTCAGTGCGTCGGCGATCCGCGGGAAGCGGGCCGGCAGCGGTTCGCCGGTGAGGCTGGTGGCCGGTTGCAGTGCACGGCCGAGTTTCAGCCGTTGGTGCGCGGTCAGCCCGCCGATCAGGGTGACCCGTTCGAGCAGTTCGATCGGGTTGCGGCAGCCCTTGCGGGAGGACAGCCCGTCTGGGCCGAGCTCACGCCGGGACCGGTCACCGACCTCACCGGCGGTCAGGATGCGGGCCCCGTCCACGACCCGGCCGAGGCGCTCCACCGCGCCGGTCAGGGTGAGCAGGTCATCGTCGGGCAGCCCGCGCACCCCGTCCGGCTGCAGCCGGGCGGAGAGTTCGGCGCTCAGCCGGTCGAACCGGTCTACGAGGGTATCCATG
The DNA here is from genome assembly GCA_040513215.1 of Microbacteriaceae bacterium. Lineage (GTDB taxonomy): Bacteria > Actinomycetota > Actinomycetes > Actinomycetales > Microbacteriaceae > Ruicaihuangia. The sequence continues at coordinate 6,328 of JBEVDR010000201.1, read as the reverse complement.
CTCCGATTCTCCCCGACTAGAACATAGTTACGAAGGAAGTTCGCAGATCTTGGGATAAGTCACCAGGTCGGGCGCCTGTGGAGGAGCAGAGGAAGCCCGCGACATCCGGCTACACCTCAGAAACCACCGCCACCGGCCTGCCCAGGAACCGTCCGTAACGCCGCACCGCCCGGTCGAATCCGCGACGTGCCGAGGCACTCAGCCCACCGAACGGCTGCGCCACCACCTCGACCTCGCCAGCCGAGACCGTGCGCCGCCACACCCCGGCCACCTCTCCATCGATGACGATCGTCGGGTAGAACATGCCGTTGCCACCGGGCACCACGATCGCCGCATGTTCCTCCGTGAGCACAGCGCTGCGGTCGCGATAGCCGAGCAGGTACTCGTCGAAGCCCGGCAAGGCATGCACCGCTGAGCGAGTCCGTGCGGCATCCAGAGTCTGCGGCGACACGACGTACTCGATGCCCTCACGCTCGATCACGGTCAGCGCTGCACCTGCCACGGCGAGACCGGTGCGCGCGTCGCGCAGCGTGAGCGACGCCCACCAGGCGAAGTCCCGCACCGTAGCCGGGCCGTGACCCGAGAAGTAGCGCAGCGCGAATTCGCCGAGCGCTTCGTCACGCTCGAGCCGCCGCGGATGCCGCACCCACTCATCGAGCAGGGTGAACGTCTGCGTGCGCCCATCGGGCGGGCCGAAGACCAGGGTGCCGGTCTGGCCGAGGTACCAGAGGATGTGGTAGCCGCGCTGCCCGTGAGTCTCGATGCCGTGCTCGGTGAACGCGCGCAGCAGGGCGTTCCTCGGCAACACACCGCCGCCCGACATCCGCTCCTCGGCCACGCCGCGTGCGCGTTCAAAGACTGCCGCGTCCAGCCCCAGGCCGCGATGCCGGGTCGCCGCTCCCGCGATCAGGCGGGGCGCCGTCACGTCAAGCATCCACCCGAGGTCCTCGCCCGGAACGAAATGCAGGGTGCCGCGCAGCGGCCACGATCGCACCATGTCACCGGATGACAGCGCCGCTATGACGTCGTCGCGAGTAGCGGCGGATGTCCGCAGCCCCACCGCCCACAACGCACCATCGAAATCCTGGGCCTGGATGCCGACCAGCTGCCGAACGACGGCACCGGGACCCTCGAGCGACGCCCCGGCAATGCCCTGTGCGACCAGTCGCAGTTCGGCAAGCCGTCGGCGGTTCACGAAAGCCCTGACCATGCCACCAGTATTGCTGCAGGCGCCGCTCATCAGATTGCCGCGCCACGCCGATCGTGAGAATGCTCTCACCAAAGCCGAGGTTGCTGGCCACGCACGGCAGAATGGCACCATGTCACGGATCAGGTCCACTGTTGTCGGCGCCCTGGCTGCCCTCGGCATCGTGGCTGCCAGCGCCATTGCTGTGCAGGCCACCACAATCCGTGATGAACCAGGAGTCGAGCAGCCGATGAGTGCGGTGCTCGTGCCGCAGGCACCCGCAGGGTCCGAGTCGCAGGCGCCCGTCGCGGCGCAGACAACCCCCGCCGCGCCCACCGCACCGGCCGGTTCGGGCACACCTACCAGCGAGGTGCCATCGCAACCCATCCCAGTCGCCCCTGCGCCGCCGGCACCCCTTGATGACGATGATGACGAGGCCGACGATGATGACCTCGATGACATCGACGACCCCGAAGTCGACGAGCCGGATGACGACTGACCGCGCCACGCACTCCGTCCGACACCCGGACAAGCACCCGCTACTGGCCTGCCTCGATGACGCCTGAGCCGGCCGAGGACCCGCGGCGCGACCTGCTGGAGAGCCTCGCCGAAGAACTGGGCTTCACCCTGCAGCGCAGTAGGCAGTTGAGCGTCGACGTGTCCGGTGATGGGTACGTCACCGGTCACGAGGTCACCCTCACGGGCAGCGACGGGGCCGCTCAGAGCCAGGTCGTGTACGTGGAAACCAACCAGGGCGATGCCGGCCGCGACGGCGTTCTCACCATGCGCAACGACGAGACCGGCGACGAGAACGCCGTCTGGTTGTATCCCCGCGACCCCGCGCTACCCGCGTTGCCCTCCGCAGTCTTCCCCGACGCGGCGACGGTGCTCCTCAACCGGATCGGCCTGGGTGTGGACACGGTGTCGCTGATGCTGGCCGCCTACCGGCCGGGGAAGCGCGCTGTCGTGCGCGCGGACTGGCCAGGCGGCACGACGTTCATCAAGGTCGTGCGGCCCGACCAGGTGTTCGACCTGCAGGCCAAGTACTCCATCTGGCGGGATGCCGGACTGCCGGTGCCCGGCACACTCGGCTGGACCGACGACGGCATCATCGCGTTCACCTCACTGCACGGCGAACTCGCATCGGCCGCGGTCACACGACTCAGCGACGCAGAAGCTGACGCGCTGGTGTCAGGCATCACCGACATGTGCGCGCGGATCGGCGGCGTACCCAGCGACAAACCGGCGAGGGCGTCGCTCGCCACGCGGCTGTCCTGGTACGAGCGCCGGGTGGGCACGCTGCTCTCGCACCGCGGTGCCGACGGAACCCTCCTTGCCAGGCTGGATGATGCGTGCCGACAGATCGAGCGCGTGCTTGCATCGGCACCGATGACACGGCCGATGACGATCCACGGCGACCTGCACCTCGGCCAACTCTTCCTGAATCCGGCCGACAGCGCTCTGGTCGGAATACTCGACATCGACACGGCGGGAACCGGCGACCCGGCAGACGACGCCGCTGCCCTGCACGCTCACCTGGTCGTGTCGGCGGCAATGTACGGCGAACGCGGCGACATCGCCTGCGCGCGGCGCGTGGACTCCCTCGCCGACCGGTGGCGGCGCAGTTGGATCACCCGACCCGATCGCGGCTTCGCAGCGCGGGCACGCGCGATCTCTGCAACCCATCTGATTGCCCATGCGCTGGGGCAGAGCGTCGCGCCCGAGGCGCTGGTGTCGCGCGCGCACACGCTCATCGGCCAGCCCGAGACCGGCGGCAGCTCGCTGCCCGGCACGATGAGAACGCTCTAACCTGAGCCTCCTCTAGCCCTCATCCCGGCTCACAAAACTGGTTCTTGTCAGCGAAACGCACCGCCTCGTCGGACGCGACCGAACACGAACCAGGAGAACACCATGCAGAAGAAGACGATGTGGACCGCAGTGGGCGCAGCCTCAGTGCTCGGCCTTGGCCTGATCGCCGGCGGTGCCCTCACCGCGGCACACGCGTCGACGGTGAATGGCGCTGACCGCGCTGCCGCTGCCGCGACATCCGGTGCCGCGTTCGGTTTGACCACGGCGACCGACCCGATCGGCAGCGCCCCCACCGCCGCGCCGACCGCGCCCGTCACAACCGCTGTTGCAACGCCCGCCGCAACCAGCGACTCCGGGTCGTCGTCCGCCCCGACGCCGGCCACTGCCGCTACCCCGGCCTCCGCTCCGAGCGTCGTGAGCCCAGTCAGCGCAGCGTCGCCGATCAGTCCCGCCAGCCCGATCAGCGCCGCGTCGCCGGTGAGCCCGGTGTCGGTCGACTAACCAGCAAACAGTGATGGCCCGGGCGAGTGTCCGGGCCATCGTGCTGCCACGGTGCCACTACTCAACCCGGCCCGCTCAGCCCAGCCGGTAGCCCATCCCGCGCACAGTCTCGATCCGGTCAGCGCCGAGCTTCGATCGCAGGTAGCGCACGTACACGTCGACGACGTTGGATCCGGGATCGAAGTCGAATCCCCACACCCTGCTGAGCAGCTGCTCGCGGCTGAGCACCTGACCGGGGTGCCGCATGAACTCCTCCAGCAGCGCGAACTCCCGGGCTGACAGGTCGACGACCTGCTCACCGGCGGTGGCTCGTCGCGAGCGCAGATCCAGCGTCAGGCCATCGTGGGTGAGCGACGTGGAGGATGACGCCACCTGTTTGGTCGATTCCCGCAGTCGGGTACGCACCCGCGCCACCAGTTCGTCGAACTTGAACGGCTTCGCCAGATAATCGTTTGCTCCGCCCTCGAGACCCGCCACCGTATCTGAGGTGGCGGTGCGAGCGGTCAGCATGATGATCGGCACCGCGTCATTGAACTCGCGGATTCGTTTCAACACTTCGAATCCGTCGATCGAGGGCAGACCGACATCCAGCAGAACCAGGTCGAACTCGTCGGAGCGTGCGTGCTCGACCGCCGCGAGACCGTCATCCACCACATGACAGGCATACCCGGCGGCGGTCAGCCCCTTGCGCACAAAGGTAGCGATGCGGTCTTCGTCCTCGACCAGAAGGATGCTGCTCATTGCGGGACTTCGTCCTGTGCCGTGGGCACATCGATGGCAAAGCGTGAGCCGGAGGGGGAGGTCTGCAGCGTCACCGTGCCGCCGTGCGCCCCCGCGATGGCCGCGACGATCGACAAGCCGAGCCCTGATCCCTGGATGCCGCGCCGTGAATCGACCCGGCCGAAGCGTTCGAAAATGCGGTCCTCCATGCCCTCGGGGATGCCGGGGCCCTCGTCGAGCACCCAGAACTCCACCCGATCAGCGGTGCGCATCCTGCTGCCCAGTTGGATCAGGGAGCCGGCGGCGGAGTACTTGGCCGCGTTGTCGGCCAGCTGCAGCCACGCTTGGGTGATCCGTCCGGCGTCGACGCTGGCCACCGCGGTTGCGGTCTCCGCGAGCCGCCAGTCATGGTTCGAGAGGGCGGATGCCTTCGCGAACACCTGCTCGGTGAGATCGGCCACGTCGATCTGGGTGCGATGCAGCGCCCCCGACATCTGAGTGTCGGCGAGCAGCCCGATCTCATCGACCAGCCCGGACATGCGGTCGAGTTCGTCAATGGCGAGCGTCCGCGTCGACTGCACGTCGTCGGCATCCGTCGGGTCTACCACCTCCAGGTGCCCCCGCACGATGGTCAACGGAGTCTTCAGTTCGTGCCGCACATCGGCCAGCAGCTGACTCTGCGCCGTGAGCGACGCGTCGAGCCGGCCGAGCATGTCGTTCACGGTCGCAGTCAAGGCCGACACGTCATCGTTGCCGGCGACCGGAATCCGCTGGCTGAGATCGGTGGCGGTGATGCGGGAGGCAGCGGCGGTGAGATGACGGATGGGGCGCAGCAGGCGCCCCGCCACATACCAGCCGACAAGCCCGATGCCGACCAGGGACACCAGCGCCACCCACGCATACGTGCTGAACGCGGTGGTGATGACCGCGAGTTCCGCATCCATGTCGTAGGCCGTCACGAACAGGCCGCGAGATTCCGCTCCGGGAACGATGATCGGGGTGGCGATGTAGCGCAGGTTCCCGATAGCTGACTCTGCGGTGCCCAGGCGCACCGAGCCGTCGGCGGTCTCGGTGACGACCCGGCCGAGGAACGCCGAATCGTCTTCGAGGTGGAAGTCGGTCTCCAGCGCCGAGACATAGGTGGGGACGCCGTCGAGGATGCCAATCGAACTCTGGTTGGGGGTGGGGAGCACGCGCGCCAAGACGGCCTCCAGAGCGGTGCGCGCGTCGGTGAAACCGGCGGCCACGGCCGGCGCGGCGGTTCCGTCGGGATCCGTGCTGCGAGAACCGGTGACCACGACGCGCGCCGATTCGACGGCGGCTACCAGATGAGCGTCGACGGCCTGCAGCACTCGGTCGCGTTGCACCAGGTACGCGGTGCCGCCCGTCACGATCATGGCTAGTGCGGTGACCGCCAGGATCGCCGCCAGAATGCGCACCCGCACTGACCAATGAGGTAACCGCGGGTGAGGCATTCCTCAATTATCCGTGCATGACCGCTTTCACGGTATCTCGTGAGAAAACTCTCACTCGTCGGGGGTGCCCTCGCTGATCACCAGTCGCAGTCCGCCGTCGAACTCGGTCATCGTACGGAAGTGGCCGTAGCGGCTGTCCCACTCGCCGGATTCGAGGTCCTTCGACAGGCGCTGCTCGAACTCGGCGATGACCTCGGTGGGCACGAAGCTCCAGGCTGACATGGCGCGGCGCACGGCCGGGTCGAGCACGCGTTCCGGGCGTCCGAAGAACGCTTGCCCGAAGCCATCGATCGAGTCGACAGGGATCGGCACGATCTCGACGCGCGCGGCGCCCAGGGCGTCGGCGATCGTGTCAAGTGGCGGCATCCGCCTGGCCTCGACTTCGAAGAGCACCGGCACATACTCCGGTAGCCACCACGGCTCGGGCACCACAGGATCAAAGGTGAGAATGACGACCGGTCCGCGCGTGACCCGGCGCATCTCCGCCAGACCCTCTCGCACGTCGGGCCACTGGTGAACGGTGACGCTGGCCATGCTCGCGTCGAAGCTGTTGTCGTCGAAGGGCAGCGCGTCGGCGGTCGCGTTGATAGCCGGAGCCAGATGACGAGGACGCTGCGCCCGCATCGAGGCCGACGGC
>JBEVDR010000200.1:0-11715 GCA_040513215.1 Microbacteriaceae bacterium | reverse complement strand
AATCTCTTCCCTAACCGAAGTCAGGGCCGAGGTTTTTGGCATTTGACATTGTGCACGCTGTTGAGTTCTCAAGGATCGGACGCACCCGAGTTACAACCAGATCTTCAATCCGGCCTGCCCTCGGGGCAACTTCCTTAGCTTAGCACGTCTATCTGGCTTCGTTTACCGCCGTTATCCGGCTGATCTGCGAAGGCACTTCCAGAAGTGGTTCAGCAATGTTACGCACAAACAACCGGGCTACAAATGCAGCTATTGTTGTTGGCTTGGTCCCCGCTTGAGGCCGAGAAGCTCTTCCGCTTCCCGCACCTTTGGGGTGACAAGAAGAAACATTACGTGGATGTTTCCAGTCCGGCAAATGAACGTAAATCCCGGGCGTGTCCGTGATGTGGGTTCAGGTTCCAGGCCGTTTTCGGCTAAGAAATGACCACGCCGGCGAGAGACTTCTTGCCCCGTCGAAGCACCGCGAACCGACCGTGCAGCAGCGCCGCACCGAGGGTCGCCGCGTCATCCGTCACCTTGTCGTTGTTCAGGTAGACGCCGCCCTGCGCGATGGCCCGGCGGGACTCCCCCAGGCTCTTGGTGAGAGTGGCGTCGACCAGCAGCTGCACGATCGTCGACGACGAGTTGGCCTCGGCCGCCTGCGGCAGTTCCCGGATGGCCGCCTCGAGCGTCACCGCGTCAAGCTCGGCCAACTCACCCTGCCCGAACAGGGCAGCGGATGCCGCGATCGCGGCGCGGGTGGCTTCTTCCCCGTGCACCAGGGCGGTGACCTCGAAGGCGAGCACCTTCTGCGCTTCGCGCTTGAACGGTTCGCTCGCCACCGCCTCGGCCAGCCGGTCGATCTCGGCGCGGTCGAGGAAGGTGAAGATCTTCAGCCGGTCGATGACATCCGCATCGTCGGTGTTGACCCAGAACTGGTAGAACGCGTACGGGCTGGTCAGCTCGGGGTCGAGCCAGATGGCGTTCCCCTCGCTCTTGCCGAACTTGGTGCCGTCGGAGTTGGTGATCAGTGGGGTGCCGATGGCGTGCACGCTGGCGCCCTCTGCCTTGTGGATCAGGTCGGTGCCGCTGGTGAGGTTGCCCCACTGGTCGCTGCCGCCGGTCTGCAGTACGCAGTTGTAGCTGCGGTAGAGCTCGAGGAAGTCCATGCCCTGCAGGATTTGGTAGCTGAACTCGGTGTAGCTGATGCCGGCGTCGCTGTTCAGGCGGGCGCTCACGGCATCCTTTTTCAGCATGGTGCCGACGCGGAAGTATTTGCCCACCTCACGGAGGAAGTCGATCGCCGACAGCGGGGCGGTCCAGTCGAGGTTGTTCACCATGCGGGCGGCGTTGTCGCCCTCGAAACTGAGGAAGCGCTCGATCTGCCCTCGCAGGTAGCCGACCCATTCCGCGACGGTGTCCTTGGTGTTCAGGGTGCGTTCCGCGGTGGGCCGCGGGTCGCCGATCAGCCCGGTGGAGCCGCCGACGAGACCGAGCGGGCGGTGTCCGGCGAGCTGGATCCGACGCAGCAGCAGGATCTGCACGAGGTTACCCAGGTGCAGACTGGGCGCGGTCGGGTCGAAGCCGCAGTAGTAGGTGATCGGGTCGCCCGCGAGCAGTTTCTTCAGCTCGTCGGCATCGGTGGACACGTGCACGAGGCCGCGCCACGTGAGTTCGTCCCAGATGTCCTCGAAGGACTCGTCGTTACGTTGATTCTGCAGGGCTGATGCTGAGGCTGACACGGCACCCACTGTACTAAGCGGCGTGTCACGCCGCGTCCAGCACCGCGAACCCGTGCCCGGGCAGCAGCACCCCGTGATCGTCGAGGGTTGCGTGGTCAGCGGCCAGCAGCATCCGGTGCCGGCCCTCAAGCGGGACGCGCGCGGGCCGATCGCTGAAATTGACCGCAATGCCAAGCGTGCCGCGGCCGAGCAGGAACCAGCCGGCGGCGGCATCGAACCGAGTGCGGATGCTGCTGAATCGCGGGTCTCGGCACTCGGGGTGTGCCGAACGGATGTCGGCGAGCTGCCGGTACAGGGCGAGCAGTGCGGCGTGCTCGCCGGTCTCGCGCTCCTCCCAGTTCAGCTTGGACCGCTGGAAGGTGATGGGATCCTGCGGGTTCGGCACCGTGCTCGCGTCCCAGCCCATGCGGGCGAACTCGGCGATGCGGCCGCGAGCGGTGGCGTCGCCGAGCTCCGGCTCGGGATGCGAGGTGAAGAACTGCCACGGGGTGGATGCGCCCCACTCCTCCCCCATGAACAGCATCGGTGTGAACGGGCCGAGCATTACGAGCACGGCGGCGATGCCCAGCTGGCCCGCGTCAAGTTGGGCGCTGAGCCGGTCGCCGGCCGCCCGGTTGCCGATCTGGTCGTGGTTCTGCGAGCAGACCACCAGCCGCCAGGTCGGCATCCGGTCGCGATCGATCGGGCGGCCGTGGCTGCGTCCGCGGAAGCTGGAGAAGCTGCCGTCGTGGAAGAACCCGCGCTGCAGCACCTTGTCGAGTGCTTCCAACGAGTGGAAGTCGCTGTAGTAGCCGTTCGCCTCGCCGGTGAGGTTGCTGTGCAGGGCGTGGTGGAAGTCGTCGCTCCACTGGGCGTCGAGCCCGTAGCCGCCCGCATCGCGCGGGGTGATCAGGCGGGGGTCGTTCAGATCGGATTCGGCGATCAGGGTGAGCGGCCGGCCGAGCTCGGCGGAGAGGACGGCGACATCCTCGGCCAGCTGCTCGAGCAAGTGTGTGGCGCGATGATCGACGAGCGCGTGCACCGCGTCGAGGCGCAGCGCGTCGACGTGATAGTCGCGGAACCAGGCGAGCGCGTTCTCGATGACGTAGCGGCGCACTTGGTCGGACTGGTCTCCGTCGAGGTTGAGCGATGACCCCCAGGTGTTCGCCGACGCCGGGTGCAGGTAGGGCCCGAACCGGGGCAGGTAGTTGCCGCTCGGCCCGAGGTGGTTGTAGACGACATCCTGAACCACCCCGAGTCCGGCGGCGTGGCAGGCGTCGACGAACCGTTGGTAGGCGGCCGGGCCCCCGTACTGCTCCTGCACCGCGTACCAGAGCACGCCGTCGTAGCCCCAGTTGTGCGTGCCGTTGAACGCGTTGACCGGCAGCAGTTCTACGAAGTCAACGCCGATGCTCGTCAGGTGGTCGAGGCGGGTGGCGGCGGCATCCAGGGTGCCTTCGGGGGTGAAGGTTCCGATGTGCAGTTCGTAGATCACGGCGCCGGCCAGCTGCCGACCGGTCCACCCGGCGTCCGACCAGGCGAATTCGCCTGGGTCGAAGCTGCGCGAGCGCTCGTGCACGCCAGATGGCTGCCGCCGGGAGCGCGGATCGGGCAGCACCGTGGGGTCGTCGTCGAGCAGGTAGCCGTAGTCGACCGGATGCGCGCCGGCCCGCGCGAGGGCGGCGTGCAGGGCGTCGGGCTCGGGCGTCCACCAGTCGTCGCCGGCGCGGACCATGGGGAGGGTCTCGCCCTCGAGCCTCAGTCGCACCGTGGTCGGGGTGGGCGCCCAGACGGCGAACGGGGCGCGGCTGGTCATCGTGGGTCGTCCTCTGCGGTGTCGGTCCGGGAGTCGTTCCGGGCGAGCAACGCCACCGGATACTGCTCGAGCAGCATCGCCAGCGCGACCTGCCCGGGCTCGAATAGGTGTCCGGTCAGCACGTCGGTGTGCGGTGACTCCAGGAGGATGGTGGTGTCGCGCCATCCGCCCGCGCGGGCGAGCCCGAGCGGGAGGCGGGTGCCGACCGTGATCGCTCCGCCCCGGTCGAACGCGATCGCGTGGCCGGCGGCGGCGCCGGCCGCGGCCACGGGGTGGTAGCCGGTGAACAGGTCGGGGCGGTCACGGCGCAGCCGCAGCGCTCGGCTGGTGATCAGTAGTTTGGCGGCGCCTCCCGAATCGAGAGGAGGGCGCCATCCGTCGTCCAGTCGCGTCAGCAGCCGCACCCGCTCGGCGAAGTCGACCGGGCGCCGGTTGTCCGGGTCGACGAGAGAACGCTCCCAGAGTTCGCTGCCCTGGTACACGTCGGGCACGCCGGGAGCGGTGAGCTGCAGCAGCTTCGCGGTGAGACCGTTCGAGAAGCCCGCTGCGCTGACGCGGTCGACGAAGCCGGTGATGACCGCGGTCACGGCCGGGTTGGTGGATGTCGCGTCGACCAGATCGGCGAGCCGGCGTTCGAAGGCGGCATCCGGCGCGGTCCAGTGCGTGCTGAGGTCAGCTTCGCGGGCGGCCTTCAGCGCGTAGCCGAGCAGCCGGTCGGGCTCGATCGGCCAGGCCGCGATCACCGCCTGCCAGATCAGGTTCTCCAGGGGCCCGTCACCGATCGGCACCTGCGATCGCAGCGCGTCGAGCGCCTCGGCCCAGTCATCCGGCAGCTCGGCGAGCACCGCCAGCCGGGCGCGGGCGTCCTCCGAGCGTTTCGTGTCGTGAGTGGACAGGGCGGTCATGGTGTGCGGCCAGTGCGCCTGCCGCTCGGCCTGAACAGAGTGGAAACGGTCGACGCTGACGCTGAATTCGGACGGGTCGGCGCCCACCTCGGTGAGCGAGGTGAGTGGCGAGTACCGGTAGAACGCCCGATCTTCCACGCCCTTCGCCATCACCATGCCCGAGGTCTGCTGGAAGCGCAGGGCGGCCGGATGTCGCGGATCGGCGAGTAGCTCGGCCAGCTGCCGCAGCGGGTCGGCCAGTTCGGGGCGGCGGCGAGTGGCCTCGCGCAGCGCGGTCTCCAGGTGCTCGGTCCCGTCGGGCAGGTAGGAGCGGTAGACCGGGAAGCAGGCCAGCAGCTCGGCGAGCGCCGCTTCGGTGGTGGGGGCGTCGAATCGGTCCCACCCGATGTCCCGCACCAGCCGCAATACCTCGGAGCGCAGCATCCCGTCGGTCACCTCACGCTTGCCGCGATGCACCAGGTCTGGCCAGGGCAGGTCGTCACCGCGCAATCGGTGGTCCAGCGCGGTCAGCGGGTGTTCGCCGGCCGGGTCGGTGAGCACCCGGTCGATCACGGCGAGCGCGTCGTAACCGGTGGTGCCGGACAGTGCCCAGGTGGCGGGCAGCGCCTCCCCCGGCTCGAGGATCTTCTCGGCCAGCGTCCACGCCCCGCCGGTGAGCACCCGCAGCCGGTCGAAGTAGCCCTTCGGGTCGTGCAGGCCGTCGGGGTGGTCGACCCGGAGCCCGTCGACGAGGCCGTCGGTGAACCAGCGGGCAACCAAGGCGTGCGAGTCGTCGAAGACCCGCGGCAGCTCCACCCGGACGCCGGCCAGGCTGTTCACGGCAAAGAAGCGCCGGTAGTTCAGGTCGTCGTCGGCCCGCCGCCAGTCGACGAGTTCGTAGTGCTGGCGCGCGTGCACCTGCACCGCGTCCGCGCCGTCGTCCGCCGTGCCCGGAGCGAGCGGGAAGCGGTGGTCGTAGTAGTGCAACTCGTCGCCGACCACGGCGAGCGCCGCGACATCCGCCGCCGTGCCCAGAACCGGAATCCGCAGCCGACCGTTGCCCGCTGCCCAGTCGATGTCGAAGGTCGCCGCGTGTTCTGACGACTGTCCATGCGTGAGCACGTCCCACCACCACGGGTTCTGCGCCGGGGTGGCGACACCGAGGTGGTTCGGCACGATGTCAACCAGCACCCCGAGCCCGCGCTCGCGGGCCGCGGCCACGGCGCGCCGGAAGCAGGCCTCCCCTCCGCGCTCGGCGTCGATGCGGGTGGGATCGGTGACGTCGTACCCGTGCGCGGAGCCGCGTTCGGCCTGCAGGATGGGCGACAGATAGATCCAGTCCACGCCGAGATCGGCCAGGTACGGGATGACGCCGACGACCGCCTCGAAGTCGAACCCCGGCCGCACCTGCAGCCGGTAGGTGCTGGCGGGGATTCTCATCCGACCTTCTCGGTGTGCGAGCCGGTGAGCACGCTGAGGCTCGCCGCCACTGAGTCATCTGCTGCCGCCTGATCGGCGGGGCTGTGCGCGCGGAGCACCACCAGGGAGCGTCCCTCGACGGTCAGTGTGCTGCCGGCCGCGATGGTCTCGAGCTCCTGCACTCCCCCGCTGGTGTCGACCACGATCTCCCAGGTCGCGGAGAACTGCTCGGCAGGCAGGGTGAACTCGATCGGCTCGGCGGCGGCGTGGAACAGCACGAGGAAATTGACGTCGGTGATCGGCTGGCCGCGCGCATCCCGGCCGCGAATGCCATTGCCGTTCAGGAACACGGCGACCGACCTGGCGAACTTCGTGTCCCAGTCTTCCGGCTCCATCTCGGTTCCGCTCGGGGTGAGCCAGACGATGTCCGGCAGCGGCTCGCCCTCGCCGCGGGTCACCGGCCGGCCGTCGAAGTAGCGCACCCGGCGGAAGGTCGGATGCTCGTGTCGCAGCCTGGCGACCGCTGCGGTGAACTCGACCAGCGGCTGGTCGACCGCGCTCCAGTCGATCCAGGACAGCTCAGAGTCCTGCGCGTACACGTTGTTGTTGCCCTGCTGGGTACGGCCGAGTTCGTCGCCGTGCAGGATCATCGGCACCCCTTGCGACAGCAGCAGGGTCGCCAGGAAGTTGCGCTGCTGGCGGGAGCGCAGGGCGAGGACCGCCGCGTCATCCGTGGGCCCCTCCACTCCGCTGTTCCAGCTGCGGTTGTGGGATTCGCCGTCAAGGTCGCCCTCGCCGTTGGCCTGGTTGTGCTTGTCGTTGTAGGAGACGAGGTCGCGCAGGGTGAAGCCGTCGTGCGCGGTGACGAAGTTGATCGACGCCACCGGGCGTCGTCCCTCCGATTCGTAGAGGTCGGCGGATCCGGTGGCCCTGGCCGCGAACTCGCCGAGGGTCGACGGTTCGCCGCGCCAGAAGTCGCGGACCGTGTCGCGGTACTTGCCGTTCCACTCGGTCCATTGCGGCGGGAAGTTTCCCACCTGGTAGCCGCCGGGTCCGACATCCCATGGCTCGGCAATCAGCTTGACCTGCGAGACGACCGGGTCTTGCTGCACCAGTTCAAAGAAGGTGGCGAGCTTGTCGACGTCGTAGAACTCGCGTGCCAGCGCGGCGGCCAGGTCGAAGCGGAATCCGTCGACGTGCATCTCGATCACCCAGTAGCGCAGGCTGTCCATGATCAGTTGCAGCGAGTGCGGGTGGCGCACGTTGAACGAGTTGCCGGTGCCGGTGTAGTCGATGTAGTGCTGCGGGTCGTCGTCCATCAGCCGGTAGTACGCGGCGTTGTCGATGCCCTTGAAGGACAGGGTCGGACCAAGGTGGTTGCCCTCCGCGGTGTGGTTGTAGACCACGTCGAGGATGACCTCGATACCTGCCCGGTGCAGGGAACGCACCATGCTCTTGAACTCCTGCACCTGCTGGCCGTTGTTGCCGGTCGACGAGTAGGTGTTCTGCGGGGCGAAGAAGCCGATGGTGTTGTAGCCCCAGTAGTTCGACAGGCCCTTGTCCTGCAGGGTGTTGTCGTTCACAAACTGGTGCACCGGCATCAGCTCGATCGCGGTGACGCCGAGCTTGGTCAGGTGGTCGATCACGGCCGGATGAGCGACGCCGGCGTAGGTGCCGCGCTGTTCCTCAGGCACGGCCGGATGCAGCTGGGTGAGGCCCTTCACGTGCGCCTCGTAGATGATCGAGTTGCTGTACGGGGTGCGCAGCGGCCGGTCGCCTGCCCAGTCGAAGAACGGGTTGATCACCACGCTCTTCATCGCGTACGGCGCGGAGTCGTCGTCGTTGCGACTGCTCGGGTCGCCGAAATTGTAGGAGAACAGCGACTGGTTCCAGCGGATGTCGCCGTCGATCGACTTGGCGTACGGGTCGAGCAGCAGCTTCGCCGGGTTGTTGCGGATCCCCCGCTCTGGCGCGTACTCGCCGTGCACCCGGTAGCCGTAGCGCTGCCCCGGCTGCACGTGCGGCAGGTAGGCGTGCCAGACGTAGGCGTCGACCTCGCGCAACGGCACGCGAGTTTCCACGCCGTCATCATCGAAGAGGCAGAGCTCGACACGGGATGCTGCTTCGCTGAACAGGGCGAAGTTTGTGCCGCTTCCATCGAAGGTCGCGCCCAACGGATACGGCGTTCCCGGCCAGGTTTCCACCACTGATGCCCCCGATCGACAGGTCAGATGTATTTCGAGCCTATGCGGCTCATCGCCCGCTGTCAGGTGTCGGCAGATCGAAACACAGAATTCACATCAACCACTGCGGCTTTATTTATCCGCGATCATGCTTGTAGAGTTGATCAAGTAGAGCGCAACCCTGTCGGCTTGACGAGGGCTCGGCAAGGGCCCGACTCGCGCTCGACGAAGGAGTGTGGATGTTCGTTATCACGGCTGATCAGGTGAACAGCCGCGGCACATCGGATCTGGTGGCCGCCACGCTCGACGCGCTCAATCGGGAGAGCGGGCTCACCCTCCCCGCGGAACGCACCGCAGGCGATGAGCTGCAGCTGGTCACCGCGGATGCCGGCACCGCGCTGCGGGTGCTTCTGGAACTGTCGCGCTCCGAGCAGTGGAGCAGTGGCTGCGGCATCGGTCCGGTCGATACTCCGTTGCCGAAGTCAACGCGCGAGGCATCGGGCGACGCTTTCATCGCCGCGCGGGCCGCGATCGATCGGGCGAAGAAGCGCGCGACCCGCACTGCGATCGTCAGTGCCGGGTCGGATGCCGCGCCATCCGCGTCGGACCTGCAGGCCGTTCTCGACCTGCTGCTGCAGCTGCGGGAACGGCGCAGCGCCGAGGGGTGGGAGCTGTACGACCTGGTGCGGGATGGCCGGTCGCAGGCGGATGCCGCGGCCGTGCTCGGCATCACGCCGCAGGCCGCGAGCAAACGCGCCCAGGCGGCACACCTGCGTGCTGAGGCGGAAGCGACGGTGGCTCTGGCTAGGCTCATGGAGGCGCATGACGCGTCGACATCCGTGGCATCCGCGGCACCCACCGCCGCCACCAACACTGACTGACAAGGGGTGACCAGTGCTCTCGCTCATCGTCTGGATCACGGTCGCCGTGCTCTGTCTCGCCGGCGTGGTGGCGGCCGTGCTCGCGGCACAGCAGAAGTACCGGCGACTGGCCGTGGTGCCGATCGTGCCCGTGCTGCTCTGCGTGTTCATCATCTGGTTCGGGAGCCTTCCCGCGTTGAGCCTTGACGTGGTGCCCGCCGTGATCAGCCTGTGCATCGCGGCGCTCGGCATCATCGCCGGCGGCCCGCTGGCCGCGCTCGTGCTGCGGCTCGCCACTCGTTCGACGCCCGGCACGCACGGCGGCATCATCGTGCTGCGCGAGCACAACCCGCAGGAGGTGCTGCGCGGTGGAACGGCCATCGGATTCTTGGAGCGCCTCGGCGTGGTCGCCGGGATCGCGGTGGGCTACCCGGAAGCGCTCGCCCTGGTGGTGGCGGTCAAGGGTGTCGGCCGGTATTCGGAGTTGCGGGAGCCGGAGGTGCGGGAGCGGTTCATCATCGGCACCCTGGCCAGCCTGATCTGGGCGGCCGTCTGCGGTGCCGTGCTCAGGGTAGGGCTCGGGTAGTTAGCTAGCTAGCAGCTCAGTCAGCGCTTCTTGCGGACGTGCGCCTTGTACGGCGACACGGTCGGGTCATCCGGAATCCAGAAGCGCCACGGGAAGTGATGCGTGCCGCCGGCACCGGAGACACCGGTGCGCGGGCCGGTCGCGAACGGAGCCGGTTCAGTCGGCAGGTCGAGGCGGATGTCGCCTGCCTCCAGATCGCTGCCGCCGTCGGCCAGCGTGATGCCGAGCGCCACGGCGAGGCGCGCAGGCCCGCGGGCGAGGTCGATGTCGTGGCGGCTGCTGGTGCGACGCTCCCGCGCCAGGTCGATGCCCTCGATGACCTCGCCGGCCCGCAGCAGCACACCGGAGGCGCTGCCCTCCGGCGAGCAGACCACGTTCGCGCAGACGTGCATGCCGTAGGTGAAGTAGCAATAGAGGTGACCGGGCTCGCCGAACATGGTCGCGTTGCGCTTGGTCTTGCCCCGGAAGGCATGCGATCCGGGATCAACCGCGCCGAGATAGGCCTCGACCTCCGTGATCCGCACAGCGACCGCCCCTTTTCGGATGACAGCGCCGAGCAAGAGCGGCGCCACCTCCAGCGCTGGTCGCGCAAGCAAAGCGCGATCGAACATGGCTTCAGGCTACCGGGACACGTTGCCGCCAGTGCGGGAGGAGAGAACCGTTCCTGGAGATCACGGGTGCGCGCTTTATGAGCTGGGTCGCGTCCGCCAATCCGGGATGCCGGCGTTTCCGCGTTCTGCCGCGATGAGTTCGCGTGCGGCTGGGGCGACCTCGGACGCGAAGATCTCGATGGTCGTGGGGTCATCGGCGGGGAGGATGAATCCTGAGGTGCCGTATGTGAGGGCGAGGGTGGCGGCGTGCTCTGCCCAGCCCCGGGGTGGCCCACTGAACAGGCCGCGGCTTGACGGAGTGAACTGGCCGGAGATGTTCAGCAGCCGGCGCACTGCGCGGGGGTCGCGGCCCGCGCGTTCGGCGCCCTCGTCGATGTATTTGTTCATCTCTTCCAAGTCGGAGGGGCCACCCGGCAGGTAGCCCAGCGAGGGGAGCCAGCCATCGCCGGCGCGACCGGTCAGCCGCAGCATCCGCGGTTTGTACGCCCCGATCCAGACGCCGATGTCATGGGCGGGCGCCGGACCGCGTTTGGCGCCCGAAACCCGGTAATACTCGCCATCGACTTGCAGGCGGCCGACCTCGTCAGTCGCCCAGATGCCGCGGATGATGTGGAGGGCCTCCTCAAGCGCCTGGACGCCCTGGCCCGCGGTGAGGCGGCGGCCGCCCATGGCCTCAATCGCGTCCCAGAACCCGCCGGAGCCGATTCCGAGTTCGAACCGTCCACCACTGAGCAGGTCGAGGCTCGCGGCGCTGCGAGCCAGGACGGCAGGGTCCCGTAACGGCAGGTTGAGCACGTTCCCGCTCACCCGGATGCGTTCAGTGCGGGCCGCGACGTAGGAAAGCAAAGTCCACGTGTCGTGGAACTTCGGCTGGTACGGGTGGTCCTGGAAGGTGGCGAGGTCAAGACCCGCCCGATCGGCGACGATGGCCATGTCCACGGCCTGCATGGCTGGTTGGTTGACCGGGGTGATGAATACCCCGAATAGTGGGTCGTGGCCATAGTCGGTCATGATGCGCTCCGTTCTTCGGTCACGGTTTCGACGACGTTGAAGTTGTCGTTGAACAGGTTGTTGGGGTCGTACAGCGCTTTGAGCTGACGCAGTCGATCGAGTGTCTTGGGCGGGAACGCGTCGGCGATCCGTTCGGGGCTCTGGTCGGTTTCGAAGCTGAGGTACAAGCCATCGAAGTGCGGGTAGAGGCCAGCCCAGAGCAGGTCCAGTCGTTGCCGGTTGGAGGCGAACGCGACGACCGAGAAGTTCGCTGACCGGTGTGCGTACGCGGTCGCGTCGGGATCGACGTCGGAGATTGCACCTCCGACGGAACGGATCTGGAAGAAGTAAGCCGCCCCGCTGTTGATGAGCCGTGCCGCCGCTTGGGCGAATTCCGGAGTGATGTGTTCGATGAGGCCGGAGCGCGCGACAGGTTCTCCCCGGCCTTGGTTGCCGGCTCCGCGCGCGTTCGCGATGACCGCTGGGTAGGTGGTGAGTTGCACGGATTGGCCGTGAAGCGGTGAGATCTCGGCGAGCGGCTGCAGGCGTTTGACGATGATGTCCGCGTCGTCGGAGTCGACCATCGCCATCACGGATGCCATGGTCGGCTGACCCGATTGCGAGGCGCCGAGCGAGATGAAGCTCGTTGTGTCGCGCGGGGATGCC
>JBEVDR010000199.1:0-22521 GCA_040513215.1 Microbacteriaceae bacterium | reverse complement strand
GTGTCGAGAGGGCCGCGAGCGGCCTCCTCAACCAGTGGAGGGGGCCGTTAATAGCGGATGGTCACTCCAGCGACGCCCGCCACAGGGCTACGAGCTCGTCCTCGTCGAAGATCCGCTCCGGGGTGATGATGCGGTCATCGCTCACGTAGTAGAACACCGCGGAGATCAGCGCCGGGTCGACACCCTTCCACTTTGCGTATGCCAGCCGGTACAGCGCCAGCTGCAACTGCTTGTTCGCCAGATCGTCGGCATCCCGGGGCGCCTTGCCGGTCTTCCAGTCGACCACCTGAAACCCGTCGCCGTCGGCGTACACCGCGTCGATCTTGCAGACGATGACCTGCCCGTCGAGCACCAGGTGGATCTCGCGTTCCACGTCGACCGGAGTGCTGCTGGCCCACGGGGAACGCTCGAAGACATCCTTCAACCGAGCGAGCTCCACCTCGTCGATGGCTTGATTGTCGATGTCGGCGGAATCGAGCTCGCTGATCAGGGCGTCCATCGTTTCCGAGGTGCCGCCCTGGCCGTAGCGGTCCTCCACCCAGGAGTGGAACAGGGTGCCGAGCCGCGTCGCCCGGTACGGACGCTCCGGCATCGGCCGCCGCAGCGACGCAGCAACGGATGCCGGATCGGTGACGTAATCCTTGAACCGGGAGGCGGGCACTCGGCCCGGCAGCGGCATCCGCTCCTCGGCGTTCAGCCGGCGTCGGCGTTCCTCGAGCAGCAGGTCGAGCTCGAGACTCCACTCCCCGTTCCGCCCCGGCTCAGTCTCATGCTCCCTGGCCTCGCGCACCCGCTCGGCGGCCGCCTCCAGTGCGGGCCGCCGTCCGCCCAGCGGGTCGGCCGGCCAGACGAACTCGTTCATCCGATCGCCGAGCGGGTTCTCCTCGAACTCGCTGGCCTCCGGCAGCGCGTCGATGACCCCCGCCTGCTGCAGCTCGAGCAGGTACGGGCTCGGGATGCGCGGCTTGGTCTGGGTGGACCAGAACGAACCGCACATCAGCAGGGAGTGCCGGGCACGGGTGACCGCCACGTACGCGAGCCGGCGCTCCTCCAGCCCGTGCCGGTGCTTCACCGCCTCGGCGAAGCGCTTCTTCTCCTCGAGCAATTCCTTGCGACTGGTCGCGTGCCGCCAGTCGAACTCGGGCATGTCGGCGGCGTCGCCGCGGAAGTCCCAGGGCAACGAACCGAAGCTGAGCCAGCCGTTTGAGCCCTCCCGGGAGGTGCCGGGCAGCTCGTCCTCGACCATGCGCGGAACCACCACGTGATCCCACTCGAGACCTTTCGACCCGTGGATCGTCAGCAGCTGCACGGTGCGCGGCTCCGGGTCCTCCGGCCTGGGCGCGAGCCCCTCACGCCACTCCGCTTCGCGCAGCCAGCCGAGGAACCCGCCGAGCGACGCGGTGTCATCAACCGCGAGGTAGCCGGCGAGCGCGTCGAAGAACGCCTCCATGCCGGCCCGGCCGGTGGTGTGCGCGTCGTTGGCCGCGCTCTCGATGTCGAGCAGCAGTTCCTGCTCGACGATGGTCACCAAATCGAGCAGGTCACCGCCGGATCGGCCGCGCAGCCGTTCCAAGGTGAGCCCGGCGTGCCGCAGCCGTTCCAGCCCGGTCTCGCTGAACGCCTCGAGCCGGCTGTGGCCGGGCTTGGCGTGGGCCAGAAAGTCGAGGGCCTCCACGATCGAGCCGCCTTCTCCGTCGGCGACGGAGGCCCGCATCCGCTCCTTCACGGCGTCATCGAGCGGCTGCTGGGCGAGGTCGCGGTCACGCAGCCAGGAGGCGAGCCGGTTGAGCGCGTGCAGGTCTTTCACGCCGATCCGCCAGCGGGATCCGGCGAGCAGCCGCACCAGTTCGGAGCCGGCGGTCGGGTCCTGCAGCACGGTGAGCGCACTGACCAGGTCGGCGATCTCGGGTTCCTGCATCAGACCGCCGATGCCGAGCACGTGATACGGCACCTCGTGACGGCGCAGCGCCTGGATGAAGTAGCCCTGGCTCTTGCGGGCGCGGAACAGCAGCGCGGCGGTGACGGTGTCGTCGCCGGCGTCGAGTCTCTCCTTCAACCAGAGTGCGGCGGCATCCGCCTCGGCCTCGATGGTCTCGTGAAAGGCCACCGACACCGGCAGGTTGCTGGCGCTGAAGCTGGGCTCCAGCCGGTCGACGCGCACCCGGGTTTCCGGGACGAGCGGGGCGACCAGCGTGTTGGCGGTGCGCAGGATGTCGCGGCCGTTGCGCCAGCTGGTGGACAGTGAGTAGCTGTTGACGGTGCCGTCACCGAACTGCCGGGCGAACCCCTCGAGGTTCGCGGCGCTCGCGCCGCGCCATCCGTAGATCGACTGGTTCGGGTCGCCTACCGCCATCACCGACTGCCCGGCGAACAGCTCGGCGAGCAGCCAGGTCTGCACCACGCTGGTGTCCTGGTACTCATCGAGCAGCACCACCGGGAACCGACCTCTCAGGTCGGCGGCGCTCTGCGGCACGCTGCGGGCGATCTCGAGGGCGAGCGCCACCTGGTCGGAGTACTCGACGAAGCCGCGGCGTTTCTTGATCTCGGAGTACTGCTCGGCCAGGTCGATCAGCAGCGGCAGGCTGCCCACGGTGTGCACCATGGCGTCGACGTCGGCGTAGGCGCCGCGACCGCCGGAGGGCAGGTCGATGATGCCGGTGAACCGTTCGGCGAAGCCGGCGACCTCGGCCGGGTCGACGATGTTCTCGCTGAGCGACTGGCTGAGCGAGAGCACCGCGCGGGTGATGGCGTCGACGTTCTTGCCGATCCCGGCGAGCCGCGGGTCGCTGCTGCCGACCACGATGTTGCGGGCGAGCTGCCAGGCGGAGGCTTCGCCGAGCACGGCGCCGTCGCTCTCCCGGCCGAGCAGCACCGCGTTGTCGCGGTAGATCGAGTTCGCGAACGAGTTGTAGGTGGCGACGACGGGTGGGTCGAATTCGTCGTAGTCCTCGGTGACCAGGTCGGCCGCGGCCAGCGCGCTGATCCGCTCCCGGATGCGGCCGGATAACTCCCCGGCGGCCTTGCGGGTGAAGGTGAGGCCGAGGATCTCGCCGGCGCTGACGTGCCCGTTGGCGAGCAGCCAGAGCACCCGGTTGGCCATGGTCTCGGTCTTGCCGCTGCCGGCGCCGGCGATCACGAGCGTCGGTGCCAGCGGCGCCTCGATCACCGCCCGCTGCTGGTCGGTGGGCCGGGGCCGGCCGAGCGCGTCGGCGATGTCATTGGCGCTGACCGGGCCGGTGCGGGTGAGCGCCGCGGTTGATTCGGCGCCCGCGGCCAGGTCTCCGCTAATCACTGGTGACCGCCTTCACCCGGTGCAGCCGCATGCTGGCCGTGTTGCCCTTGCCCCACTGGTCGATCTCCAAATCCCCGGTGTACTGCGCGGCCGCCATGCCGATGGCCGCCTGCCGTACGCGTTCTCGAAATGCGGTGAGCTGTTCCTCGGTGATCGGCGCCTGGGCGCCCTCGCGGTACAGCTTTCCGCGCACGCCCTTCTTCACGTAGAGCAGCTTGGCGCCGCCGCTGCGATGCTCACCGTGCTCGGCGAGCAGGTCGTCGAAGTGCCCGTCGGCGTACGCCAGCTGGTAGGCCAGCAGCTGCGGATGCTCGTCGATCTTCGGCTGGCTGGTGATCGGCGTGCCGGTCTTCAGGTCGACGATGACGACGGACCCATCGGAAGCGCGCTCCACCCGGTCGATCGACCCGTTCAGCTGGGCACGGCCGAGGTCGACGGTGAAGCGTCCTTCGGCGGCGACCAGGTCTTTGCCGTCGCGGGTGAAATCGGTGAGGTACTCGGCGATGCCGGCCACCAGCAGCCTGGCGGCGTTCTTCTGCGAGTCGGCCAGCCACGGCGATTCGAACAATAGCTCGTTCCAGCGCGACTCGACGGCCTTCCACAGCTCGTCCACGCGCGGGTCGCTGGCGGTCTCCATCGCCCAGTGCAGCACGGTGCCGATGCCCATGGCCACGTTTGAGCCGCCGCCTGCCACCGAGTCGAGGAACCAGTCGAGCGGGGATGCCTCGAACGCCTCGAGCTTCGACGGCGACACCGGAACCTGCTCATCGTCCGCGTACAGCGGCTCCACCGTGGAGGGCTCCAGCAGGCCGTGCCACTCGGACGGGTCGGCGCCCGGCACGCTCTCCTCGGCCAGTCGGGCGAGGGCGGATGCCGCGGCCTTCCTGGTTCGCTCCGAGCCGTGCGGCACGACCAGGTCGCGGCGCAGCCTGCCGGTCAGCCCGCGAAGCGACAGCGGCGGACGGGTGGTCATCCGGGGCAGCGTGGCGTGGCCGGGGATCAGGCTCCAGAACATGCTCTGCGCGGCATCCTCGTTGACGACCGCCGTCAGCACCACCTGACGGCGGGCACGGCTGACGGCGAGCGCGAACATCCGCAGCTCGTCGCTGACGACCTGCTTGCGCGCGTCGATGGTGCCGGAGTCGACCCCGGTGACGGCGTCGACCAGTTGCTGCGGGTAGAGCAGGGATCCGCGGATGCGCAGGTTCGGCCAGACGCCGTCTTGCAGCCCGGCGATCACCACGGTCTCGAATTCGGTGCCGACCGCGCCGGTGGGAGTGGTGACCAGCACCGCGTCGGTGCCCTGCTGCGGGGCGAGGGTGTCTTCGGGCACCTCGGCATCGAGCAGCGCCTCGAGGAACAGGCGGGGTGCGGCATCCGGTCGGCGTTCGACGAAGCGGCGGGCGGCGGCGAAGACCGCCATGATGCCGTCCAGGTTGCGGTTGGCCTCGGCGGCGCCGATGCCGGCGCTGAGCGCGGTGCTCTGCCAGCTGGCCGCCAGTCCGCTGCGTTCCCAAACCAGCCAGAGCAGTTCTTCGATCGAGCCGCCGGTCGCGGTCAGGTTGCGCAGTTTCGCCAGCGTGGTGGCGAGCTTCTCGGCGGCGCGGCCGATGCGGTGGTCGATGGTGGCGAATCGGCCGGGTGCGCCGAGCGCCTCGACCAGCAGTTCGTCACTTGACCGGTTGCCGTCGCCAGCGAGTTCTTCCGCCCGCAGCGCCAGCCGCAGCCGGCGCAGCGCGAGCCGGTCGAGGCCGCAGAACGGCCCCTGCAGCAGGCTGACCGCGACGGCCGGGTCGAGTTCGGTGCGGCCGATGCCGACGTCGACCACCGCAAGCAGGCTGCGCGCGGCGTGGTCGTCGCGCAGCGCCTGCCCGCCGGCCAGGGTGCGGGTGGGCACCTCGGCGAGCGCCAGCGACCGCGCGAGCGAGGGGATCTGCGCGCCGGAGCGCACGATCACCGCCATCTGCGAGAACGGCACCTGGTTCAGCAGGTGTTGTTCGCGCAGCACCCGGGCGATCGCGGCGGCCTCACGCGACGGCGTCGGTTCCTCGATTAGCAGGATCGGGGTGGTGGCGGAGACGACGGATGCCGCGCTGGCGGCGCGTTGCCGGCCGGCGGCGGCGGTGCCGATGCGTTCGGTCACCGACCGGGTGAGCGCGCGCAGGGCGGCGGGCTGCCGGTGCGCGGCGGCGAGGAACAGGGTCGGCGCGCCGGGAACGCCGAGCACCGACGCGAATCGGCCGAGGGTGTCGGGTTCACCGCCGCGGAACGCGTTGGTGGCGACATCCGGATCACCGAACGCGATCACCGCCACCCCGCGGGCGACCAGCCCGCGCAGCAGCGCGATGGTGGACTCGGTCGCCTCCTGCAGGTCGTCGACGATGACCAGTCGCAGCTGGGCGGCCGACGGCGCCACGTCGAGGCGGCGGAGGGCTGCGCTGGCGAAGGCGAGCAGTTCGGCGGCGTCGACGAAGTTCTCGCGTGCGGCGCCCAGCACGGTGAAGTATTCGTCGGCGAAGTCGGCGCTGGCCGCCCATTCCTGGCGGTCGTGGGTGGCGGCGAGTTCGCGCATCCGGTCGGTGCTGACCCCGTATTCCGTGGCGCGCATGAGCAGTTCGCGCAGTTCGGTGCGGAAGGCGCGCAGCGACCGCACGTCGTCGCCGAGCAGGTCGGGCCAGCGCGGTCCTGCCCCGTCTTCGCTGTGACCGGCAAGCAGGTCTTTGATCAACTGGTCTTGGTCGCCGCCGGTGAGCAGGCTGGGCGGGGTGCTGCCCTCGGCGCGGGCGGCGTGCCGCACCAGGTCGAAGGCGAGCGAGTTGACGGTGCGGGCGAGCGGCCCGTTGGTGGGCACGCCGAGGCGCACCGCCAGCGCGTCGCGCAGCCGGGTGGCGGACGTGCGCTGCGGGGTGAGCACCACGAGCTCATCCGGTGACCAGCCCCGGGTGAGCACCCGGTCGGCGACGAGCTCGATGATGGTGGTGGTCTTGCCGGTACCTGGCGCGCCGATCACCGCCGCGGAGGCGGTGTCTGGCAGCTCGAGCACGGCCCGTTGCGACGCGTCGAGGGTGGGAATCTGGGTCTCCCGGTGGTCGTCGTGTCGCGCGAACCCCCGAAATGCCATGCTGCTCACGCTAATGCGGCCCTCCGACATTGCCGGTCAGCACCGCCGCGTTCCGCCACGAGGCGGTTCCGCCACGAGTGAACGGCGCCAGAAGCGTCATCCGTTCTGTCGTAATGTGAGCACGTGGACATTCGCATCGGTATCGCCAACAGCCCCCGTGAACTGAGCTTCGAGTCGTCGCAGTCTGCGGCGGAGATCGAGGCCAGTGTGTCGGGCGCCCTTGAGAGCAACAGCCCCTTCATCAAGCTGAAGGATGACAAGGGAACCGTGTACATCGTGCCCGCAGCCTCGTTCGCCTACATCGAGGTCGGATCCGAGGAAGCCCGCCGCGTCGGGTTCATCGCCTAACCATGGAACTGCTGTTCGTGGCCGTGATCGTCGCGGCGCTCGGGCTCGGTGTCCGGTACCTCGTACCCGGTCGTGACACCTACGGCGTGCTGCTGCTGCCCGCCATCTCCACCGCGGTCGGCATGATCGTCTGGGTGATCCTGCTTTGGTCGGGCCTCACCTTCGACGGTGGCTGGATCTGGGTGTGGAGCATC
Organism: Microbacteriaceae bacterium; assembly: GCA_040513215.1. Taxonomy (GTDB): domain Bacteria; phylum Actinomycetota; class Actinomycetes; order Actinomycetales; family Microbacteriaceae; genus Ruicaihuangia. Next base: position 15,566 of record JBEVDR010000199.1, on the reverse strand, counting down.
CTCGCCGCGGTCCTCGCGTCGGTCGCGGTCGCCGTGGTGCTGCCCCGCCGTCGCAAGGCGAGTGACGCGCAGCTGCGCGCATCCCTCGGCATCTGACCGTTACCCGGTCAAGCTCGTCCCGCGTTGTCGCGCGGTGAGTTACGCGGTGAGCCCCAGCGCGTCCATCCGGCGGGTGTGCGCGGCGATCAGCTCGGTCAGCACCGGCTCGATCCGCGCCTCGTCGTTGAGCAGGTTGTCGGAGTGCACCAGCGAGGCGCGCGCCAGCAGCATGGTGTCACCGATCAGACGACGGCCCCACATCGCGAGCCGGGACGCGAGTTCCGGGTCGGCCTCGATGGACTGCCGCAGTTCCTCGAACAGGGCCTCCTGGGCCGACTGGCCGGAGAGCGACTCGATCGCCCGCTCGGCGTCGTTGCCGCTGAGCCCGCCGGCGAGGCCGATGAAGAAATCGTCGAGGAACCCGATCGCCACATAGGCGGTCATCAGCTTCTCGTACCAGTCGTCACCCTGCACGCGGCGGCGGAAGTCGTCGATCCGTTCCGCGCTCTCGTCCATCAGCGCGGCGGCAGACTTGCCGCGTCGCTCGATCGCCTTCACGAGTTCGCGGTGCTTGTAGAGCGAACCCTGCGCGGCGTTCGACAGCCGGGCCTTGGCCTCGGTGGTCGGTGCGGCGAGCACGGTTTGCGCCACCAGCTCGAAGTTTGACAGCTGCAAATAGGCAACTTCAGCGAGGAATGGCAGGATGGCTGGTGCCAGCTCGGCGAGTTCCACGCGTGACGCCTTGGATACTGCCGATCGTGGCTTCACCGTGGGCGCGTCAACCAGGTCGCGCGCACGACGGAACCAATTCACCACGACGCGAGCATACCGCCCTGCCACGGGCCAGCCGTGTTGGCGGCTAAACTGAATTAGCTTTCCTCTATATACGACAGGCGCAAATCTTTGACTTTCAGCGATCTCAACATCGACCAGGACATGGTCGACGCTCTCGCAGCGAAGGGGATCATCGAACCCTTCCCGATCCAGAGCCAGACCATCCCGCTCGCACTGAGCGGCCAGGACATCATCGGCCAGGCCAAGACCGGAACCGGTAAGACCTTCGGGTTCGGCCTCCCGCTCGTGCAGCGGCTCGGCCCCGACCCAGAGCCCGGCGTGCAGGCGCTCGTCGTGGTGCCCACCCGTGAGCTCGCGGTTCAGGTCTCCGAAGACCTCGAGGTGGCGACATCCAACCGCAACACCAGCGTTGTCGCCATCTACGGCGGCAAGGCCTACGAGGGCCAGGTTGCCCAGCTCAAGGCCGGCGCGCAGATCGTGGTCGGCACCCCCGGCCGTCTGCTCGACCTCGCCGGACAGCGACTGCTCAGCCTCGCCAACGTCAAGGTCATGGTGCTCGATGAGGCCGACAAGATGCTCGACCTCGGCTTCCTGCCCGACGTGGAGAAGCTGTTCGCGCAGACCTCGCCGATCCGGCACACCATGCTGTTCAGCGCCACGATGCCCGGCCCGGTCGTGGCGTTGGCACGCCGCTTCATGACGCGCCCTATCCACATCCGCGCCACCGACCCCGATGAGGGACTCACCCAGGCGAACATCAAGCACCTCGTCTACCGGGCGCACAGCCTCGACAAGGACGAGGTCATCGCCCGCATCCTGCAGGCCGACGGCCGCGGCAAGACCGTGGTGTTCACCCGCACCAAGCGTGCCGCCTCGAAGCTGCTGGAAGAACTCGCCGACCGCGGCTTCAACACCGCTGCGGTGCACGGTGATATGAACCAGGAGCAGCGCGAGCGTTCCATGGCAGCCTTCAAGGCGGGCAAGAAGGACGTGCTGATCGCCACGGATGTCGCCGCTCGGGGCATCGACGTTGATGACGTCACCCACGTCATCAACCACACCATCCCCGAGGACGAGAAGGCCTACCTGCACCGCGTGGGTCGCACCGGCCGCGCCGGCAAGACCGGCATCGCCGTGACCTTCGTCGACTGGGACGACCTGCACAAGTGGGCCCTGATCAACCGCGCCCTGGAGTTCGGCCAGCCGGAGCCGACCGAGACGTACTCGTCGAGCCCGCACCTGTACACCGACCTCGACATTCCGGCCGGGGTGAAGGGTCGTCTCAAGTCGACGCCCGCCGCCCCGCACACCGAGCGCGAGCCCCGTGAGCCCCGTGAGCTGAAGGCAACCGCCCCACGTAACCGCAGCCGCAACCGCACTCATGGCGGCACCGCTCCGGCCACCGAAGGCACCGCTCCCGAGCAGAAGCCGGCCGGCGCCGGAGCGCACGACGGCACGGGTCCCGCCCGCCGCCGCCGCACCCGCCGCCGCCCGAGCGCCGGTTCGACCACGCCGCCGCCCGCCGCGTAGCCGGCAAACAGCCGACAGCACGGATGTCGTGGCCTCGCGCCGCGGCATCCGTTCTTCTGTTAACCAGCGAAGGGCTCTGACCCGCTCGCCCGCTGCAGGATCCGCTCCAGCTGATCCGGGGCGGTCGTGTTCTCGCCCAGCCGGTTTGGCTTGCCGTCGGCGTGATAGTCGCTGGAGCCGGTCACGATCAGGTCGTATTGCTCCGCGTAGCGGCGCAGCACCGCCTTGCCGGCATCCGTGTTCTCCCGGTGGCCGATCTCGAGACCGGCGAGTCCGCCCTCGATCAGCCTGCGCAGGTCTCCCTCCGGCAGCACACCGCGCTGGCCTCCGGTGGCGGGATGCGCCAGCACCGCCACTCCCCCGGCTTCGGTGATCATCCTGATGCCGTCGAGCGGGGTGGGTGCGTAATGCGGCTCGTAGTACCCGCTCTTCCAATGCAGCATGCTGGCGAAGGCAGCACTGCGGTTGGGCGCGTGCCCGCGGGCGACCAGCGCGTCAGCGATGTGCGGGCGCCCGATCGTCGCCCCCTCGGTGGACTGGGCCAGCACGTCAGCCCAGGTCAGGTCGAAATCAGCGGAGAGCCGCTGCACGATCCGCTCCGCGCGGTGCAGCCGGCCGGCCCGGATCCGCGCCGTTTCGGCGATCAGCGCCGCGTTGGCGGGATCGAACAGGTAGCCGAGCACGTGCACACTGGCGAACTGCCCCCGTGTGCTTAGTTCCATTCCGGGAATCACCGTCAGGCCGGTTCCGGATGAGGCGCTCCTGGCTTCCTCCCACCCTGCGGTCGAATCGTGGTCGGTCAGCGCCACCGTGTCGAGCCCCGCGGACACCGCCGAGCGGATCAGCTGGGTGGGAGTCTCCGTGCCATCCGACACACTGCTGTGCGTGTGCAGGTCGATTGACCGGGAGTGTTCGGATGGCGGCATGCACCCATCGTATGGCGGCGCCCGGTGATCGATCGGTCAGGCGGCCCCGGCTATGCTCTGGGAGCCATGTTCGTTCGCATCCTCTCTGCCGCGATAACCGTTGCGGTCGCCGTGGTGCTGCTGATCCTCGCCTGGCCGCAACTGTTCGACCTCGAACAGGCGCCGATCATCGCGCAGGTAGTGTCGCTCCGCAGCGTCTCGGTCGCGATCGGGGCCATCGGCGCACTCGTGCTGCTTGTGCTCTCGCTGTCGTTTCGCCGAACCCGCCGCTTCTTCGGCGGGCTCGCGTCGGTGTTCGTGGTGTTTTCGCTGATCAGTGCCGTGGTGCTGGCCTCCCGCGGGTTCGGCAGCCCGCCTCCGGATGACGCGCTGACCGACGTGACCGTACTCGCCTGGAACACCCTCGGCGACGCCCCCGGCGCCGCCACCATCGCTGACCTCGCCGTACAGAACGACGCCGACGTGATCGCGCTCCCCGAAACCACACAAGAGCTGGGCGTCGAAATCGCCAACTTGATGCGCGACGCCGGTCGGCCGATGTGGGTGCACACGACCGCGTTCGACGACGAACTGAAGGCGCAGTCCACCACCCTGCTGATCAGCCCCGACCTCGGCACCTACACAGTCAACAAGTCCATCGGCGACACCCGCGTGCTGCCCACCGTGGTGGCCACCCCCGACGACGGTACCGGCCCGACCATCGCCGCCGTCCACCCGGTTGCTCCCATCCCGGAGCAAATGCGCAACTGGCGGGCCGACCTGAAATGGCTGTCCGGGATCTGCAGCCCGGACAGCGGCAGCGTCATCCTCGCGGGCGACTTCAACGCGACCATCGACCATCTCACCGGCCTGGGGGTGGATGGCGCGACGCTCGGCGCCTGCACAGATGCGGCCGTCGCCACCGGCAACGGCGCGGTCGGCACCTGGCCCACCATGTTCCCGCCGCTGGTCGGCGCCCCGATCGACCACGTGATGGCAACCGACGACTGGGTGGCGACCGGGATGCGCGTGATCGACACGCACGACGACTTCGGCAGCGACCACCGTCCGCTGGTCGTCACCCTTCAGGCGGCAGGGTAGAAGATAGAGCCATGGCTGATTCCACTACCGAGGCTCCCCGCGCAACCACCAACCGTTCGACCACTCCCGCGTCGGACACCTTCAAGCACTACATCTCGGAGGGCTGGGCCACCCGCCCCGACGAGACGGTGACTCCGCGCGAGCAGACGTCCTACGCTGCCGCTCGTCGCGCGAGCCTGTCGGCGCAGTTCCCCGGTAAGACCCTGATCATCCCCGCAGGCGCGGCAAAGCAGCGCTCGAACGACACCGACTACGCCTACCGCGCACACTCCGCGTTCAGCCACCTCACCGGCTGGGCCTCCGACACCGTGCCCGGCGCGGTGCTCGTGCTGCAGCCGACCGCGAACGGCCACGAGGCCACCCTGTACTTCCGGGAGAGCGCCGGCCGCGACTCCGACGAGTTCTACGCCAACTCCGACATCGGCGAGTTCTGGACCGGCCCCCGCCCATCGCTTGCCCACGTGGCCACCGAGCTGGGCCTCGCCACCAGCAACCTCGCCGACTTCACCGCGGTGCTCGACCACCTCGACGCGCACACCCTGGTCATCCGGGAGGCCGACACGGCCATCACCGAGCACATCGACGGCCACCGGCTGCTCGCCGCCGAGCCCAGCGACATCTCCTCACCGGACACCGACGGCGATGACGAGCTCGCCCGCGCCGCCAGCGAACTGCGACTGGTCAAGGACGACTACGAGATCGCGCAGATGCGCAAGGCCGTCGCCGCCACCCAGCTCGGCTTCAACGACGTGCTCGCCGACCTGCCGCAAATCGTCGCGCACCCGCGCGGCGAGCGACTGGTCGAGGGCACCTTCAACCGGCGCGCCCGCGCCGAGGGTAACACGGTCGGCTACGACACCATTGCCGCCGCCGGACCGCACGCCTGCATCTTGCACTGGACCCGCAACGACGGCCCCGTCGTGCCCGGCGACCTGGTGCTGCTCGACGCCGGCATCGAACTCGACAGCCTGTACACCGCGGACATCACGCGCACCTTCCCGGTGAACGGCACCTTCAGCGACGTGCAGCGCAAGGTGTACGAGGCGGTCAGGGAAGCAGCGGATGCCGCACTCGCGATCGTTCGCCCGGGCATCCGGTTCCGCGACATCCATGCCGAAGCCATGAAGGTGATCGCCGCGAAGACCGCCGAATGGGGCCTGCTGCCGGTGAGCGCCGAGGAGTCGCTCGAGCCGGATCACCAGTACCACCGCCGCTACATGGTGCACGGCACCAGCCACCACCTCGGCCTCGACGTGCACGACTGCGCGCAAGCCCGTCGCGAGATGTACCACGACGGCATCGTCGAGCCCGGCATGGTGTTCACCATCGAGCCGGGCCTCTACTTCCAGCCGGATGACCTGACGGTGCCGGAAGAGATGCGCGGCATCGGCGTGCGGATCGAAGACAACATCCTTGTCACCGAGACCGGCGCCGAGAACCTGTCGGCGGGCATCCCGCGGAGCGCCGCCGAGATCGAGGCCTGGCTGGCGGCATCCGCCCGGTAGGGCTCGCTAGTGCTTCGTGGGCTCGGGCCGCTCCAGGGCGGCCTGAGCCTTCGCGGTGAGGTTCGGGTCGACAAGGATCTGATAGTTCGTGGCGAGCACCTGGGTCATCGACGTGAAGTCGCGCCGGCGCCGGTTGACCGTGTAGGTGGCGAGGTTGAACAGCATGCCGAATCCGGCACCGATCAGCGCCGCGGACAGCACGACGGCGATGTTCGGCGTCGGCGTGAAGATGAACAGCAACAGCCCGAGGAACAGACCGAGCCAGGCGCCACTGGCGGCACCGGCGAGCGCGGCACGGCCATAGGTCAGCTTGCCGGTCACCCGTTCGACGGTCTTCAGGTCGTTGCCGATGATCGAGAGCTTCTTCACCTCGAAGTCGGCCTTCGCCAGACGGTCGACCACCTTCTGCGCTTCGAGGTAGGTCTCGTAGGTACCGAGCACATCCCCTCGCGGAAGGGACGGCGTGGTCGCTCCGCGGCGGGTAAACGGGCTCTGATTGGTCATTGACCTATTCTCGCACCCCCGGCATCGGATGTGCTGAACCATGTTGTGGCCGTCTCACCTGCCCGAGTGGGTGGGCCAGACGGACTACCCTGTTCACTGTGAACGGCACCAGAGTTTTCGTCGCCCGACTCGCGGGATGTTCCGTTTTCGACCCCGCGGGCGACCGGGTGGGCAAGGCGCGCGATGTGCTCGTCGTGTACCGCGAGAACGCGGCACCGCGAGTGGTGGGCCTGATCGTCGAGGTGCCGGGCAAGCGTCGCGTGTTCATGTCGATCGGCCGGGTGACCAGCATCGGCTCCGGCCAGATCATCACCACGGGGCTGATCAACCTGCGCCGCTTCGAACAGCGCGGGGGCGAGGTGCGCGTGATCGCGGAACTGCTCGGCCGCCGGGTGGCGCTGCGCGACCACTCGGGAGACGCCACGATCGAGGATGTCGCGATCGAGGAGGGCGCGCCCGGCGAATGGGTGGTCGCGCAGTTGTTCCTGCGTCGTCCGCGCCGCCCCAATTCCGGCCCGTTCGGCAAGGGTCCGACGCTGTTCGCCGACTGGGCCGAGGTGCGCGAGGAGACCGCCGCCGGCGAGTCGCAGAGCGCCGAGCAGCTCATCGCCACGTATTCCGACCTGGTCCCGGCCGACCTCGCGAACGCCCTGCTCGACCTGCCGCTGGAGCGACGCCACGAAGTCGCCGAAGAGCTCTCCGACGACCGGCTCGCCGACGCACTGGAAGAGATGCCGGAAACCGCACAGGTCGCCATCCTGAACATGCTCGACGACAAGCGCGCCGCCGACGTGCTCGACCACATGCAGCCCGACGACGCCGCCGACCTGCTCGCGCAGTTCTCCGACGAGCGCGGCGAGGTACTGCTCGGCCTGATGGAGCCGGAAGAGGCGGAGGACGTGCGGATGCTACTCGCGTACGACTCGGACACCGCGGGCGGTCTGATGACCACCGAACCGATCATCGTGTCGGCCGATGCCACCGTCGCGGAGGCGCTCGCGCTGATCCAGCGGCACGAGCTCGCACCGGCGCTCGGCGCGGCGGTCTGCGTCACCCTGCCACCGTACGAGACCCCCACCGGCCGGGTCCTCGGCATGGTGCATTTCCAGCGCCTGCTGCGCTACCCGCCCGGTGAACGGGTGGGCACGCTGCTCGACCAGAGCCTGGAACCGGTGCATGCTGGCACGAGCGCCGCCGAGGTCTCCCGGCGGCTGGCCACCTACGACCTGGTCTCGCTGCCCGTCGTCGACGATTCGCACCGCCTGGTCGGCGTGGTGACCATCGACGACGTGCTCGACTACCTGCTGCCAGACGACTGGCGCAGCGCTGACGACGAATCCAGTCCGCGCCCCAGCAAACGACCACACACCTCAGCACCCGGAAGGAGGACCGGAAATGGCCCGCCACGATAACAACTCGCGGATGGAGTCGCCGAAGGGCCTCCGCACCCCCTTCATGGCCCGCTTCGGCGGACGCCGGGACCGGTTCGGCCGGTTCACCGAGTCGTTCGCCCGTGGGATGGGAACCCCGTGGTTCCTGCTCGGCATGACGGTGTTCTGCGTGGTCTGGGTGACCTGGAACACGCTCGCGCCGACGAGCGCCCAGTTCGACCCTCGCCTGCTCAACTTCACGCTGCTGACGCTCATCCTGTCGCTGCAGGCCTCGTACGCGGCTCCGCTGTTGCTGCTCGCGCAGAACCGTCAGGATGACCGCGACCGCGTGCAGATCGAGCAGGACCGGCAGCGCGCCGAACGCAACCTGGCCGACACCGAGTACCTGGCCCGTGAGGTCGTGTCGCTGCGTCTGGCCGTGCGCGAGCTCGCGTCCAAGGACTTCATCCGTGCCGAGCTGAAGGCGTTGCTCGAGGACCTCGACGAACGGGACAAGAAGGACACCCCGGTTGAGTAACGACGTCGAGACCCGCATCCGGCATGCCCTAGGCCGCGTGCTCGACCCCGAGATCCGCAAACCCATCACCGAGCTGGACATGGTCGGCGACATCCGGGTTCAGGATGGCGCGGCGACGGTGGGCGTGATGCTGACGATCGTCGGATGCCCCGCCGCCGACACCATCGAACGCGATGTGCGGCAGGCCACTGCCGCGGTGACCGGAGTCTCCAGCGTCGATGTCGACGTGACCGTGATGACCAAGCAGCAGCGCGAGGCGCTCACCGAGAAGCTCCGCGGCGGCCGGTCGAAGACGCTGCAGTTCGGCCCCGACTCGCTCACCCGCATCTACGCGGTCACCAGCGGCAAGGGCGGCGTCGGCAAGTCCACGCTCACCGCGAACCTCGCGGTCGCGCTCGCGGCCCGCGGCCTGTCAGTCGGTCTGGTGGACGCCGACGTGTTCGGGTTCTCGATTCCCGGCATCCTCGGCGTGGAAGGCGCCAAGCCCACCCAGGTGAACGACATGATCCTGCCGCCGGTGGCGCACGGGGTGAAGGTGATCTCGATCGGCATGTTCGTCGACGGCTCCTCCACCGCGGTCGCCTGGCGCGGGCCGATGCTGCACCGCACCATCCAGCAGTTCCTCACCGACGTCTACTTCGGCGACCTCGACGTGCTGCTGCTCGACCTGCCGCCCGGCACCGGCGACATCGCCATCTCGATCGGGCAGTTGCTGCCGCAGGCCGAGGTGCTGGTGGTCACCACACCGCAACCGGCGGCGGCGGATGTCGCGGAGCGCAGCGGCCTCGTCGCCCGGCAGACCGGGCAGAAAGTGCTCGGCGTGGTGGAGAACATGGCAGGACTCGCGCAGCCCGACGGCAGCATCCTCGAACTATTCGGATCGGGCGGCGGCGCCGAGACCGCCCGGCGTCTGGACGTGCCGCTACTCGCCTCTGTGCCGCTCAGTGTGGCGCTGCGGGAGGGTGGGGATGCTGGAGCCCCGATCGTGCTCGCCGACCCCGCGGATCCCGCCGCACAGGCGATCAACACTGTCGCCGACGTGCTCGCCACCCGAGGCCGCAACCTGGCCGGCCGCAAGCTGGGCTTCAGCGTCAGCTGAGCCGGCCGCCTTCACCCCCGTCGGTTGAGTAGGCGCGCAGCGGCGCACCCCGTTGGTTGAGCAGGCGCGCAGCGCCGTGTCGAAACCCCCGCCGGTTGACGGCTACGTGGCCTCGTCGTCGAAGGGCGCGGGCTTGCCCTCCTTGAGGAAGCGCTGCCGCTGCGCGTAGGCCGACTCGCGGATGGTCGCAGCCGGAGCGACCACCGCCGGCGCGGCGGTTGCCGCCGCCGGGGTCCCCGCACCGTCGTCATCCATCAGCGCCTCGCGCACGATACGCCGCGGGTCGTACTGGCGCGGATCGAGCTTCTTCCAGTCGACGTCGTCGAACTCCGGACCCATCTCCTCGCGCATGCGGTCCTTGGCGCCATCCGCCAGCCGTCGCAGCTGACGAATCAGCTCGCCGAGCTTGCCGGCGTAAAACGGCAGCCGTTCGGGCCCGAGCAAGAACACCGCGAGGATGCCCAGGATCAGCAGCTTCTCGAAGGTCAACCCAAACACCCGCCCAGAATAGCCGGGTTCGATGGACACCACCCCCTACCCTTGGAAGGAATGAGGAGTCGCCCGTGTCTGACAAAGAGTTGAACTGGAAATTCGTCGAGGATCTCGTCGTCGAATCCCCCGAGATCGTGTCTGCGCGCCAGCATTCGCTTGAGCAGGGCATCGAGGCGATCTCGCCGGCGACCGGAGCGCAGATCGCCGTGGTCGCGGCCGCGACGAAAGCGACCAGCATCGTCGAGATCGGTACCGGGCTCGGCGTCAGCGGCCTGTGGCTGCTGAAGGGCGCCCCGCTCGCCGTGCTCACCTCGATCGACTCCGAGCTCGATTACCAGCAGACCGCCCGTCGGGCCTTCGCGGAAGCCGGCATCCCCGCCGCCCGCACCCGCCTGATCACCGGACGCGCCCGTGACGTCCTGCCGCGCATGAACGAGGGCTCATACGACATCGTCTTCATCGACGCCGACCCGCAGTCGGTGATCGAGTATGTCGAGCATGGCCTGCGGCTCGTCCGCGTCGGCGGCACCGTGCTGGTCGCGCACGCGCTGTGGCGCAACAAGGTTGCCGACCCCGTCCAGCGCGATGACACCGTGTCGGATTTCCGCACCCTGCTGAGTGAGATCGCCGGCTCCCCCGCCGTGATCAGCGCCCTGTCTCCGGTCGGCGACGGCTTGCTGCAGCTGACCAAGGTCGCCGACTAGCACCCCAACCCGACGACAAAAGCCGGTGGTCGCGAGCGTCGCTCGAGCCACCGGCTTGTCAGTCTTGCGTGAATCGCTGTTGACTCACACGCCGACGTGAAACCTAGCCGGCGATAACTCCGGCCAATGCGTCATGGAGTTCCTTGGCCTCGGCATCGTTCACCGAGACAACGAGGCGGCCGCCACCTTCGAGCGGCACGCGCACGATGATCAGGCGACCCTCCTTGACAGCCTCCATTGGTCCGTCACCGGTCCGCGGTTTCATGGCTGCCATGTGTAGTCCCCTTTCGTTGGATACCTAATTCTATCGGCTATGAGTGCTCATCAGGTAAATCACGGGGGTGTCCAATCTGCGCCGTCCGCCCACCAGGCGATGTGCACCCAGCCGATCTGCCCGGCGATGAACAGCAGCACCACCGCCACCCGATACAGAACCGAACGAGGCTGCGCCAGCGCCCCCAGCAGCGGGAACATCGGCATCAGCAACCGGAACGTGCTCGACTGCGGAAAGAACACGGCGAGCAGGTACAGCGCGTAGCTGAGCACCCACAGCCGAAGGTCGACGCCGAGCCGGCGCACCCAGGGGCTCAGCATGGCCAGCGTGAACCCGATCAGCACGATCACCAGCAGCACCACTCCGAGCGGGAAGCCCAGCCACCAATTCGCGCCCTGAATCCACGCCGCGAACGGGATCAGATGCTGATACCCGATGTACGGCGCCCGCCACGCCAGCTCGGTGTCGGTGTATGCGCTGAACGAGCCGGTGACGATCCACGCCACCACCAGCCAGACCAGCCCCATCACGCCGCTGAAGATCGCAAGGACCCCGGATGTCACCAGCTCGCGCCTCGGGAACTCCTCCTGATCTCGTCGCCACCACCGGTACCCCCAGTGCAGCGCGAGGAACAGAGCGAAGGCGAGACCGGTCGGACGGACCAGCGACATCACCGCGACCACCGGGAACAGCAGCAGGTATCGCCGCTGCAGCACCAGGTAGAGCGCCAGCACGAGCAGCATCAGCTGCAGCGATTCGGCGTAGGCCACCTGCAGGATCGGCGACAGCGGGGCAACACAGAACAGCACCACCGAGAACACGGCGGTGGAGTGATCGCGCGACACCCGCATCATCAACTTGTAGAAGATCAGCGCGGCACCCAGCGCGCACAGCACCGAGACCGCCACCGCCGCCACGTCGTATGGCGCCAGGGTAACCGCCATCAGCAGCCGAACCAGCGCCGGATACACCGGCATGAACGCCCAGGCGTTCTCGCCGACGTGTCCGTCGTCGGTCAGCGGCAGCTGGTCCGGGTACCCCGACACCGCCACGATGTAATACCAGTGGCTGTCCCAGATCATCGCGAAGTCGAGATAGCTCGGGCTCGCCGACGTCCAGGCGTTACGCGGCTGCTGCGCCGCGTAAAACAGCAGGATCGACGTGGTGACCACCCGCGACAGGACGAAGACAATACCGACCAGCAACCACCAGGGGATGCTGCGCAGTACTCCGGAGCGGCGCGGTGCTCCTACACGCCGGTCAGCCACGCACGCAGGCCCTGCTCGCACGCGGCGATATGGTCAAGCGGCACCCGCTCATCGTCGGCGTGAGCCTTGACCGGGTCACCCGGGCCGTAGTTGACGGCAGGGATTCCGAGAGCCGAGAAGCGCGCGACATCCGTCCACCCGTATTTCGGCTTGGCTTCGCCGCCGACGGCGCGCAGGAAGTTCTGGGCCAGCTCCGCGTCCAGGCCCGGGCGGGCGCCCTCCGCCTGGTCGATGACGGTCAGCTCGTACTCGGCGAACAGCTCGCGCACGTGCTCGATCGCCTCGGTCGCGGTGCGGCTGGGGGCGAACCGGTAGTTGACGGTGACCACGGCCTCGTCGGGGATCACGTTGCCGGCGACGCCGCCGCTGATGCCGACCGCGTTCAGTCCCTCCCGGTAGACCAGCCCGTCCACCTCCACCGAGCGCGGCTCGTAGGCGGCGAGTGCGGCGAGGATCGGCGCCGCGTCGTGGATGGCGTTCTGGCCCACCCAAGAGCGGGCGCTGTGCGCGCGAACCCCTGCAGTGCGAATCTCGACCCGCAGGTTGCCGTTGCAGCCGCCTTCGATGGCGGCGTTGCTCGGCTCGCCGAGGATGGCGAAGTCGCCGGAGAGCAGCTGCGGATGCACGCGAGCCAACCGGCCGAGACCGTTCATCTCCTCGGCCACCTCCTCGTGGTCGTACCAGATCCAGGTGATGTCCACGGTGGGGCTCACCAGTTCGGCGGCGAGCTTCAGCTGCACGGCGCATCCGGCCTTCATGTCGACCGTGCCGCGACCCCAGAGGTAGTCGACGCCCTCAATGGTCTCGAACCGGGTCGGCAGGTTGTTGTTCACCGGCACCGTGTCGATGTGTCCGGCGATCACCACCCGTTGCGCGCGGCCGAGGGTGGTGCGGGCGACGATGGCGTCGCCGTCGCGGGTGACCTCGAGATGCGGCAGGGCCTGCAGCGCGGTCTCGATGGCATCGGCGATGTGGCGCTCGTCGCCGGACACCGATTCGATGTCGCACAGTTGGCGGGTGAGGTCGACGGATGACGCGAACACGTCGAGTACGGGCAGAGTGGGGTCCATGATCGGCACGGGGCAAGTTTATCGACCTAAGGGAATCGCTACCCTTGAAGACATGACTGCACCTTCGGCTTGGGGCTACGGCCTCGCGACCATCGCCGGCAACGGCACCGTTCTCGACACCTGGTTCCCCTCCCCTACACTCGGCTCCCGACCCGCGGATCTCGACCCGTACATCGCTCCGGCCGAGTTCGAGGAGCAGCTGATCGCCGATGAGCGGCGCAACGTGCGGCTGGATTTCGTCACCGTGGAGATCGACCTGTCGGCTGCCCCGGCGAGCACCCCCGACGCGTACCTGCGCCTGCACCTGCTCAGCCACCTGCTGGTAGCGCCGAACAGCATCAACCTGGACGGCATCTTCGGCCACCTGCCAATCGTGGTCTGGACCAACGCAGGACCGGTGCATCCGGATGACTTCGCGGCACGCCGCATGCAGTTGCAGCGCGCCGGGATCTCCACCGTCTCGATCGACAAGTTCCCGCGCCTGCTGGATTACGTGACCCCGGCCGGCGTGCGCGTCGGCGACGCCAACCGGGTGCGCCTCGGCGCGCACCTGGCGCCGGGCACCACGGTGATGCACGAGGGATTCGTCAACTTCAACGCCGGCACGCTGGGCGCCTCCATGGTGGAGGGCCGCATCTCGCAGGGTGTCGTGGTCGGCAACGGCTCAGACATCGGCGGTGGCGCATCCATCATGGGCACCCTCTCCGGCGGTGGCACCGAGCGGGTGACGATCGGTCAGCGGGCGCTGCTCGGCGCGAACTCGGGCATCGGCATCTCGATCGGGGATGACACCGTGGTGGAGGCTGGCCTGTACGTGACCGCCGGCACCAAGGTGGCCCTGATTGAGGACGGGGTTACCCCGAACCGCACGGTGAAGGCCGTTGAGCTGAGCGGCGTACCCGGGCTGCTGTTCCGCCGCAACTCGCTCACCGGTGCGGTCGAGGTGCTCTCCCGCACCGGCCACGGCGTGGTGCTGAACGAGGCGCTGCACGCGTAGACGCGGGCGCTCCTCGCGGGCGCGCCGGAAACGGCCGAGAGTGCGTGCCGCGGCATGCGCTCTCGGCCGTTTTTGCAGCGTTCGCTGATGGATGCCGCGGTCGCGGACCTCGCGCGAGCGCCGGTTAAACGCACGAGCGCCGCTGTCGAGCCAGCGGCGCTCGTGGGAACCTGCGGCGTTCGCTCCCGCGGAGACCCGGGCTAGCGCTGGGTGGGCCAGTCGCGGGCCGGCGAACCCGTGTAGAGCTGCTGCGGGCGGCCGATGCGGGTCGCCGCGTCGGCGTTGGCCTCGCGCCAGTGCGCGATCCAGCCGGGCAGGCGTCCGATGGCGAACAGCACGGTGAACATGCGGGTCGGGAAGCCCATCGCCTTGTAGATGACTCCGGTGTAGAAGTCGACGTTGGGGTAGAGCTTGCGCTCGGCAAAGTAATCGTCGGCCAGCGCGGCCTCCTCGAGCTGCATGGCGATGTCGAGCAGCGGGTCCTTGACACCGAGGTCGGCGAGCACCTCTTCGGCGGTCTCCTTCACCAGGGTGGCGCGCGGGTCGAAGTTCTTGTACACCCGGTGCCCGAAGCCCATCAGACGCACGCCGTCTTCCTTGTTCTTGACCCGGTCGATGAAGCGCTTGACGCCCTCACCGGAGTCGCGGATCTCGCCGAGCATGTTCAGCACGGCCTCGTTGGCGCCACCGTGCAGCGGGCCGTAGAGCGCGTTGATGCCGGCGGACACCGACGAGAACAGGTTGGCCTCGGTCGAGCCGACCAGGCGCACGGTCGACGTCGACGCGTTCTGTTCGTGGTCTTCGTGAAGGATCAGCAGGCGGTCGAGCGCCTTCACGAGCACGGGGTCGACGTCGTACAGCTCGGCGAGGTTGCCGAAGTTGAGCTTGAGGAAGTTCTCGACGAAGCCGAGCGAGTTGTCGGGGTAGAGGAACGCCTGGCCCAGCGACTTCTTGTGGGCGTAGGCGGCGATCACGGGGAGCTTGGCGAGCAGGCGGATCGTCGACAGCTCGACCATCTCGGGGTTGTGCGGGTCGAGCGAGTCCTCGTAGTAGGTCGACAGCGCCGACACGGCCGACGACAGAACCGACATCGGATGCGCGGTGTGCGGAAGGGCGGAGAAGAAGCGCTTGAGGTCTTCGTGCAGGAGCGTGTGGCGACGCACCTTCTCGGAGAACTCCTCGAGCTCGGACGGCGTGGGCAGCTCGCCGTAGATGAGCAGCCAGGCGACCTCGAGGAACGTGGAATTGCGCGCCAGGTCTTCGATCGCGTAGCCGCGGTAGCGCAGGATGCCGGCGTCGCCGTCGATGTAGGTGATGGCGCTGCGTGTGGCGGCGGTGTTGACGAAGCCGGGATCGAAGGTCGTCAGGCCGGTCT
>JBEVDR010000198.1:0-21184 GCA_040513215.1 Microbacteriaceae bacterium | reverse complement strand
CGACCAGATCGGCGATGAACGGAATCGATCCACCGACGCCCATCTCGACGACATCCTTACCCCAGGCCTCGGTCATGGCGTCCTTGGCGTCGGCGACCGCCCAGCCGCTGGTGTCCACCAGGAAGGGGTTGCCGAGCTCCAGGTGCGAGATCTCCAGCTGCGCACCATACGGAACATGCGCCGCCAGGTGCGCCTGGATCGCTTCAAGAGCGGATGCCGCGGACTGGCCGGGTGCGACCCGTGCGCTGATCTTCACGGTCACCGACGGAAGCAGCGTGTTCGACGCATTCTTCACGGTGGGCGCGTCGATGCCGGTCACCGTGATCGACGGCTTCGACCAGATCCGGCTGAGAATCGTGCCGGTGCCGATCGGGCTCACCTGGTCGAGGAGACCGGTCTCGGCGCGCAGCTGCTCCTCGGAGTAGTCCGGGGTCTCCTGCTCGACCGCGGTGAGTCCGGCAACCGCGTTGGCGCCATCAGCGTCGTACAGGGTGGAGAGCAACTGCATCGCCACGAGCATCGCGTCGGGCACCGCTCCCCCGAACATGCCGGAATGCGAGGCGTGGTCGAGGGTCGAGATCTTCAGACGGAACGCGACGTTGCCGCGCAGTCCCACGGTGAGCGCCGGCGTCTCGACATCCCAGTTGCCGGAGTCGGCGACAACGATCGCGTCGGCGGCGAGCTCCTCACGGTGCTGCTCCAGGAAGTTGGTGAACGACAGGCTGCCGCACTCCTCTTCACCCTCGATGAACACGGCGAGGCCCAGGTCGAAATCAGAGCCGAGCGTTTCGGTGAGCGCCCGGATCGACGCAACATGCGCCATCACGCCGGCCTTGTCGTCGGCGGCACCGCGACCGTACAGGCTGTCGCCGACGACGGTCGGTTCGAACGGCGGTGTGTTCCAGTCGGCGTCGTCGCCGGGGGGCTGCACGTCGTGGTGGGCGTAGAGCAGGATGGTCGGCTTGCCGTTTCGGGCCGCCCGGGTCGCCAGTACCGCCGGCTGGCCCAGCATCTCGCCGGTCTGGACCGGTGCGCGGGAGATCTGCACCGAGTCGAACACGTCGAGCCCCTCGAGCAGTGCGCGCACCGCCTGGGCGCTGCGCTGCACGTGACTGTGGTCGAAGCCGTCCCACGCCACCGACGGGATTCGCACGAGGTTGGACAGGTCGGCGATCGCAGCCGGCAGCCCGTGCTGCACCGCCTCGCGGAGGGTCCCCTCCCCGGGTGTGGTCGCGGGTGAAGTCTCTGGCAGCTGGCTATCAGTCATGCAGGTAATCTTAAGTGACCCCAAAATCAAGGACTTTCTCGTGGCTAAGACATCTGACAACACTCCCGACGCTGACGTCGACCTCACTGGCGGCGACAGCCTCGTCGGCAAGGGGCAGCCGACGCCCAGCCGCAAGGAACGCGAAGCCGCTCGCAAGCGGCCACTGGTTCCGGATGACCGTAAGCAGGCGTCCAAGGAGTCGCGCGCCAAGATGGCGGAGGCCCGAGAGAAGGCCCGCCTCGGCATGGCGGCGGGTGACGAGAAGTACCTCCCGGCCCGCGACAAGGGACCGCAGAAGCGGTATGTGCGCGACTACGTCGACGCCCGCACCAGCATCGGCGAGTTCATGATCCCGGTGATGTTCCTGGTGATCATCGTCACCTTCGTGCCAGACCCCACCGTCGCAGTAGTGGCGATGCTCGTGCTCTGGGTGTTCTTCGGCCTCGCCGTGATCGACAGCATCGTTCTGGGCCTGATCGTGCGCAAGAAGCTTCGCGCCAAGTTCGGCGAAGACAAGGTCGAACGTGGGGTGCGCTGGTATGCCGCAATGCGTAGCCTTCAATTGCGCGTGATGCGGCTGCCGAAGCCGCAGGTGAAGCGCGGGCACTACCCGAGCTAACGGCCCGCGCAGCGCTCCACATGACAAGGGAGTCAGCATGCAGCAGGTCATCGTGGCAGTGGATGGTTCCCCGGCGAGCCTCGCAGCGCTCGACTGGGCGATCGAACGGTCACGGCACGTGGAGATGGCGATCGATCTGGTTGCCGTGCTCTGGATTCCGGATGCCGCGTTCCAGACCGAGACGGAACTTCGTCCGTTCTACGAGAAGACGCTGCACGACGCCGAGGAGCACGTGCGGCGCACCGCGCCCCGCGTGAGGACCAGCGTGAATCTGGTGCGCGGCGTTCCGGTCAATGAGCTTGTGGATTTCTCCACCACGGCGTCCCTGCTGGTGGTCGGCTCCGACAAGTCGAGTCGGTTGCGCGGCCTCGTGTACGGCACGATCCCGCTGCGGCTCGCCGCGTTGGCCCGCTGCCCGCTGGTCGTGGTGCCGCGCGTCTGGAAGCAGCATCCCGGGCCGGTGATGCTCGCCGTCGGCGAGGAACCGGCCACCGAATCCGCGGATTTTGCCGTCGCTGAGGCCGCAGCCCGCGGCGCGGTGCTCGATCTCATCCATGTCTGGGCGGCGTCACCGATCTACCCGGTTCCGGTCGCCGAACTGCACTACCCTTACACCACGATTCGCGACGCGCACCGGGACGTGCTCGACGCGGAGAAGGCTCGCATCCTGGCCGCCAATCCAAAGCTCACCGTGACAGACCAGCTGAAGGAGGGCCCACAGATCCACGTGTTGGTGGATGCCGGAGAGCGCGCCCAGCTGCTGGTGATCGCCCGCACCGGCAAGGGCATCCTGAGGGAGCTGTTGCTCGGCTCGGTCGCGCACGACGTACTGCTCAACCCGCCGTGCCCGGTCGCGGTGGTTCCCACCCACGCGGCACTGAAGAAGGCGGCCGCTGCGGAGCGGCTGCGCAAGGCGCCCAAGGCTTAGCGGCTAACGCCTACAGGAGCTCGGCGAGGCCGCGGTTGATCTGCCTGGCCCAGAGCGGGCCGCGGTAGAGGAACGCGGTGTAGCCCTGCACGAGAGTCGCTCCGGCGGCCAGCCGCTCCGCGACATCCGCTGCCGTTTCCACTCCCCCGACCGAGATCACACACAGCTCCTCGGGAACGATGGAGCGGATCAGGCGCAGCATCGCGATCGATCGCGCCGCCAGCGGCGCCCCGGAGAGGCCCCCCGCGCCGGCCGCCTCGACGACCGACCGCTTGGTGCGGAGCCCGTCACGGGACAGCGTGGTGTTGGTGGCGATAATGCCGGACAGGTGCAGGTCGACGACCAGCTGGGCGATCCGGCGGGCTTCGTCGTCGCTCAGGTCGGGGGCGATCTTGACGAGCACCGGGGTGCCGTCCGCGGCATCCCGAACCGCGGTCAGCAGCGGAGCGAGCTTGTCGATCTCCTGCAGGCCGCGAAGGCCCGGCGTGTTGGGCGAGCTGACATTGACCACCAGGTAGTCGGCGGCGGGGGCGAGCAGTCGGGTGCTCTCGACATAGTCGTCGATGGCGTTCTCGACGTCGACCACGCGGGATTTGCCGATGTTGATGCCGATCACCGGGCGGTTGCTGCGGGATGCCATGGCCGTGAGCCGAGGCGCGGCGGCGGTGGCCCCGTGGTTGTTGAAGCCCATCCGGTTGATCACCGCACGGTCGGGAATCAGCCGGAACAGCCGCGGCTTCTCGTTGCCGGGCTGCTCGCGGGCGGTGATGGTGCCCACTTCGACGTGGCCGAAGCCGAGCTGGCCGAGCCCGCGGATGCCGAGCCCGTCCTTGTCGAAGCCGGCGGCGACACCGAACGGCGAGTCGAAGTGCAGGCCGAGCGCGTCCACGCCGAGCGACGCATCCGGGCGGGTGAACCGGTGCAGCAGCGCGCCGATGCCGAGGGCGGGCAGCCGTTGGATCACGGTGAACGCGAGGTGGTGCGCCCGTTCGGGGTCGAGCTTGGACAGGAAGTGCCGGAAGAGGATCGGGTACATGCGGCGTTACTCGCCCGCGTCAGTGCGATCGGGCTCTGAGGCAAGCACCCGGGTCTCGCGTTCGACCCGGAGCAGGGCGATGGCGCTCTCGAAGTCCTCGAGCGAGTCGAAACCCTGGTAGACGCTGGCGAAGCGCAGGTAGGCCACCTCGTCGAGTTCCTGCAGCGATGGCAGGATGGCGAGGCCGATGTCGTTGGCCTCGATCTGCGAGGAGCCGGTGGAGCGGATGGTTTCCTCCACCCGCTGGGCGAGCACGGCGAGGTCAGAGTCGGTCACCGGCCGGCCCTGGCAGGCCTTGCGCACGCCGGAGACGATCTTCTCCCGGCTGAACGGTTCGACCACGCCGTTCCGCTTGATCACGTTCAGGCTGGCGGTTTCGATGGTGCTGAAACGACGCCCGCACTCGGGGCACTGGCGACGACGGCGGATGGACAGGCCGTCGTCGGTCGTGCGCGAGTCGACGACCCTGCTGTCGGGGTGGCGGCAGAACGGACAGTACATGGGTGGCTCCTTAGGCGGTCAAGCGGAGAACCGGGCGGTGATGGCGTCGCCGTGGCCTGGCAGGTCCTCGGCGCTGCTGAGCGCCACGATGCGCGCCTCGACGGCGGCGAGAGCGTCGCGGTCGTAGCGGATGACCTGCTGCGGACGCAGGAACGTGTAGGCACCCAGCCCGGAGGAATAGCGCGCCTGCCCGCCGGTGGGCAGCACGTGGTTGGATCCGGCCAGGTAGTCGCCGAGGCTGACCGGGGAGTTGCGGCCGAGGAAGATGGCGCCGGCGCTGTCGATCAGGGCAAGGGTGGCGTCGTCGTCAGCGGTCTGGATTTCGAGGTGCTCCGGGCCGTACGCGTTGCTGAAGGCCGCGGCATCCGCCAGCGAGTTCATCACCACGATCGCGGACTGCTGCCCGGACAGCGCGGTGAGTACCCGGGCGCGGTGGTGAGTGGATGTCGCCAGCCGCTCCAGCTCGGAGGCGACGCGGTCGGCGAGCTCGGCCGAATCGGTGACGAGGACTGATGAGGCGAGCTCGTCGTGTTCGGCCTGGCTGATCAGGTCGGCGGCGATCAGGGTGGCGTCCGCGGTCTGGTCGGCGATCACGAGGATCTCGGTGGGCCCGGCCTCGGCGTCGATACCGACGACGCCCTGCACGGCACGCTTCGCGGCGGCGACGAACACGTTGCCGGGTCCGGTGACCACCTGTACCGGGTCAAGGCCGATCCCGGGAACCCCGTGCGCCAGGGCGCCGATCGCGCCGGCGCCGCCCATGGTGTACACCTCGTCGACGCCGAGCAGGCCGGCGGCGCCGAGGATGGTCGGGTGCACCGCTCCCCCGAACGCCTTCTGAGGCGGTGAGGCCAGGGCGATCGAGCCGACGCCGGCGACCTGTGCGGCCACCACGTTCATCACCACGCTCGACGGGTAAACGGCCTTTCCGCCAGGAACATAGAGCCCGACTCGGGACACCGGCTGCCAGCGCTGTTCGATCACGGCGCCGGGAGCGATCTCGGTGCGGGACGGTGCCGGGACCTGCGCTGCGGTGGCCTGGCGCACCCGGATGATGGCTTCGTCCAGGGCGGCGCGCACCTCCGGGGTGAGCGTGTCACGGGCGGCGTCGATGTCTGCCTGCGGCACCCGCACGGCGGCGGGGCGCACGCCGTCGAAGCGTTCCGCCTGGTCGAGCAGCGCCGCGTCGCCGCGGTCGCGCACGTCGTCGATGAGGGCGTGCACCGCTCCGGACACCGAGGCGACATCGTTCGCGGTACGGGGAACGAGGGCGAGCAGCTCGGCCGGGCTCGGCGTGCTGCCGCGAAGATCAATGCGCTGGATCATGACCTATCCATGCTAGTTGCTCGCCTCACCCCTGCCTCGCGGGTTGAGGTTCACCCGCCCAGAGTCACCCTCGGCCTGAAGTCTGGAGTCCGGTCCTTCGCAGGGCGCGGGAAGGGGCATTTTGCGGACTTCACGCGACATACCTGCCGAACTGAAGCCTCGAGCTACGTCAGGCGAAGCAGTTCGGCCCGAGCACGCTCTTCAGCTCCCCGAACAGGTCGGCGCTGATCCGCACCGGGTACGGGATCTCGAACACCCGCGCGGTGTCGCCCTTGAGCAGCCGCAACCGCACCTCGTTGTCGCCGGGATGCCGGGTGAACACCTCGTACAGTGACCGCACCGTGTCGGTGGTGGCGCGGAACTCCTGCACCGAGATCTGCAACGGCCCCGACCCCATCGCGTCCCCGACATCCGGGGTGAACATGCTCGCAGCGTGCAGGTTCACGCCGTCGTCGCGCACGCTCACCCGGCCCTTCAGCACGATGATCGAGTCGGCCTGCAGGGTGGGCCCGAACTCCTGATAGGTCTTGCCCAGCAGCATCGCGGTGATCTCACCACCGAAGTCCTCGACCTGGATCATGCCGTACTGGTTGCCCGAATTGCGGGCGGTGCGGTGCTGCACGCTGGTGACGAGCCCGGCGATCGTGACCTGTTCGCCATCTTTCACCGTTTCCCCGGCGAGGATGTCGGCGACCGAGACCGACGCGTGCTTCGCGAGCGCCACCTCGAGTCCGGCGAGCGGATGGTCGGAGACGTACAGGCCGAGCATCTCGCGTTCGAAGGCGAGCTTGTCCTTCTTGGCCCATTCTGGTCGCTCGGGCACCTTCGCGGTCTGCTGCGGCTCGTCGAACAGGCTGTCGAAGTCGAAGCCGATGTCGCCGTTCTCTTCGCGCCGCTTGTCCTTGACCGAACTCTCGACGGCGCTCTCGTGGATTTCGAGCAGCGCCCGCCGGGTCGAGCCAAGCGAGTCGAATGCGCCGGCCTTGATCAGCGATTCCATGGTGCGCTTGTTCGCAGCCTGCAGCGGGATCTTCTTCAGGAAGTCGTGGAACTCGGTGAAGCGTCCCTTTTCTTCCCTGGCCTTCTTGATCAGGTCGACCACGGCGAAGCCGACGTTGCGCACGGCGCCGAGCCCGAACCGGATGTCCTCACCGACGGCGGCGAAGTAGCCGATCGACTCGTTCACGTCGGGTGGCAGCACTTTGATGCCCATCCGCCGGCACTCGTTCAGGTAGATCGCCAGCTTGTCCTTGGAGTCGCCGACGCTAGTGAGCAGCGCGGCCATGTACTCGGCCGGATAGTGCGCCTTCAGGTACGCGGTCCAGTAGGAGACGACGCCGTATGCGGCCGAGTGCGCCTTGTTGAACGCGTAGTCGGAGAAGGGCAGCAGGATGTCCCAGAGCGACTTGACCGCCGCTTCCGAGAACCCGCGTTCCTTCATGCCGCCCGAGAAGCCCTCGTACTGCTTGTCGAGCTCGGACTTCTTCTTCTTGCCCATCGCGCGCCGCAGGATGTCGGCCTGGCCGAGCGAGAAGCCGGCGACCTTCTGCGCGATCGACATCACCTGCTCCTGATAGATGATCAGGCCGTAGGTGCCGCCGAGAATCTCTTTGAGCGGTTCCTCGAGTTCCGGGTGGATCGGCGTGATCTCCTGCAGATTGTTCTTACGCAGGGCGTAGTTGGTGTGCGAATCCGCGCCCATAGGGCCGGGCCGGTAGAGCGCGAGCACCGCGGAGATGTCTTCAAAGTTGTCGGGCTTCATCAGCCGCAGCAGGCCACGCATCGGTCCGCCGTCGAGCTGGAAGACACCTAGGGTGTCGCCGCGGGCGAGCAGCTCGTAGGCGGCCGGGTCGTCGAGCGTCAACGCCTCCAGATCGAGCCGCGAGCCGCGGTTCGTCTCGATGTTGTCGAGCGCGTCGGAGATGATCGTGAGGTTGCGGAGCCCCAGGAAGTCCATCTTGATCAGGCCGAGCGACTCACACGCCGGGTAGTCGAACTGGGTGACGATCTGCCCGTCCTGCTCCCGCTTCATGATCGGGATGATGTCGAGCAGCGGATGGCTGGACATGATCACGCCTGCCGCGTGCACACCCCACTGCCGCTTCAGGTTCTCCAGTCCAAGCGCGGTGTCGAACACCGTCTTCGCGTCGGGGTCGGTCTCCACGACGCCACGCACGTCGGCGGCTTCCTTGTACCGCGGGTGGTCGCGGTCGAAGATCCCGGTGAGCGGGATGTCCTTGCCCATGATGGGCGGCGGCATCGCCTTGGTGAGCTTCTCACCCATCCCGAACGGGAACCCGAGCACCCGCGAGGAGTCCTTGAGTGCCTGCTTCGCCTTGATGGTGCCGTAGGTGACGATCTGCGCGACACGCTCGTCGCCGTACTTCTCGGTGACGTACCGGATCACCTCACCGCGGCGCCGGTCGTCAAAGTCAACGTCGAAGTCGGGCATCGAGACGCGGTCGGGGTTGAGGAACCGCTCGAAGATCAGGCCGTGCTGCAGCGGGTCGAGGTCGGTGATCCGCATCGCGTACGCGGCCATCGATCCGGCACCGGAACCACGGCCGGGGCCGACGCGGATGCCGTTGTTCTTCGACCAGTTGATGAAGTCGGCAACGACCAGGAAGTAGCCGGGAAAGCCCATCTGCAGGATGACGCCGACCTCGTAGTCGGCGCGCTCGCGCACGGCCGCCGGGATGCCGTTCGGGTACCGGTACTCCAGCCCCTTGTCGACCTCCTTGGTGAACCAGGTGTCCTCGGTCTCCCCCTCCGGGACCGGGTAGCGCGGCATGTAGTTGGCGTTCTCGTCGAAGCTCACGTCGCAGCGCTCGGCGATGAGCAGCGTGTTGTCGCAGGCTTCCGGGTAGTCGCGGAACAGGTCGCGCATCTGCGATGCGGACTTCAGGTAGAACTCGTCGGCGTCGAACTTGAACCGGTTCGGGTCATCCAGGGTGGATCCGGACTGCACGCAGAGCAACGCGGCGTGACTGGTGGCGTCGTGGGCGTGCGTGTAGTGCAGGTCGTTGGTGGCGACCAGCGGCAGGTCCATCTCTTTCGCGAGCCGCAGCAGGTCGGCCATGGCGCGGCGTTCCACGCCGATGCCGTGGTCCATGATCTCGCAGAAGAAGTTCTCTTTGCCGAAGATATCGCGGAAGTCCCCCGCTGCCTTCTTCGCTTCCTCGTACTGTCCGAGCCGGATCCGGGTCTGGATCTCACCGCTGGCGCAGCCGGTGGTGGCGATCAGCCCCTTGCCGTAGGTCGAGAGCAGTTCGCGGTCCATCCGCGGCTTGAAGTCGTACCCCTCGATCGACGCTTTCGACGACAGCCGGAACAGGTTGTGCAGGCCCTCGTTGGTCTCGCTGAGCAGCGTCATGTGCGTGTAGGCGCCGGAGCCGGAGACGTCGTCTCCGCCGCCGTTGCCCCAGCGGATTCGCGTCTTGTCGCCGCGGTGCGTGCCCGGCGTGAGGTACGCCTCGGTGCCGATGATCGGCTTGATCCCGGCGCTGGTCGCGGTCTTCCAGAAATCGTAGGCACCGAACACGTTGCCGTGGTCGGTCACCGCCACCGCGGGCATCCCCTGGTCGACGGCCGCCTCGATCAGCGGCTTCACCCGGGCGGCTCCATCCAGCATCGAGTACTCGCTGTGCACATGCAGGTGCACAAAGGAATCGTTGCTCGAGGGCACAGGTTCTCCGTCTAGCTCGGGGTGGACATTCAGCTTAGATCGTCGATCGGGAGCTGAGGTTACCCCGCGCGCAGCACGTCGAGTGCGTGCTGCAAGTCGGCCGGGTAACCGGTGCTGAATTCGACGTACTGGTCGGTGCCGGGATGCCGGAAGCCGAGCCGCACCGCGTGCAGCCACTGCCGGGTCAGCCCCAGTCGCGCCGAGATGGTGGGGTCGGCGCCGTACATCGAGTCGCCGACGCACGGATGCCGCTGGGCGGCCATGTGCACCCGGATCTGGTGGGTGCGGCCGGTTTCGAGGTGAATCTCGAGCAGGGACGCGCTCGGGAATGCCTCGATGGTCTCGTAGTGGGTGACCGACGGCTTTCCGTCGGCGGTGACCGCGAATTTCCAGTCGGATGACGGGTGCCGGCCGATCGGGGCGTCGATGGTGCCCGCGAGGGGGTCGGGATGTCCCTGCACCACCGCGTGGTAGATCTTGTCGACCTCGCGGTCGTGGAAGGCGCGCTTCAGTTCCCGGTAGGCGTGTTCGCTCTTCGCGACGACCATCAGGCCGCTGGTGCCGGCGTCGAGCCGGTGCACGATGCCGGCGCGTTCTGCGGCGCCGGATGTCGCGATCCGGAACCCGGCCCCGGCGAGGGCGCCGAGCACGGTGGGTCCGGTCCAGCCGATCGACGGATGGGCGGCGACACCGACCGGCTTGTCGATCACCACGATGTCGTCGTCGTCGTGCACGACGGTGAGGTCGGGTACCAGGGTCGGCACGATGGTCGGCGGCTGCTTGGGCTGCCAGGTGACGTCGAGCCAGCCGCCGGCGGTCAGCCGGTCGGATTTGCCGAGCACTACCCCGTCGAGCGTCACTCCCCCGCTGGTTGCCACATCGGCGGCGAAGCTGCGGGAGAATCCGAGGAGGCGCGCCAGGGCGCTGTCGACTCGTTCGCCGGCGAGCCCGTCGGGCACGGGCATGCTGCGCGATTCCATCACTATGGGGTGTCGCTAGTCGACGGGGTGCCGCCGGTCGAGGCGTCGCCGGATGCCGGTGCGGCCGTGCTGCGCGTGCTGGTCTCAGCGTGCTCGGTCTTCTGCCCGTCCAGGCCGATCCCGCGGATCGTGAGCAGGATGAACAGTCCCATGCTCGACACGATGGCGATGTCCGCCACGTTGAAGATCGCAGGGAAGCCCCAGACTCGGATGAAGTCGATCACGTGCCCCTGGCCGAAGCTCGGTTCACGGAACAGCCGGTCGGTGAGGTTGCCGAGCGTGCCGCCGAGCAGCAGGCCGAACATGACGGCCCAGGCGAATGAGCGGAGGCGACGGGCGAAGATCAGGATGAAGACCACCACGCCGGCCGCGACGATCGAGAAGATCCAGGTGAAGCCGATGCCGAGCGAGAACGCCGCGCCGGGGTTCAGCACGTACTGGAACATCAGCAGGTTGCCGAGTACCGGCACGGCTTCGCCGAGCGGGAAGTTCTCGGTGACCAGGAACTTGATGCCCTGGTCGGCGAGGTAGGCGATGAGGGCGACAACAGCAAGGAGGGCGAGCACCCGAAGACTAATCTTCGTGGTGCTTGCCCTCCGTGCTGTTGGCTCAGTTGCTCCCGGCAAAACCGCTGTAGCTGGCGGGCGTGGATCCGCCGGCGCTCTGCGCCGACGACAGCGGCGCGGACTTCTCGGCCTGCTGGCCGGCCGTCGTTGACGAGTCGAGGTCGCGCAGCTGGCCCTCGATGTAGCCGCGCAGCTTCTGGCGGTACTCGCGCTCGAAGGTGCGCAGTTCGTCCAGGCGGTGCTCGAGCAGGGCACGCTCCTGATCGAGCGAGCTGATCTGCTGGCGCTGCTTGGCCTCGGCCTCGGCGACGATGCGAGCGGCGGTGGCGTGACCTTCGGCGATCAGCGCGTCGCGCTTCTCGACACCCTCACGCACGTGCTCCTCGTGCAGGCGACGGGCGAGCTGCAGCAGGTTGTTGGTGTTGGTCGGGTCGACCGCGTTGGCGTCTGCCGCGGGGGTCGGGTATGACAGGGCCGGAGCCGGGGCGGGCGCGGGGGCCGGGGTCGGCGCGGCGGGCGCCGCAACGGCTGCCGGTGCCGCGGCCGCAGCGGATGAAGAGGATCCGCCGCTTCGCTGCAGCTCGCTGATGCGCGAGTCGCTGGCGATGAGGCGCTGGCGCAGTTCCTCGTTCTCCTGGTGCAGGCGACGAAGCTCCACTACTACCTCGTCGAGGAAGTCATCAACCTCGTCCTGGTCGTAGCCCTCGCGGAACTTGGTCGGCTGGAACCGCTTGTTGACTACATCTTCAGGCGTCAAGGCCATAACCGTCACCTCTAATACTTTCTGTCACGGACGTCAATCTAACGCTAGCAACTACTCGTGCCCGAGACGGGCCGCTACGAATGGCTTTAACAGTACAGTGAAGTTCGTCTCGGCTGAGCGTTCCTGAGCGTGCGTCATCTGAGCCCGCCCACGAGTGTCATCAGGATGATGACAGCCAGCAGCACGATGGTCCAGCCGAAGTCGATCGCCGCGGGGCCGATTCGAAGCGGCGGAATCACCTTCCGCACGGCGCGCATCGGCGGGTCGGTCACGGTGTAGCTGGCCTCGGCGACCAGCAGCAGGAACCCCTGCGGCCGCCACTTCCGCGACAGCACCCGAACCCAGTCGAAGACGAACCGCGCCCATAACGCCAGGAAATACGCGAAGAGGACGAAGTACACCAGGTTCGCGATGATCGGAACTACCACCGATACAGGTTACTGCTCGGAGAAGAATGAAGCCTCAACGTCGGACTCACCCTCAGCACTCTCGCCGCTGACGGCAACGTGAGCGGGCGACAGCAGGAACACCTTGTTGGTGACGCGCTCGATCTTGCCGTACAGGCCGAGCGACAGGCCGCTGGCGAAATCGACCAGGCGGCGGGCATCCGGTTCTGTCATCTGCGACAGGTTGATGATGACCGGGATTCCCTCACGGAAGCTCTCAGCGATCACCTGGGCGTCCTTGTACTGCCGGGGGTGCACGGTGAGGATTTCGTTCATGTCGGCTGGACCCGCGTTTCGTGTCGTGGTCGGACGGCGGAGGGGCGTCACGTGCGCGCGTCCGGTGTTCGGCACGGCCACCGGCTGCGCGGCGGGCGCTGCCGGTGAGGCAGGCGCGGCAGGGCTCTGGGTGTTCTCGTACTCGAACTCTTCATCTGCGAGGCCGAGATAGACCATCGTCTTACGCAACGGGTTTGCCATTTCCTACCTCCACAGTGGGACTTCTGGTTCGAGATTAACCGCGCGGCGGACGGTTTCCCGTGATTGCCGAACCAATGCGAAGGTGTGTCGCGCCTTCGGCGATGGCCGCGGCGAAGTCCTGGGACATCCCGGCGGAGATCGCCGCCGCGTCTGGCGCGAGCGCCCGAACCCGGTCGGATGCCGCTCTGACGCGGGCGAACGCGCGTCTGGGATCCTCGTCGAGCGGCGCTACCGCCATCACTCCGCGAAGCCGGAGTCCCGGCGCCTGGAGTACATGTTCGACCAGTGCTTCCAGTTGATCGAGGGCGATTCCCCCGCGCCCGGGATCATCGGTGAGGTTCAGTTGCACAAAACCGTCGATCGGCTCGCCGTCGGCCAGCACATCCACCAGCGCCGGGCGATCGATCGAGTGGATCGCGCTCGCGTACTCTCGCACCTGGCGCGCCTTCTTGCTTTGCAGCTGGCCGACGAAATGCCAGCGCAACCCCAGGTCGGCGAGCTCTGCCGCCTTGGCCTGGGCTTCCTGGTGCCGGTTCTCGCCGACATCGCGCACACCGAGTGCGGCGAGCTCTCGCACCAGTGACGCCGGATGGAACTTGGTCACCACGATGGTGGTGATGTCGGCCGGGTTCCGGCCGACATCACGCGCGGCAGTGGCGATCTGCTCGGACACAGTCGCCAGTCGCTCGGCGAGCGGTGCGCCGTCAGTCACAGGCTCACACCTTTCACCGCGTGGCCTACTTCAGGAAGTCGGGAACGTCCAGGTCGTCGTCATCGTCGAAGTCCCGGTCGATCGCGGCGGTCGCCGGAAGCTCGGGCTCGGTCGACCAGGACGACACCGGGGTCGGCTCCGCTGCCGCAAACGACGACTCTGCCGCGGGAACGGCAGCACCGACGGACGCTGCTGCGGCAGCATCAACGAAATTTGACCGGCGGTCCTTGGCCTTCTGCGACGGTTCTCCGCCGTCGAAGCCGGCGGCGATGACCGTGACCCGCACCTCGTCACCCAGGGTGTCGTCGATGACGGCACCGAAGATGATGTTGGCCTCGGGGTGGACCGCTTCCTGCACCAGGCGGGCGGCGTCATTGATCTCGAAGATGCCGAGGTTCGAACCACCCTGGATCGAGAGCAGCACGCCGTGCGCACCGTCGATGGATGCCTCGAGCAGCGGGGAGGCGACCGCGAGTTCCGCGGCCTTGATCGCCCGGTCGGCACCGCGTGAGGAACCGATGCCCATCAGTGCGGAGCCTGCGCCCTGCATGACCGACTTCACGTCGGCGAAGTCGAGGTTGATCAGGCCCGGGGTGGTGATCAGGTCGGTGATGCCCTGCACACCGGCGAGCAGCACCTGGTCCGCGGTCGAGAACGCCTCGAGCATGCTGATGCCGCGGTCGCTGATCTCGAGCAGTCGGTCGTTCGGCACCACGATGAGCGTGTCGACCTCGTTCTTCAGCGTGGCGACGCCGGCCTCGGCCTGCGCCTGGCGGCGCTTGCCTTCGAAGCCGAACGGCTTGGTGACCACACCGATGGTCAGCGCGCCGATGGACTTGGCGATCCTCGCCACGACCGGCGCACCACCGGTGCCCGTGCCGCCGCCCTCACCGGCGGTGACGAACACCATGTCGGCTCCGGCCAGTGCCTCTTCGATTTCTTCCGCGTGGTCCTCGGCGGCGCGTCGGCCCACCTCAGGATCGGCGCCGGCGCCGAGGCCGCGAGTGAGCTCGCGTCCGACGTCGAGCTTCACGTCTGCGTCGCTCATGAGCAGCGCTTGTGCGTCGGTATTGATGGCAACGAACTCGACGCCTCGCAGGCCGAGTTCGATCATGCGGTTGACAGCGTTAACGCCGCCTCCGCCAATACCGACCACCTTGATGACGGCTAGGTAGTTCTGGTTTGATGTCACGTCCGGCCTCCGGGAGAACTTTCAACCTCTACTTGAGGTGTAAAGTTATGCTCAGTATGCATTTCTTAGTCTGAAATTAGGTTGCCGAGGGGCGCCTAACCCTGAGGCGCGCCCGCGTGTCGCGAATCGGTACTGATACTTGTCCCCACAGCTTCAAACCGGCTGAATCACGCGGGTCGGAACACGGCGATCGTCGGGGCGGAGACATCGAACTCTCCGGCCAGGGCGGGATCGGTTTGCCGGATCAGCTCGGCGAGAACGCGCGCCTTCTGTGCGGAGCCGTCAGCGCTCCCCCAGCTGACGCTCTGGCCCACGCCGTCGAGCACCAGGGTCACGTCATCCTTGCTGCGCGCGGTCACCGACTCAATGCGCCCGCGCAGGTCGGTCGGCACCGCGAGCAGCACCTCGACCACCGACTCGAACGCTGCACTGTCGGAGCTCTGCCCGCCGACGTCGATCACCGGAACCCCGTCGACGCGGACGTCAGTCGTGGAGACCACGACTCCGGCCGGGTCGACCAGGTCGAAGGCGGCTCCGCTGTTGATCGTGCCGATCGGCTCGCGTTCGGTGATCCTGACGACCAGGGTGTCGGGGGGAACGGTCTCGGTGACGAAGCTGCGGATCACCGGAAACTCACCGAGCTGATCCTGCACCCGGCCCAGGTCGATCAGGGCGAGGGGCGTGCCGAGCTGATCGTCGATGGCGGCGCGCAGCTCATCGACGCTGACCCGCGAGGCCCCCTCGATCTGGATGGTGCGGAGGGCGAGCGCCGGCGAGAACACCGCGACCGCCACGGCGACCAGCAGCACGGCCCCGGCGCCGGCGAGGGTACCGAGGATCGCGCGCCGGCGCCGGGTGCGCCGGGTGAAGCGACGCACCTCGTCGCGTTCGTAGCGTTTGCGGGCGGCCTCGGCGCGGCGCAGCTGACGCCGCGCGGCGCGCTCAGCGGAGGCAGCGGACGGCTCGCGGGCGCCGAGGGGCATCCGCAGGCGTGGGATCGGGAGGCGCGGCATCCGCAGCGTTCTTGGTCTCTGCTCGGTGGACTCTGCGGTCGGCTGTGACGTCGATGCTGAGGTCGGCTGCGCGCTCGCCCGCGGCGGTGTCGACGGCGCGGCTGCCGGTTCGGGGCGGCGGGATGGTGCGAGCGGTGCTGCCTGCCGGTCGAATCCCTGTGGTCGTTTCACTGGATCGGGCGTCCGGCGCTCTACTCAGCCTGCTGGTCAGTGCTGTTAGCAGCGCGGGGGTGAGCAACGCCGGGCTGCGACTCCCCCGGAACGCTGGTCTGCAGCGCCTCGAGCACCTGCGGGATGATGCGGTACACGTCGCCGCAGCTCAGGGTCATGATGATGTCCCCCTCGCGGGCGACGGACGCCGCCCGCTCTGCGGCCTGCTGCCAGTCGGGCAGGTAGTCCACGTGGCTGGGGTCGGTGAAGCGGTCGGAGACGAGCGCCCCGGTGACGCCGGGCTCCGGGTCTTCCCTGGCGCCGAACACGTCGAGCACCACGGTGTGGTCGGCGAGCTTCTCGTAGGTTTCGGCGAATTCGCCGGCCATCATCCGGGTGCGGCTGTACAGGTGCGGCTGGTGCACGGCGATGATCCGGCCGGAGCCGACGACGGAGCGCGCGGCGGACAGCGCAGCGGCCACCTCGGTCGGGTGGTGGGCGTAGTCGTCGTACACGCTGACGCCGCGCACGGTGCCGTGCAGTTCGAAGCGGCGACCGGTGCCGCCGAACGTGCTGAGCGACTGCATCACCTTGTCCGGGTCGAAGCCGAGTCCGACCAGCACGGTGAACGCGCCGGCCGCGTTGATGGCGTTGTGGTGCCCGGGAACCGCGAGCGTCGTGGTGTAGTCGGCACCTTCCCACGACACGGTGAAGGTGACCGGACCGTCAGTGACGATGGAATGCACGCGTGCGTCGGATGCGGCATCCTCACCGAATGTCAGCACGCGCTTGTCGGGGTGATCGGTTCGCAGCGCCTCGGTGACGCGTACGGCTCCGGCGTCGTCGCTTCCGACCACCACGAACTCGGAGGCCTTGCCGGCGAACTGCACGAACGCCGCATCGAAGGCCTCGTGGGTGCCGTAGTGGTCGAGGTGGTCGGCATCCACGTTGGTGATCAGCGCGACCGCGGTGTCGTAGAGCAGGAACGAGCCGTCGGATTCGTCGGCCTCGACCACGAACAGTTCGCCGTCGCCGGAGGCCGCGGACACGCCGAGCGACTGGATCACTCCGCCGTTCACGAAGCTGGGGTCCTCGCCGAGACCGATCAGGGCTGTCACGATCATGCCGGTGGAGGTGGTCTTGCCGTGGGCGCCGGCCACCGCGATCAGCCGTTGCTGGTTGATCAGCCAGGCCAGCGCCTGGGAGCGGTGCAGCACGGGGATACCGGTGCTGAGGGCGCGCTGGTATTCGGGGTTGTCCTGCCAGAGCGCGCCGGTCACCACGACCGTGTCGGCGTCGCCGACGTTCGCCGCGTCGTGGCCGATCGAGATGACGGCGCCGGCGTCGCGCAGCGCAAGCACCGTCTCGGTCTCGCGCAGGTCGGATCCGGTGACGGTGTGACCGGCGGCGAGGAACAGTCGCGCAATTCCGCTCATGCCGGAGCCGCCGATGCCCACGAAGTGCACGGCGCCGAGTTCGGCGGGAATCGGGGTGGAGAAATCGGGCTTGATCATTGCTTTCTAACCTACGCGTCGGGCCACTGCTTGAGCGACCAGGTCGGCCATCCGGTCGGCGCCGTCCCGCACCCCGACCGTCGCCGCTCTCGCGGCCATGTCGGCGATGCGGTCACGCCGGAGCAGCAGCGGAACCAGATCGGATGACACCCAGTCCGGGGTGAACTGGGCATCGAGTACCAGGCGGGCTCCGCCGGCCGCGACCATGTCCTGGGCGTTGAATCGCTGTTCGCCGTTGCCCACCGGGTACGGCACGAAGATGGCGGGGGTGCCGAGGGCGGCAAGTTCGGTCACGGTCGCGGCTCCCGACCGGGACACGGCGAGGTCCGCCACGGCCAGGGCGAGTTCCATTCGGTCGCAGTACGGCATCAGGTGGTAGCCGTCCAGCTGCGGGTCCTCGACCGGCGACTTGGCCCCGGTGATGTGCAGTACCTGCCAGCCGGCGCCGAGGATCAGCGGGATGGCGGCGCTGATCGTGGTGTTGATTCGTCTGGCGCCGCTGGATCCGCCGGTCACCAGCAGCACCGGTTTGGCCGGGTCCAGGGCGAAAAAGCTGAGCGCCTCCGCCCTGGCCGCAATCTTGTCGAGTCGTTCGATCTCGGCGCGCAGCGGCATGCCCACCAGCCGGCCATGGCGGAGCTTGGTGCGGCGGAAGGTGGTGCCGACGAACGGGCTGAGCCAGCTGCCGAGCCGGTTGGCGATGCCCGGTTTGGCGTTGGCTTCGTGCACGGCGAGCGGGATCTTCTCCTGCCAGGCCGCGACGTAGCCGGGCGGGCAGGCGTAGCCGCCGAACCCGACCACGGCGTCGACCTCGTAGTCGCTCAGGTAGTTGCGGGTCTGCGCGACCGCGTGCAGGAACCGGCCAGGGAACCGCAGCGCGGCGGCGTTCGGCCGGCGCGGGAACGGCAGCCGCGGGATGGTCAGCAGCTCGTAGCCGCGCTGGGGCACCAGCCGGGCTTCCAGTCCCTCCTTAGTGCCGAGCACCAGGATGCGCGCATCCGGTTCGCGTTCCTGGATGCGATCGGCGACAGCGAGCAGCGGGTTGACGTGTCCTGCGGTGCCTCCGCCGGCGAACAGGTATGTGGTCATCGCGCTGGACGGTTCCTGGCCGCTTGGCTACGTTGGGCTGCGGCGAGACGCGACCGTTCTGCAGGGGTCATCGAAGCGGTTCCACCGTTCTTTTCTGGCTGTTCTCGAGCGAACGAGAGTACAACACCAATTGCAAGGAGCGTCGCGATCAGCGCCGACCCGCCGGAGGACACGAGTGGCAGCGGTACGCCCAGCACCGGCAGCACTCCCAGCACCACGGCGATGTTGACGAACGCCTGGCCGATCACCCACATCATCACGCCGCCGGTGACGATTCGGGCGAACGGGTCGCGAGTCTGCCGCATGATCCGCACGAACGCGATCGCCATCACGACGAACAGCAGCAACACGACGACGCCGCCGACCAGGCCGAGTTCTTCGCCAATGATCGAGAAAATGAAGTCGGTTTCGGCGTGTGGCAGCCAGGACCACTTGGTCTTCGAGTTGCCGAGCCCCACCCCGAACAGTCCGCCGGAGGCGAGCGCCCAGGTGCCGTGCTGGATCTGCCAGCACTCGTTGAGGTAGTCGTCGATGCCGCAGCCGGACAGCCAGGCGTCGATGCGGGCGCGGCGCGAGGAGCTCAATTGCGCGAACAGCAGCCCGAACGCCACGATGCCGGCCAGCGGCAGCGCCAGGAAGCGCAGCCGGACGCCGGCGAAGAACAGCGACCCGAACACGATGCCGAGCATGATGACGCCGGTGCCGAGGTCGTTGCCGGCCAGCACCAGCCCGATGGCGAGGATCGCGACCGGGGCGACCGGCAGCGCCACGTGCCGCCAGTCGCTCAGCAGTTCGCGTTTGGTGGACAGGATGAAGCCCAGCCAGACGCAGAGCGCGAGTTTCACCAGTTCGGACGGCTGCACGGTGAACGCGCCGAAGTCGAGCCAGTTGCGGTTGCCGCCGTAGCCGTAGCCGAGTCCGGTGAAGACCAGGCACTGCAGGATGAGGGTGACCACGACCGCGCGCCAGGCCCACTTCTTCCAGAAGAACGCGGGCAGCCGGGAGACCACGAGCATCATCGGGATGCCGAGCAGCACGTACAGGCCCTGGCCGGTGAACTCGGAGAAGGCGTCGTTGTTGGCCTTCAGCGCGGTGACCGACGAGGACGACAGCACCATCACCAGCCCGAAAATCGTGATGAACAGCGTGGTGCCGAGCAGCAGGAAGTAGTTGCCGGTTTCGGCCGCGAAGATCTTCTTCACCGCGACCACCGCGGTGGGTGCGGTGCGCCGGGGTGAATGCGGCGCCGGCTGCTGCTCGGGCTCGTTAGGGCTGGGGCGGGAGGGGTGGCGAGGGGGGATCTTCATCGTCTCCCCCTTCCAGTAGTTCTCTGACCGCGTCGGTGAACTGGCGACCGCGGTCTGCGTAGTTGATGAACTGGTCCATCGCCGCCCCGGCCGGCGCCAGCAACACCACGTCACCCGGCCGGGCAACGTCCGCCGCGAGCCGGACGGCCGCGGGCATCACCTGACTAGTGTCAGCCTCGTCGACCTCGAACAGGGGCAGCGTGGGGGCGTGTCGTTCGAACGCGGTACGCAGCGCGTCCCGGTCGACGCCGATGATGATCACGGCGCTCAGCCGGGTAGCGTGTCTGGCCACCAGGTCGTCGACATCCACGCCCTTCAGCAGCCCGCCGACGATCCAGACGACAGAGTCGAATGAGGTCAGTGACGCGTTCGCAGCGTGCGGGTTGGTGGCCTTGGAGTCGTTGACCCAGCGCACCTCGGCGATCGTGGCGACATGCTCGGTGCGGTGGTGGTCGATGCGGAAGGTGCGCACCGCCTCGTGGATCACCGCGGGCTCGACGCCGATGGATCGGGCGAGCGCTGCGGCGGCGAGCACATTCGCCACGGCGTGCGGTGCGCCCAAACCCACCACCTTCAGTTCGTCGAGCGTGGTCAGCTCCAGCGCGCTATGCTGGCGGTCCTCGAGGAATGCCCGGTCGCAGAGGATGCCGTCGACGATGCCGAAATCGCTCGGCCCTGGTGCGCCGAGGTCGAAGCCGATGGCGCGTGCGCCCTCCACGACATCCGCGTTCTCGACCATGCCACGTGTCACCTGGTCAGCCTTGTTGTAGACGCAGGCGACCCGGGTGTTCTGGTACACCTTCGCCTTGGCGTCCCGGTAGGCGCTCGCGGAGCCGTGCCAGTCGTAGTGGTCGTCTGCGATGTTCAGGCACACGCTGGAGTGCGGGTAGAGCTCGCCGCCAGGGTTGCGGTTGATCCAGTGCAGCTGGAAGCTGGAGAGTTCGATCACCAGCACGTCCCAGCCCTGCGGGTCGCGGATGGCGTCGAGCACCGGTACCCCGATGTTGCCGGCGGGCGCGACCCGACGGCCGGAGCCGAGGATCATCGACGCGGCCAGCTGGGTGGTGGTGGTCTTGCCGTTGGTGCCGGTGATGCAGATCCACTCGGCGGGCCGGCCGACCTTGTCGCGCAGGCGCCAGGCGAGTTCGATGTCGCCCCAGAGCGCGGTGCCTCGCTGTTCGGTCCAGCGCACCAGCGGATGGTCGGGACGGAAGCCGGGAGACACCACGGCAAGCTCCGGGTCGAACTGTGACACATCGTCCGGCACCGCGGTGAGGTCGTCGACCTCCAGCAGCCGGGCGCCGATGATGTCGAGCAGCTGCCGGTGTTCGTCGGACACCTGGGAGGCGATGACGAACACGTCGGCGCCGAGTTCCACCAGGGTGTCGGCGACCGAGAATCCGGTGACTCCGGCTCCATAGACGGCCACGCGAAGGCCGCTCCAGTCGGAGTGCCAACTGGTCAGGTTCGCGAGGCGTAAGGCTAGCTCTGGGTGCACGGTCAGCGGATTGCCCATTCCAGGTAGAAGAGCCCGACGCCGGCGGCGACGAACAGGCCGGCGATGATCCAGAACCTCACCACGACGGTGATCTCGGCCCAGCCCTTGAGTTCGA
>JBEVDR010000197.1:0-20372 GCA_040513215.1 Microbacteriaceae bacterium | reverse complement strand
GGATGAACGAGGTGCAGGGCTCCACCGCCCGCTACCAGGCGGCCGGCGGCACACTCCCCCTTGCCCCGGGCAGTGCCCCGACCCTGGTGCACGCGCGCTGGCTGCTTGAGGAGCTTCGGGTCAGCCTGTTCGCACAACAGGTCGGCACCGCCGAGCCGGTCTCGAGCCAGCGGATCCGCAAGCTGCTCGGCGGGTAGCCCGCAACCCGATACGCTCAATCCGATCCATCAGGTGAACCAAAAGAGGCTTTCTGCATGACCGTTGTACAACCGGCCACCGTCAGCCCCAATCTGCGCATCCTCACCCTCACTATGCGGCTGCTCGTGGCGGTGCTGATCGTGGTCGCCGTAACGGTGACGTTCTTCGACACCGCAAGCCGGGAAACGGTCAACCCGTTCAATTGCTTCGGGTACTTCACCATGCAGTCGAACCTGTTCTATGCGGCGGTGCTGGCTGCGGCGGTCGTCATCGAGGCACGTCGTGAGCGGATCGGCGATCTGATGCTGGTTGCCCGGGCGTCGGTTGCTACCTATGTCGTGATCGTCGGTTCCGTCTACGCGACTCTGCTCGCGCCGCTCGGCGTCAGCTCGATCGAACCGGCCTGGGCGAACGTCGTGCTGCACATCGTGACGCCGATATTCGCGGCGCTGGAATGGCTGGTCGCTGCCGACCGCCGCCGGATCCCGTTCAGCCGGCTGTGGATGCTGCTGATCTACCCGTTCGTCTGGCTCGTCGTCGTCCTGATCCGCGGCGCGACCGACGGCTGGGTGCCCTACCCGTTCCTTGACCCGACGGCCGGATACGCGGTGCTCGCCCTGTACGCCGCGGCCATCCTGGTCGCCATGCTCGCTGTGGGCAGCCTGGTGATCCTGGCCAGCAGTGCACCGATCCTGGCGCGCCCGCGCTCCGCCGGAGGAGTGTGCGCGGCGCGCGAGTGATCTAAGCCGGCGCGGCGCGACGCATCCGCCGCTGCTGCGTCTCACAGGACAGGTAGAAGGCCAGGTAGATCACCAGCGACAGCTCGATCCCGGTGATGAAGAACAGCGCGACCGGCTGGCTCCAGTCGAGTTCCGGGCTGCGCAGCAGCACCGCCAGGGTCAGGAACAGCAGGCTCACGATCTGCGACTGGAACATCCACCGGAACGAGCTCCAGCGGGCATCCCGGAACAACCACAGGTTCACCATGCCGGGCAGGGTCAGGATGGCGCCGACCACCCGGGTGGTGAGCGGGGTGAGGTTCCACGCCCAGATCGGCTGCACGAGCGCCGGGAAGAAGAACATCAGTAGTCCCGTGACCAGCGCCGCCAGCCCGATCAGCGCCAGCAGCATCCGCCACACCGTGGGGATCAGGTAGTCCCTGGCCTCCGGCTCACCGGTGTCCTGCCGCCGGTTCATCAGGTAGGCCACCAGCGCCAGAATCGGCGTCGTCACGTACAGGGTCACCCAGGTGATGAACGACGGATGTCCGTGATGGAAGCGATCCCAGTGCAGCAGCGTGGATGCCGCGAGTAGCGCCGCGAACACCACCACCGCCGGGAACCCGTACGCCACTCGGTGCCACACCCGCTGCACCAGCACCTGCGCGAAGAACCAGATGCCGCCGATGTACGCCGACGCGAGGAACATCGCGGTGAGCGGCGGATCAATCGTCCAGGCGAAGAGCTCCGCGGTCTGGTTGGCGAGGATGTAGAGCAGGATGACGGCCGCCACCAGGAACGGGATCACCAGCGCAGAGACCCACATCGTGAGCGGCAGCACCCGGTCGGTGCGCTTGGCGCTATTCGAGAGAGCCATCAGGCACGCACCGAGAGTGCGTATTGCACGGCGTCGTCGACCGCGAGGGTGCGGCCCGCCTCCCGGGACCGCTCGAACTCCCCCGCGCTCTGGCTCATCAGTATGGAGTCAACAAAACGCTGATGAAACGAGAACGAGGGCGCGTCGTATAGTCCGGAACGCTCGCGCAGGCATTGCGCGGCGCCGAACAGCCGGCCGGCGCGCTCCGCTTCGTGATCGGTTGCCGCGATCGCCACCAGTCCCTCCAACCCGTATGCCACCCCCTCGGCATGGCCGAGGTGTTCAGACAGCGAGAGACTCGCCTCAAACTCGCCCCGCGCGCTGTCGAGCTCACCGAGCAGCAGGTGCGCCCACGCCAGATGGTGCAGCGCAATCGACTCGCCGAGTCCGTCCTGCTGCTGCCGGGTGAGCGCCAGACTTTCCTGGAACTGGGCCAGTGCCGCCGGCACGTCCTGCTGCAGCAGTGACACCCGGCCGAGCGTCACGAGAGCCATCGCCTCACCCCACCGGTCGTGGATATCGCGGAACAGCGCAAGGCTTCGCTCCAGGGTCTGCTGCGCCGTCGCCGGATTCGGGTCAACCGAAGCCAGCATCGACAGCGCAAGCGACACCAGGGCAAGCGCCTCGTTGGCGGATTCCTCCCCGCGGTGAAACAGCGCCGCACTCTCCTCGAGCCCGGGCATCACCAGTTCGTCGGGGTCCTGCCAGAAGGTGATGGCGCGAGTGAAGTACAGGGCGATCGCCCTGGCGTGATCCGTCACCGGCTCCCCCGATGCCAGCAGCTCGTCCATCCAGCGCCGCACCTCGCCGAGGTGCCCGGCCACCCACCAGTACATGTAGAGATCCCAGGCGAACTCCGCGGCTGCGTCGAACTCGTGCTCATCGAGCAGGAACCGGGCCGTCGCCCGCAGGTTGTCGCGGTCATCGGCGAGCCGGGTGACCCACTCACGCTGCCGGGCACCCTCGAGCCCCGGCTCGGCGGTGCGTCCAAGCTCCCTGAAGTAGTCCGCGTGCCGCTGCCGGATCTCGTGGGTCCGCCCGCTGGCGTCCAACTGTTCCAGCGCGTACTCACGCACCGTGGCGAGCATCGAAAAGAACGGCCGGTCACCACGGTCTTGCTGGCGCACCAGGCTGCTGTCGACGAGGCTGCCTAGCAGGGTCAGCGTGTCGACCCCGGTGTCCGTTCCGGTCACCTGCTCGGCGGCATCCAGTGAGAAACCGCCCTCGAACACACCCAACTGCGCGAGCAACTCTCGCTCGGCCGGGCCCAGCAACTGGGTGCTCCAGTCAATCGTGCCGCGCAGCGTCTGCTGCCGCTCCGGCAGGTTACGCACCCCACCGGTCAGCAGCGCCAGCCGACGGTCGAGCCGCTCCAGCATCGCCGCGGGCGGCAGAACACGAACCCGCGCCGCGGCCAGCTCCAGCGCGAGCGGTAGCCCGTCGAGCGCGATGCAGATTTTCGCGACCGCCTCGACATTGCTGCCGGTCAGTTCGAAGTCGGGTTTCACGGCGTGGGCGCGTTCCACGAACAGGGCCACGGACGGCACGGCGAGCACCGCGCCAATGCTGAGGCCACGGCGGACATCGGGCAGCTCGAGCGGGCCCACCTCGAACGCGTACTCGGCGGTCACCCGCAGGCGAGTACGGCTGGTGACGAGGAACCGCAGCCCGGCGGCGGAGGCGAGCAGCGTAGTCAGCAAGGGCGCGGCATCCAGAACCTGCTCGAAGTTATCTAGCACCAGCAGCATCCGCCGATCCC
Organism: Microbacteriaceae bacterium; assembly: GCA_040513215.1. Classification (GTDB taxonomy): domain Bacteria; phylum Actinomycetota; class Actinomycetes; order Actinomycetales; family Microbacteriaceae; genus Ruicaihuangia. Next base: position 16,819 of record JBEVDR010000197.1, on the reverse strand, counting down.
GCAGTGCCGTCTTGAGCTTGTCGTCCAGTGGCCGATCTCCGGTGTCCTGCACGCCGAGCGCCTCGGCGATCGCGGTCGGCACCAAGTCAGGCTCGTGCACCGACGAGACGTCGATAAACGCGACATCCTCGTTCGGCTCCTCAGCGACCCGGCTGGCGACGTCGATCGCGAGCCGGGTCTTGCCGATGCCGCCCGGCCCGGTCAGGGTGATCATCCGCGCGGTACCGGATCGCAGCGTGCGCAGGATGTGCTGCGCCTCCGGCTCGCGCCCGATCAGCTCGGTCAGGGCGAGCGGGATCGCGCTGGCCTGATCGGTGGGCAGATCGGATGTCGCCGACGCCGCCTGACTCGGCGCGAATGTCGCGGCGCTCTGGTCGAAACGCTCCGCCAACAGCGTGGCGACATCCGCCGCGATCAGCCGGCCGAGTTCCTTGGGGTCGCTGAACGATTTAAACGAGGCCGTGTCGTCGGAGCGGATGCGGTCGAGCAGGTCGTTCAGCCGCGGTTCCCGACCGGTGGCCGGGTCCTTGATGTAGATCAGTTTGGGCACGTTCTGGGCCAGGTTGTACTCGTCTTCGAGCCCCGAGACGTTTTCGCCGGGCGCCACCCAGCCATAGCGCTCCCAGTACAGCCCGACGAAGATGTCGCTCTGCGCCAGGTAGGCCCGGTAGAGCTCGCGCGGCGGATGCGGCCGGGCACCCAGCTCGAACATGACCGGCGCGAGGTGAAGCCTCTCGATCGCGGTTCGAGAGGCTTTCCGTTCTGCCGCGAGTTCCTTCAACGTCGAACTAACGAAGACGCGCAGCCGCTGATCGGGCGTGCGTATGGCACCCGAAGATCGGTCCATACGGCAAAGTCTGAGCGCTTCGGCTCACGAGGTAAACCCCTCGGCGACCGGATGACACGTCCGACGTTCCGCGAGTACACTCGCCAGCGAGACGGCGAGGCCGTCATCGCGCCCCGCCCGCTGACAGGCCCCGCCCCGCTGACACAGGGAGCGCCATGAGTGCGGTCACCGAGCCTGCCGAACGTCCCATCATCCTGCTTGCGCTGGCATCTGACGATGCCCGGCAGCCGGTCATCCGCGAACTGAAGCATCGGTACTCGCCCGACTATGAGATCGCGGTGGTCAGTACCGCCGACGCGGTCGACTGGTTGAAGCGTTCGGCCGCGGCCGAGAGCCAGGTGGCGCTGGTGCTGGCGGAGAGCCCCGATTCCACCGACAAGCAGTCGATCTTCGCCGAGGCGCGGCGGCTGTTTCCCGACGGCAAACGCAGCCTGCTGATCGGCTGGGGCGAGTGGGCGGAGCCCGACACGGCGCACCTGCTGTTTGAGCTGATGGCTGCCGGCCACATCGATTACTACGTGCTGCGCCCGGGCCGCTCCCCGGATGAGAGCTTTCACCGCGCCGTCACCGAGTACCTGCGGGAATGGCAGGTGACGGTCGGCAAACGCTCCCGCGACATCACCGTGGTCGGCGCTGACGCCCAGTTGCGAACTCACGAGATCGCGCGGTTGCTGGCCAGGGGCAGTGTGCCCTTCGCCACCGCGGAACCGAGTTCGGAGGCCGGCCGTGACGTGCTGGCGGCTGCGGGTGTTCAGTACGACGGGGTGCCGCTGGTGCGGCTGGCGGATGGCGAGGTACTCCGCGACCCCGACAACGCCGAGCTGCTGCGCGCGTTTGGGCTGAACACCGAGCTGCCGGATGGCCCCGTCGATCTCACGGTGGTCGGCGCCGGCCCGAGCGGTCTCGCGGCGGCGGTGTACGCGGCATCCGAAGGTCTGCGGGTGCTCGTGTTGGAGCGCGACGCGATCGGCGGGCAGGCCGGGTCCAGTTCGCTGATTCGCAACTACCTGGGGTTCTCCCGCGGCATCTCCGGCGCGGAGTTGTCGCAGCGGGCCTATCAGCAGGCGTGGGTGTTCGGCGCGCTGTTCGCGCACAGTCGGGAGGCTGTCGGCATGACCGTGACCGAGACCGGTTTCCTGCTCGACGTCGCCGGAGAGCAGCAGGTGCAGTCGCGGTCGGTGCTGTTGGCCTCGGGGGTGACCTACCGCACGCTGCCGCTCGGTGGCCTCACCCCGTACGTCGGCTCGGCGGTGTTCTACGGGGCATCGGCGGTGGAAGCGCGAGCGCAGAAGGGCCGCGATGTACACGTGGTGGGCGGCGGCAACTCGGCGGGTCAGGCCGCGCTGCATCTGGCGCGCTACGCGAAATCGGTGACCCTCGTCGTGCGCCGCAGTCTCGCGGACAGCATGTCCACGTACCTGATCGACCAGCTGAGCGCGGCTGGGGTGCAGATTGAAATGGGCGTGAAGCTTGTCGGCGGCGGCAGCAGCACCGGCGACCGTCTCGACCACATCGTGCTGCAGAACCTGCACACCGGCGCCGAGTCGATCGTGCCGAGCGACGCCGTGTTCGTGACGATCGGCGCCCGGCCGCACACCGAGTGGATTGCCGACGAGGTGCTGCGTGACCAGTGGGGGTACGTGATCACCGGCGGCGATGTGCTCGCCGAGGGCGGCCGCCGCGCGTGGCCCAGCGAGCGGCAGCCGCATCCGTTGGAGACATCAGTTCCGGGATGCTTCGCGGTCGGCGACGTGCGACGCGGCTCGGTGAAGCGGGTTGCGTCCGCGGTCGGTGAGGGATCGGTGGTGGTCTCGTCGGTGCACGCCTTCCTGGCGGGGACCGCGTGAGCGCCCGGCAGCGCCGTGCTCGGCGCGCACCGGGCACCACGATCTCATCCTTCTTAGATGATGAGCGCGCACTGCCCCGGCACGACACTGGGTGCAACAGTGCTCGCCTGAGAACAGTGCGCCTGAACGGAGCCAGCGATGACTGATCCAGCAACGACGGATACTGAGGAGCTACAACGGCTGAGGGCCCGCGTAGCGGAACTCGAGGCCGAACGGGCCGCGGCAGGGGGCGAGCGTGGGCCCACCACCGAACGGCACCGCTGGCGATCCTTCGGGTCAGCGGTGCTCCTCACCTTGTCGTGTGTGCTCGCACCGATCTCGGTCGTGGCGGTGTGGGCGGGCACCGAGGTGTCGGACACCGACCGCTACGTCGAAACTGTCAGCCCGCTGATCAACGAGCCCTCGGTGCAGGCCGACCTGAGCGAGGCCGTCACGCAGGTCATCTTCACCCACGTGGATCTGAAGGCGATCACCGACGAGGCGTTCACCGCGGTGTCTAACCTGGGGCTTCCCCCTCGGGCTGAAGCCGCCCTGCAGGCCCTGCAGCAGCCGATGATCTCGGGCATTGAGGAGTTCGTCCATAGCCGCGTGCAGAGGGTGATCAGCAGCCCGCAGTTCGCCACGGTGTGGGATCGCGCCAATCAGATCGCTCATGAGAACTTGCTGAAGCTGCTTGAGGGCAATGAAGGCGGAGCGATCAGCGCCCAGGGCGACACGATCTCGGTGAACCTCGGGCCGATCATCGCCCAGGTGAAGGAGCGTCTGATCGCCGAAGGATTTGGCCTGGCTCAGAACATCCCTGAGGTGGATGTCTCGTACGAGCTGGTGCAATCGGATGTCGTCACCCAGGCCCAGAGCGCATACCGAGTGTTGAACGCGCTCAGCATCTGGCTGCCGATCCTCACCGGCATCCTGTTCGTCGCCGGTGTGCTCACCGCCCGCCACCGCAGCCGTGCGGTGATGGCCGGAGCGCTCGGCATCGTCGGGGCCATGCTCGCCCTGGGAATCGCCCTCGCTGTGGCCCGCATCGCCTACTTGCAGGCTCTGCCTGGACTGGTGCTGTCGACCGATTCAGCCGGAATGGTCTACGACACCCTCATCCGCTTCCTGCGCAACTCACTGCGCGTCACAGCGGTGATCGCGCTGGTGGTCGCCATCCTCGCGTTCTTCGCGGGCTCGTCTCCATCCGCGAGGCGGGCGCGGGCGGGCGCGTCGAAGGGACTCGCTCGCCTGCGCGGGTCGGCGGAGTCCGCCGGCATGCGGACCGGAGGCTTCGGCACGTGGGTCTACCGGTACAAGCGCCTGCTCTGGGTGGCCACGGTGATCGTCGGCGGCCTGGTGCTGGTGTTCTGGTCAGAACCCACCATCGCGGTCGTCATCACCATCACCATCATCGTGGTGGTCGTGATCGCGATCATCGAGTTCATCGGAACCCCGCCCGCGCGGGTGCGCGCCGACGCCGAGCCCGGCGGCCTCACTGAGCCTGAGCCCGGCGGACCTGCTGAACCCGCCAGCCCCGTCGAGTTCGTGCCGCCGCCAGACGACGACCAGGTTCTGCAGAACCGGTAATACCGCACGCACAGCGTCGTGCCCCGCCGACGAGAGTCGACAGGGCACGACGCGGGTCGCGAGAGTGGCGGGTTCAGCCGGCCAGGATCTTCGCCTTCTGAGCCTCGAACTCCGCCTCGGTCAAGACTCCCTGCGCCTTCAGCTCGCCCAGGGTCTTGAGCCGATCCAGCGGATCAGCGGCCGGTGCAGCCGCCGGGGCCGCCGCGGCCTCCTCGTACGCCGGTTGAGCCGGAGCCTGCTGCTCCTCGGCTGCTTGATCCTTGGCAGCCCACTTCTGCTGTTGGCGGCGCTGCACGCGACCGCTCACGGCCGATGCGGTGCCGGCGACTACCGCCGTGCGTCCTATTCCTCGTAACAGTCCCATGTCTGTTTCCTCCTAGACCGTCGACCCGGACTCCACCGCGTCGAGCGCTGCCATGATCTCCCCTGCAGGAATGCGGGCACTCGCGATGACGTCACCGCCGGCCGCGCGCGCTGCGGCAACGAACGGAATCGCCCACAGGTTTTCGTAGACGATGAGCGCAGCGACAGTACCCGGGTTCATCGCCTGAGCTGCGTCGGCAATGTCATCCTCGTCGAGCAGGCCCGACCGAACGGATGCAAGAGAGGCGAACCCTTCCATGGCGGCCTCTGCGTCTTCGGTCAATTCAATGCCGGCGACAGAACCGTCGACATCCTTCCCGATGATCATCAGGTCATAGACCCAGATCACATTCCGCTGAATCAGGTCCATCAGAGCCGCGGCGGTTTCGCCGGTGTTCTTCTGGTCCAATGGAAACTCGATCAACACGAAGTCGACCGGGCCGTGCACATCTGTCATTCCCACGACACATCACCCCTGCATTCTGGTTGGCAATCTAAGCCTGACAAGTGTCAATTTCGGGCAGCGGCCGAGGCATCACCCCGGCCGGATGATCTTGCCCGCCAACAAAGAGCTCCGCTGGTCGGATGCGTCTCAAAGACCGACCAGCGGAGACTGTTATTACTTGCCGCTTCTCACCAGATCGTGGGAGTGAGCCAGTACGGCCCACATGATGAACACGTCGAGCGCGATGAGGATGAGACTCCACAGCGGGTAGTACGGGAGCCACATGAAGTTCGCGATGGCGCTCAGCACTGCCAGCACCACTGCCAGAATGCGCGCCCACATGGCACCCCGGAACAGGGCGACTCCGCCGAACGCCAGAAGCAAGCCCGCGAGCAGGTGGATCCAGCCCCACGCGGTCAGGTCGAATTGGTAGACGTACCCCGGACCGGCGACGTAGAACTCATCGTTGAACAGCGCCACGAGAGCCTGGAGGATGTGGAAGGCGCCGACCATGATCATGATGGCTCCGGCGAAGAGGATTGCCCCCGCTGCGGCCACGCTGTAGTCCCGGTCGGGAGATCGGCCAGGGTCGGTGCCCTGCCCGGTTGTACTTGTCATGGTGGTCTCCCTCATGCGGTGCACCGGGGCGACTGCGTTATGCCGCCGGGGCCGGCACACCCTCAGGTATTGCCTACTCTGGCCACCACCGAACTTCCTCACCCTCGCTGGGTGATCCTGATCGCTCGTGTGCCCCGTATTTTGGGCGCTGGCGGCAGCATTTGATCAGGTGGCGACGGGACACGAACATGACGGAGCAGACGGCCCGAACTCAGGCGCGGGGCGTGTTGCTTCCGCTTGCACTCGCGCAGTTCATCTGCAGTTTCGCCGGCTCGAACATGAACGTGATGATCAACGACATGAGCGAGGACCTGAACACCACGGTGCAGGGAATCAGGTCGCGATCACCATCTTCTTGCTGGTTATGGCTGCGCTGATGATCCCGGGCGGCAAGCTCACCGACCGCTACGGCCGCAAGCGCCTGTTTCTCCTTGGGCTGATGATCTATGGCGTCGGCGCGCTGATCAGTGCGGCTGCGCCCGGGCTTCCGGTGCTGATACTGGGTAACTCGATCCTCGAGGGTATTGGCACCGCGCTGCTGATCCCGCCGGTCTACATCCTGACCACCATGCTTTACCACGATCTGGGCTCCCGCGCCAAGGCATTTGGCGCGATCAGCGCCGCGGGAGGCGTCGGATCCGCGGCAGGCCCCCTGATCGGCGGACTGATCACGTCGGCGATCAGCTGGCGTGCCGCGTTCGTCTTCCAAGCACTCATCATTGTGGTGATCGTGCTGCTCAGCCGCAGCATCAAGGATCCTGTCCCCCCGGATCCGACCCGTGAGTTCGACCTACGAGGCGCGATTCTCTCTGCCGGGGGCCTCATTCTGATTGTGCTCGGCATCCTCGCCACGGATAACAGCATCTGGCTGATGATCCTGCTGATGGCTTCCGGCGCCTTGGTGCTGTTGGGCTTCTTCCTGTCGGTGCGGGCAAAGGAACGGGCGGGCAAGGAGCCCCTGCTCTCGATGAGCCTGTTCCGCAACCGCACGTCGAACCTCGGCCTGATCACCCAGAACGCGCAATGGTTGATGCTGCTGGGGTTCTCGTTCATTGTTGCGAGCTTCCTGCAGGTGGTGCGCGGGTACAACGCCATCGAGACCGGCGTGATCTTCACCGCCGCGACGATCGGCCTGCTGGCGTCGTCGCTGGCTGCCGGGCCGCTGTCGAGGAAGTTTCCGCAGAAGACGCTCATCCTTGCCGGCTTTGCCCTCACCGTCGCCGGGATGCTGCTGGGGCTCTGGATCGTGCAGGGCACACAGACCGCGTGGGCGTTCGCGCCTGGCTTGCTGCTCACGGGACTCGGCGTCGGGTTGATGCTCACCCCCTCGGTGAACGTGGTGCAGTCGAGTTTCTCCGAGGCGAAGCAGGGCGAGATCTCCGGCCTGTCCCGAAGCATTTCCAACCTGGGCTCGTCCATGGGCACGGCGATCGCCGGCACCATCCTGGTCGCCGGCATCGCGTCCACTCCCGGCCAGAACTACGCAATCGCCACGATCGCACTGGCAGCTGTCGGCGTAATCGGCTTCGCCGCGGCGCTATTCATCCCCCGCAAGATCACGCCAGCACAAGACCCGGTGCCCCAACCTCGCTCAACTCGCCCGGCGGGCTAACGCTCCGCCCAGCGGGTCAACGCGCCGCGCGGCGGGTTAGCGCGCCATCCAGCGTGATCGCCGCGTTGATCAGGGCGAGGTGCGTGAACGCCTGCGGAAAGTTGCCGATCTGCTCGCCGGTCAGCGCGATCTCTTCGGAGAACAGGCCGAGATGGTTGGCGTAGGTCAGCATCTTCTCGAACGTGATTCGTGCCTTGTCGAGCTGACCGGCCCCGGCCAACGCCTCCACGTAGGTGAAGGTGCACAGCGAGAAAGTGCCCTCTGATCCGCGCAACCCATCCGGCGAGGCACTCGGGTTGTACCGGTACACCAGGCTGTCGGTCACCAGCTCCGTATCCATTGCTTCCAACGTGGATTGCCACATCGGATCGGTATGGCTGATGAAGCCGAGCGACGCCATCCGCAGCAACGAGGCATCCAGCACATTCGTCTCATAGTGCTGCACGAACGCCTGACGATCCGCGCTCCAGCCCTTCTCCATGATCTGCTGGAACACGGCGTCCCTGGCCTCCATCCACGTGTGGACGGATGCCGGTCGCCCATGCTTCGTGGCGAGGCGGATGCCGCGGTCGAAGGCCACCCAGCACATCAGCCGCCCGTAGGTGAAATCCTGCCGCCCGCCGCGCGTCTCCCAGATGCCTTCCTCCGGCTGGTCCCAGTGATCGACGAGCCAGTCCAGTACGTCGCACATCTTGAGCCAGCCCACGTGGTTCATCTGAAGCCCGCGTTGGTCGGCGGAATACAGGCTGTCCATCATTTCGCCGTAGATGTCCAGTTGAAGTTGATCGGCTGCGCCATTGCCGATTCGAACCGGGAACGACCCCCGGTAGCCTTCCCAGTGCTCGAGACTTTCCTCGCTCAGATCGCTGGACCCGTCGATGCGGTACATGATGTTCAGCGGAGCACCACCGTCAACGCGCGTATCGACGATCCGCTCGCGCATCCAGGCGCCGAACGCCTTCGCTTCCTCCATGAACCCCAAAGAGAGCAGGGCGTACACCGAGAACGACGAGTCCCGCACCCAGGTGAACCGGTAGTCCCAGTTGCGTTCGCCGCCGATCTGCTCCGGGAGCGCCGCCGTGGGGGCGGCGACCAGTCCGCCGCTCGGCGCGTAGGTCATCAGCTTCAGGGTGATCGCCGAGCGGTTCACCATCTCCCGCCAACGGCCCGCGTAGGTGCACTGCTCGAGCCAGGTCGTCCAGAACTTCACGGTGTTGTTGAAGAGGGCCCACACCTCGTCGACGCTGGTCTCTCGCGCCTCGGTCGAGCCCACGTTGAGGATCAGCCCACGCATCTCCCCCGCGGCCAGGGTGATTTCGCCGTGCACGTCCCCGGCCGCATCAGCCGCGCCGCGGCCCAACGGCTCATCGTCCGGTTCCCGCACCAGGCTGACCGACATCGTGGTGCGCTCCCCACGAAACACCGCTCCGTCCTCGCTGATCTGTGTCTCGTGCGCGTCGCGGCCGTAGTCGAAGCGGGGGGCGATATCGATCTCGAAGGTCATCCGCCCTCGGATGCAGCGCAGCATCCGCACGACCCGGTGGTGTTCTGCGGGCACGCTCGAACTCGTCACCGGCATGAAATCGACCACCTCACCGACGCCGTCCTCGGTCAGAAAGCGAGTGACGAGAATGGCGGTGTCGGGAAAATAGAGCTGCTTCGTGGTGAATGCGCCGGTCGTCGGCCGGATGCGACAGAACCCGCCCTTCTCGCGGTCCAGGATGGCGCCGAACACGCTCGGCGAGTCAAAACGTGGAGCGCAGAACCAGTCGATGGACCCATCGGTTGACACGAGAGCTGATGTCTGGAGGTCTCCAATCAGCCCGTGATCCTCGATGAGCGGGTATCCGTCCCTCATGACGTGCCTCCTCAGCTCCCTCCCGATTGTTGGGTGGCCGCTGACGAGGCGTCATCATCCTGATCGGATGAACTGCGTTAGAGAACCTTGGACAGGAACGCCTGCGTGCGCTGGTGCTTCGGGTTCGCGAGCATCTCGCGTGGGTCGCCGGCTTCGACGACGTAGCCGCCGTCCATGAACACCAACTGGTCGGCGACCTCGCGGGCGAAGCCGATCTCGTGGGTGACCACGATCATGGTCATGCCGGTTTTCGCGAGCTCCTGCATCACGTCGAGCACTTCGCCGACCAGCTCCGGGTCGAGCGCGGATGTCGGCTCGTCGAACAACATCAGCTTCGGGTCCATGGCCAGAGCCCGGGCGATCGCCACCCGCTGCTGCTGCCCACCGCTCAGGTGAGCCGGATACGAGTCGGCCTTGTCGGCGAGTCCCACCCGGTCGAGCAGCTCGCGGGCGCGGGCAACCGCCGCTGCCTTATGCATGTTCTTGACCAGCGTCGGCGCCTCGATCACATTCTCGAGCGTGGTCATGTGCGGGAACAGATTGAACCGCTGGAACACCATGCCGATGTCCCGGCGCTGCCGGGCGGCCACCTTCGGTTTCAGCTCGTACAGTTTGTCGCCGCGTTCCTCGTAGCCGACCAGCACGCCATCGACACGCAGGCGACCGGCATCCACCCGCTCCAGGTGGTTGATGCAGCGCAGGAAGGTCGATTTGCCCGACCCGGACGGACCGATGATGCACATCACCTCGCCCTTGTTGACGGTGAGCGTGATGCCTTTCAGCACGTGGTTGGTGCCGAAGCTCTTCGAGACCGCTTCAGCCTGCACCATTGGTGTTTCGGTCATCCCTTGCCTCCCGGGTTCTCGCCGATGGGCGCGATCGGTCCCGTCGTCACCGTCGGCACTTGCTTCTTCTCGGGTCGCGCCTGCCCGACGCCCCGCGAGAATCGCCGCTCGAGGAAGTACTGGCCGACCATCAGGATCGAGGTGAAGAACAGGTACCAGGCGGATGCCACCAGCAGCAGCGGGATCGGGTCGAAGATCGCGGCCGAGACGTCGCGGGAGCGGCCGTAGAGGTCGAAGCTGAATGGGATCGCCGCAACCAGCGACGTGGTCTTCAGCATCGAGATCACCTCGTTGCCGGTCGGCGGGATGATGATGCGCATCGCCTGCGGGATCACGACGCGGCGCATAGTCTGCAGCCACGACATCCCGAGTGCGGTCGCGGCCTCGTTCTGGCCGGTGTCGACCGACAGGATGCCGGCGCGCACGATCTCCGCCATGTACGCGGCCTCGTTCAACGCCAGCCCGATAACCGCCAGCCAGAACACGGGGATCGTCTCGGAGGTCTCGAACGACACCCACGGCGTCGTGAACGGGATGCCGATGTCAATCGTGCTGTAAATGGTGGCGACCAGCCCCCAGAAGACCAGCTGCACGTACACAGGGGTGCCGCGGAACACCCAGAGGTACAGCCAGGCGACGTATTTCACCACGGGGTTATCGGACAGTCGCATCACGGCGAGGATGACGCCCAGCACGATCGCGATCACCATCGAGTAGATCGTCAGCAGCAGCGTGTTGATTGCCGCCTGGATGATCCGGGGATCGAACAGGAACTCCGCGAAGGTCGCCCAACCGTACGCCTCACGCTGCGCGGCGTCGAGAACGAACAGCAGCAGCCCGAGGATGAGGATGACCGCAAAAACGTTCCGCCAAGGGTGACGCAGCCGGATCGCCTTGATGGCCTCGGGCTGCGCTTGCTCGTCCATAACCGTTAGCCCGCCGTGGCGGCGTTGATCGTGATCTCGGCGATGCCGCCGTCGGCGACACCCCACTCGTCGAGGATCTTCTCGTAGGTGCCGTCGTCGACCAGCGACTGCAGGGCTGCCTGCAGCGCCGCAGCCAACTCGGAGCCCTTGTCGACAGCCATGCCGTACGGGGCCACGTCGAACGCCTCACCGGCGAGTTCGATCTTGTCGCCGACCTGCGCCACCGCGTACTGGGTGATCGGCGAGTCGGCGCTCATCGCGTCCGCCCGTCCGAGTGCCAGCGCGTTGGTGGCCTCATCCTGGGTCTCGAACTTGAGGATGTCGATGGGCTCCTTGCCTGCCGCAACGCACTCGTCGGATTTGGCCGGCAGTTCCTCGGTCTCCTCGTAGGTGGTGGCCTGCACCGACACGGTGAGCCCGCACGCATTCGCCGGGTCGACGTCTTCGCCGATCTGCTGCGCCCACTGGATGCCCGCCTCGTAGTAGTTCACGAAGTCGACGACCATCTCACGCTCTTCGTTGTCGGTGAACGAGGACATCCCGACGTCATAGCTGCCGCCGGTGATGCTCGGGATGATCTTGTCGAAGCCGGAGGGTCGGTAGTCGGTGGTGACGCCGAGTTTCGCCGCCATGGCGTCGGTCAACTCGATGGCCCAGCCAATCGGTTCACCGGCCTCATCTTTGAATTCGTTCGGCGCATAGTTCGGGTCGACACCGACGACGAGCTTGCCCGCGTCGGCGATGTCGGCGGGAAGCAGGTCCGCAGCGGCTTGGTCCACCTCGACCTCGACCCCGGCGCCGGGTGACCCGTCCGGCTCTTCGTCCGCGGTGTTGTTTGCGCAGCCCGCGAGGGCCAGGGCCGCAACGGCCACGATTGCCACAAGTCCAGACTTGGTACGCATATTCATTCCTCACTGTCGCGACAGCACAGTCGCACCGAAATCACTCTTGCACTCGCGAGCCTAACGCGCACCCCTCCTACGCGGTTAGACGTCCCGGTCACGGAACCGTCAACATTGTCGCCGCATCCGTTATTCGGCGACAGCCGGCTCGGTGACCTGCTTGGTTTCCTCTTCGCCGCCCATGAACTGCGACATGTACAGCGAGTAGTACGCGCCCTGTCGCTCGAGCAGGGTTTCGTGGTTGCCCTGCTCGACGATGCGCCCGGCCTCCATCACCAGGATGGTGTCGGCGTCGCGGATGGTGGAGAGCCGGTGCGCGATCACGAACGAGGTGCGGTCGGTGCGCAGCGCCGCCATGGCGTGCTGCACCAGCAGCTCGGTGCGGGTGTCGACCGAGGATGTCGCCTCGTCGAGGATCAGCAGCGACGGGTTCGCCAGGAAGGCCCGGGCGATGGTGATCAGCTGGCGCTCACCGGCGGAGACGCTGCCGCCCTCGGCATCCAGCACAGTGTCGTAGCCGTCCGGCAGTTGCCGGACGAAGCGGTCGACCATGGTGGCCTCCGCTGCGGCGACAACCTGCTCGTCGGTGGCGTCCAGTCGGCCGTAGCGGATGTTCTCGCGGATGGTGCCGCCGAACAGCCAGGCATCCTGCAGCACCATGCCCACCTGCGACCGCAACTCGCTGCGCGACAGGTGGGTGATGTCGACACCGTCGAGCAGGATGCGCCCGCCGGTCAGCTCGTAGAACCGCATCACCAGGTTGACCAAGGTGGTCTTGCCGGCGCCGGTCGGGCCGACGATGGCGACGGTGTGCCCGGGCTCGGCCTGGAAGGAGAGGTCTTCGATCAGCGGCTTGTCGGGGCTGTACGAGAACGACACGTCCTCGAACTGAACCCGGCCGTCGGTGCGCTCAGGCAGCTGCTCGGATGCCGTCTCCGGGTCCTGCTCGTCGGCGTCCAGCAGCTCGAAGGTGCGTTCCGCGGATGCGACGCCGGATTGCAGCATGTTGGCCATGCCCGCCATCTGGCCGATCGGCTGGGAGAACTCGCGGGAGTACTGGATGAATGCGGTCGCGTCACCGAGCGTCATCTGCCCGGATGCCACGCGCAAGCCGCCGACAACGGCAATCATCACGTACGACAGGTAGGACACGAACATCATGGCGGGCATGATCATGCCCGACACGAACTGCGCACCGAACGACGCCTTGAACAGGTCGTCATTGCGCTTGTCGAACTCCTCGAGCATCTCGCGGTCACGACCGAACACGCGCACGATCTCCTGCCCGGCGAAGGACTCCTCGATGTGCCCGTTCAGCGCACCGGTGTTCTTCCACTGGGCCGCGAACAGCTTTTGCGAGCGCACGCCGATCACGCCGGCGATGATGGCCGACAGCGGCAGCGCGATCAGTGCGATCAGCGCCAGCTGCCACGACACGATGAACATCATCACCGCGATGCCGATCACTGTCAGCACCGACTGAATCAGTTGCGAGAACGCCTGCTGCAGCGCCGCCTGGATGTTGTCGACATCGTTGGTGACGCGCGACATCAGGTCGCCGCGCTGCCGGGTGTCAAAGTAGCTGAGCGGCAAGCGGTTGAGCTTGGTCTCGATTTCCTGACGCAGGCCGTAGACCACGCGCATCACCAGGCCATTGAGGATGTAGCCCTGCGCCCACATCAGAATCGACGCCACCGTGTACATGGCGAGCACGACGAGAATGAGTCGGCCGAGCACGAGGAAGTCGATGCCCTGACCAGGCACCACCGCGGTGCCCTGCAGGAAGTTGGCGAAGTCATCGTTTCCGGCAGCGCGCGCGCCAGCGATCACCTCGTCGAGCGAAGCGCCGGCGGGCAGCTGCGACCCGATCACGCCGTTGAATATGGCGTCCATCGCCTGGCCGAGGATCTTCGGGGCGAGCACGGTGAGCACCACCGAGACCACCACGAGCGCGACCACAATGAGCATGCGCCCGCGCTCCGGGTTCAGCAGCCCGAACAGTCGCTTGGCCGAGGGCCAGAAGTGCTGCGCCTTCTTGGCCGGTGTGCCGCCGAACATGTCGCCGTCGGCCTCGGTCGGGGTGTACTCGTACTCCGGCTCGTCGCCGGTAGGGGTTTCGGATGCCGCGGGGGCGGTGTTCTTGGTTCGCTTGGCCATGGTTATGCCGCCTCCACACTCAACTGGGATTCGACAATTTCCTGGTACGTCTCGTTGTCGGCCAACAGCTCCTCGTGGGTGCCGCGTCCAACGATCTTGCCGTCATCGAGCACGATGATCTGGTCGGCGTCGGTGATGGTCGAGACCCGCTGCGCCACGATGATCACCGTGGCGTCCTGGATGGCGTCGCCGAGGGCTGCGCGCAGCCGCGCGTCGGTGGCTACGTCGAGCGCCGAGAACGAGTCGTCGAAGAGGTACACGCGGGGCTTCGCCAGCAGCGCGCGGGCGATGCACAGGCGCTGCCGCTGCCCACCGGAGACGTTGGAACCGCCCTGGGCGATGCGCTCGTCAAGCTGCTTGGGCATCTCCCGCACGAAGTCCTCACCTTGGGCGACGCGCAGCGCATCCCAGAGTTCCTCGTCGGTGGCGTCGGCGTTGCCGAAGCGCAGGTTCGACGCGATGGTGCCCGAGAAAAGGTACGGCTTCTGCGGCACGATGCCCACCACCTGGGCGAGCTGTTCGCGGGTGAGTTCGGTGACGGGAACCCCGTCGACGGTCACACTGCCCTGCTGCGCGTCGAAGAGGCGCGGAATCAGGTTCACCAGGGTGCTCTTGCCGGATCCGGTCGAGCCGACGATCGCGGTGGTCTTGCCCGGCTCGGCGGTGAACGTCACCGCGTCGAGGACCGGCTTCTCAGCGCCCGGGTAGCCGAAGGTCACGTCGCCGAACTGCACGACGCCGCGGGTGGGGGTGGTCGCGCGCGCACTCGGGATTGTCTGGCTGGTGTCGGTGCTGAGCACCTCGACGATGCGCTCGGCACACACCACGGCGCGCGGGATCATCATCACCATGAAGACGCCCATCATCACGGCCGTCAGGATCTGCAGCAGGTACTGCAGGAAGGCGGTCAGTGAGCCGACCTGCATCTCGCCGGCATCCACCCGGAAGCCACCGAACCAGAGCACCGCAGCGGTCGCCAGGTGCAGGATCATCATGATCACCGGGAACATCAGCACGAAGATGTTGCCGACCTTCACCGACACCGTGGTGATCGCCTGGTTGGCGCGGCTGTACCGCTCGGATTCGAACGGTTCACGCACGAAGGCGCGCACCACGCGGATGCCGGTGATCTGCTCGCGCAGCACGCTGTTGATGCCGTCGATGCGGTCCTGCATCAGACGGAACAGCGGCAGAAGCAGGTATACGAGGAAGCCGACGACCACGAACAGCACCGGCACCGACACCCAGACCAGCCAGGACAGCCCGATGTCTTCGCGCAGCGCCATGATGATGCCGCCGATGCACATGATCGGGGTGGACACCATGAAGTTGAGGGTCATCAGCACCAGCATCTGCACCTGCTGCACGTCGTTCGTGCCGCGGGTGATCAGCGTGGCCGCGCCGAACTTGCCGATCTCGAGGCCGCTGAGCGTGTCCACCTTGCGGTACACGTCGCGGCGCAGGTCGCGACCGACCGCCATCGCGGTGCGGGCGCCGAAGTAGACGCCGCCGATCGCGGATGCGGCCTGTACCAGGCAGACCAGCAGCATGGTCAGGCCGGTGCTCCAGATGAAGTCGGTGTCGCCGCGCGACACGCCCTCGTCGATGATCTGGGCGTTCAGGCTGGGCAGGTAGAGCGCCGCCACCGTGGAGATGAGTTGCAGGATGACGACGCCTGTAATCCAGGCCTTGTAAGGCTTGGCATATCGCAGGCTGAGACGCAGGAGGTCCACAGGGGGTTTCCTTTTGTTGGGCGACCGGATGGCGCGCAAGTGTGCGCGAAGAATGCTGGGTGGGCGCTCTGATTCGAGCGGCATAACTCTATCGCGGGCCCATGACATTCCCAGGTTGGTGTGCCGCCCCGGGCTACTACGCTGAGCGGATATAGACCCAGGGCAGCGTTCCCAGCTCAAGCCGGTGCCGGGGCCCTTCGGCGTCGAACAGCGCATCGTCGAGGTACGCGACATCCGGCTCCCACAGCAGCACGTCGCCGCTCGGCGTGATGCGGCGACGGGTGGTGTGCTCGTGCAGGGTTGCCTGCCGCGCCGCGGTGAGCGCTGCGTCGACCGAGTCCTGGCCGAGTAGTCGATGCAGGGTCACCCAGGTGGGCGGCGCCAGGCTCAGGATGCCGGCGGCGTGCTGTTCCAGCGCGGCGGCGGGCGTGAGCCACCGGGCGTCCACCGCTTCCTCCGGTGACAGGCGCAGCTCCCCCACCGGCGCTTCGGCGAGGTAGAACCACGTGCGGAACCGGATGGGGGCGGAGACCGGCGGAGTCCACCGCGCGGTCGGCACCAGCTGCGCGGGGCGGAGTTCGAGTGCGGTCTCTTCGCGCACCTCCCGCACGGCTGCCCGGCGAGCGGCCCGCTCCTCAGCGTGCAGCGGGTCGGGGTCGGCGCCGGCGGGCTGCGTGTCGTCTGGGTGCGCGTCGGCCGGGGGCCCGTGATCGTGGTGTGCGTCGGCGAGGGCCACATCAGCGGGGTCTGCGTCACCCGGATCGACCGCGCCGCCCGGGAACACCCAGTTGCCGGCGAAGCTGCCTCGGTCGTGGGGCCGCTCCAGCATGAGCGCCTCTGGACCGCCGGGGGCATCCCGCAGCAGAACCGCGGTGGCCGCGAGACGGTAGCGCGCGGCATCCGCTCTGTCCTGCGTCATGGCAACTCCGTTTGTGGGCGATTCCGACCACCATAACGCGGTCCATCGGACACCCGCGTCGGCGCGGCTATTCGCAGGCGGTGCCGTCGCCGTCGCGGTCGAGGTGTGTGCCGTAGCCGGGGTCGGCCGCGTGGATGGGCGCTGCGCCGGCGGCGCGCACCGCCGTGCAGTTGGCGTA
>JBEVDR010000196.1:0-37063 GCA_040513215.1 Microbacteriaceae bacterium | reverse complement strand
CGACCGGTATCAGCTTCGGGATGAACCTGATCTCGACCGGAACGCTCACTACCGACGACTACGCCGTGTACAACACGGTGGGTGCGCCGCCCGTGACCGGAACCACACCGGTCCTCACCTCTCGAGTGGCCGGACAGTCGCTCTACGACACGGCCATCGAAGTCTCCCGCGCGTTCACCCCCGGCGTCAGCCGAGCCTACGTGGCGTTCGGCGGAAACTTCCCGGATGCCCTGGGTGCAAGCGCGGCGGCGGCGCATTTTGGAGCTCCGCTGTTGCTGACCCCGACCGACTCGCTTGCGAACGGTCTGGCTGCTGAGTTGACACGCCTCAACCCAACCCAAATCGTCGTGGTCGGCGGCAACCTCGTCGTATCGAATGCCGTGTTCGCCCAGTTGCAGGCGATAGCACCGACGACTCGTGTGGCCGGCAACGACCTGTATGCCACATCGAGGGCGATCGCTCTGGACGCATTCGGGACCGGGGGCGCCACCACGGCGTATCTCGCCACCGGCGCTGGATTCGCCGACGCCTCAGCGGCGGCCCCGGCTGCGGCTCACTTCAACGCACCCGTGATCGTTGTGCGCGGCACCGACAGCAACATCGACGCCGCAACGGGTGCGACGCTGACGACTCTCGGAGTCACCACCGTAAAGATCGCGGGCGGCAATATCGTGATGAGCACCGCAATGGAGAACGCTCTTCGAACGCGACCAGGCACCACGGTGCAACGGCACTGGGGCCAGAGCCAGTACGACACGGCAGCGGCGATCAACCTCGACGCGTTCGCGACGAGTGCGACCGTGCACCTTGCGGTGGGAACGAACTTCCCAGATGCGCTCGTCGGTTCAGCGCTGGCGGCGTCCCGTAATGCGCCGCTCTACCTGACACCGACGGCCTGCCTCGAACAAGGCGCCCGCGCCGGAATCACCCGACTGGGAGCCACACAGGTCGTGCTTGTGGGAGGACCGCTCGTCCTCAGCGCCGCGGTGGCAAACCTCACGCCGTGCAGCTAGCCAGGCACCAATGATCCGAGAAGAGCAGGCCGTGGCCGGTGACGACACACAAGTCGTCACCGGCCATAGCCGCGTGCCGCTGGCATCCGCTCTTCTGATCGCCACGGCCGCCCTGCTGCTGATCGGCGTAGGCATAACCCTGGTGGTGATCATGCTGAACTCTCCGCGACAGTATCCCTGGCACACGAACATCGTGGCGACCACGTTCTGGGTGGGCGAGGTCTTCGACCCGAACGCCGACGACGGCAGCCAGGTGATCTCCACGTACGACGGCGGCTGGTACGCGAACTACGGCGGCTGCGACGGCGTCATCACGAACGGCGTGTGCGAGACCGAAGCACGTACCGCCGACAACGGCTACTTCCCGCGCCACATCATCCCGCAGGAGAACCCGTTCTACCTCGACCTGCCGTACGACGATGTGAACGACCCGGAAGGCTTCGCCATGCGCGGCGACGTGATCCCCTGGGCGGGCGACCCGGAGTACCGCGACCGGATCGACGACAAAGACTTCAGCCTGATGAAGAACCGCTGGGTGCGTATCCGCGCCAACGGGCACACCTGCTACGGCCAGATTCAGGATGCCGGCCCCGGCGAGTATCACGACGCGCGCTACGTGTTCGGCAGCGACGATGCGCGGCCCGCCAACGAACGATTCAACAACGCCGGCATGGATGTGTCGCCCGCACTGAACGGTTGCCTGCGGTTCAAGGACCTGAACGGCGAGGACGACCGGGTGAGCTGGCAGTTCGTCGAGTTCGAAGACGTCCCCAACGGGCCCTGGCTGCGGATCGTGACGACCAGCGGCGTCAACTGGTAGCGCTGCGGGTAGCCACATCCCTCGGTGCGCAAAGCCACATCGTTCCCGACGGCCCCTGCCGCCGGCACCCCCTTACGGCCCACAATTGCCAAGAGTTCCCGTCAACGGGAGCCCACCAGCGGAGACATCCGCTCACAACCCGAAACCCAGCCGACCTCTTCGCTAACCCCGACGGCATCAGAAAACACCCCACCCGAGCATGGCGTTCGCGCCACCGCTTGCATGGTCGGCACCAACGACAGGCGAGCACCATGTCACCCAGCATTGCGTCAGCCCCTAGCCCTGAAGCCACCACCCGCCGCCACTCTCGGCTGCGGGTACTCGCGATTCTGGGAGGGCTCCTGCTCGCGGTATCCGCGGTGCAGGCCGCCGCCCCCGCGAACGCGGCGATCACCGATCCGCAGACGATCGTCAGCCTGACCTTCGACGACTCCACGGCGGGGCAGGCCAGCGCGGCAAACATCCTCAACGGCCGCGACATGGACGGAACGTTCTACACGGTCTCGGGCTACGTCGGAGCGCCCGGCTACCTGACACGCGCCCAGCTCACCGCGATGGCAGGCGCCGGTCACGAGATCGGCGGGCACACCGTCACCCACGCCGACCTCACCACGGCGTCGGCAGCGGAGGCCAAGCGCCAGGTCTGCATCGACCGGGCGAATCTGCTCAGCTGGGGTTTCGCGGTCACGAGCTTCGCGTACCCGTTCGCGAGCGTGAATGCCACCGCCGAGGCCACGGTCCGTGACTGCGGCTACAACAGCGGGCGAGGGCTCGGTGACATCGAGACGCGCTTCGGATGCTCCGGCTGCGGGTTCTCGGAGTCGATTCCCCCTGCGAACCCGTTCTACACCAGGGCACCCGATCAGTTCGATTCGACCTGGACACTGCAGGACCTGCAAAACGCGGTCGTGAACGCCGAGGAACGCGGCCCAGGCGGCTGGCTGCAGCTGACCTTCCACGGCGTGTGTGACTGCCCCACCGATACGCTCGCGATCTCGCCGACACTCCTGTCGCAGTTCGTCGCCTGGCTCGACCCACGCTCCGAGACCGAGAACACCATCGTGCGCACCGTCGGCCAGGTGATCGGCGGCGCGGTGAAGCCAGCCGTGAACGTCGAGAACCTGACCACCCCGGCACCGGGGCCCGGCGTCAACGGCATCAAGAACCCCAGCCTGGAGACGCTGGGCAGCGCGGGCCTGCCGCAGTGCTGGCAGAACTACGGGTACGGCCTGAACACCGCCAGCTTCACCCGGGTCAGCCCCGGCCGCACCGGCAACACCGCCGAGCGACTCACCATGTCGGGCTACACCGACGGTGACGCCCGCCTGATGCCAATCATCGACCTCGGCGAATGCGCCCCCACGGTCACCCCGGGGCACACCTACTCGCTGCGCGGGTGGTACACGTCATCCGCCGTCACCCAGTTCGCCGTCTACCTGCGAAGCGGCATCGGAACCTGGACGTACTGGACCTCCAGCCCCTGGTTCGCCGCGAGCTCCAGCTACAGCCAGGCGGTCTGGCAGACCCCGGTCATTCCGGCCGGCGCCACCGGTATCAGCTTCGGCCTGAACCTGTTCAGCAACGGACAGCTGACCACCGACGACTACGCCCTCTACGACAGCGTCGGCGCCCCGGGCACCAGCACACCGCCGCCTCCCGATACGACCACCATCACCGCCGGCACGCCGACCGTCAGTGGGCAGGCGAGAGTCGGTCGGGTGCTGCGAGCAACCGCCGGCACTTGGAGCCCCACCGGCGTCACCTTCGCGTACCAGTGGCTGAGCGCGGGACAGCCGGTCAGCGGAGCCACCGCAGCGACCTACACCGTCCGCACGGCGGATATCGGCAGGACGCTCTCCGTTCGGGTCACCGGTTCGTACCAGTCGCTGACTCCGGTGAGTGCGACCTCGGCGCCGACGGCGACCGTGCGACGCTGACAGCAGCACCAGGCACCGGGCGGCGTGACTGGGCCGGATGCCAGAATGGGCGCATGACGCTGCACCTCACTGGCGACGACGCCGCAGACGCCCTGCTCAGCTCCGACCCGTTCGCCCTGCTGCTCGGGATGCTGCTTGATCAGCAGATCCCGATGGAGACCGCGTTCGCGGGGCCCGCGAAACTGCGGGATCGGCTCGGTGCGCTTGACCCGGCGGGCATGGCCGCGGCCGACCCGGATGAGTTCGTCGAGGTGTGCCGCACGCCCCCGGCCGTGCACCGCTTCCCCGGCTCGATGGCGGCGCGCATTCAGACCCTCGCCGGGGTGGTTGCCACCGAGTGGGATGGCAATGCCGCGTTAATCTGGACCAAGGGCGACCCGGATGCCGCGGAAATCCTGCGCAGGCTGAAGGAGCTGCCCGGCTTCGGCGAGCAGAAGGCGAAGATCTTCCTTGCCCTGCTCGGCAAGCGCTTCGGACTGGACGCGGCAGGCTGGCGGGAGGCATCCGCTCCCTACGGCGAAGCCGAGTCCTTCCGGTCGGTGGCCGACATCGTCGACGCCGACTCGCTCAAGCAGGTGCGGGAGCACAAGCGGGCGATGAAGGCCGCCGCCAAGAACGCCGGCTGACCCCCAAACGGGTGCCCGCAGGCGGGGTAGCGCCGCACGAGTACTGCCCATAGTCTGTGTTCTTACCATGACCGGGAACCCGAATCTCGTCAGTACAGTGGTCGCCGACAGCGCGGATGTCGACGACGGTGCCGTGCTGGGCGATGGGGTCAAGATCTGGCATCTGGCGCAGGTGCGTGAGCACGCTACCATCGGCCCGGGATCCAGTCTCGGGCGCGCTGCCTACGTTGGGCCCGGTGTCACGATCGGCGCGAATTGCAAGATCCAGAATCACGCGCTGGTGTACGAACCGGCCGTGCTCGAGGACGGGGTTTTCGTCGGCCCCGCAGTCGTTTTCACGAACGACGTCTACCCGCGCGCGGTGAACCCCGACGGGTCGTTGAAGTCCGCCGATGACTGGTCCGCGGTCGGCGTGACCGTGAGATACGGCGCCTCGATCGGAGCTCGCGCCGTCTGCATCGCTCCGGTGGAGATCGGGCGGTGGGCCCTGGTCGCCGCCGGTTCCGTGGTCACCCGCGATGTGCCGGCATTCGCCATCGTTGCCGGGGTGCCCGCCCGCCGGGTCGGCTGGGTTGGCCGCGCCGGCGTCGCACTGGTGCAGGAAACGGATGCCGCGTACCGCTGCCCCGCCACCGGCGAGCGCTACCGCGAACTCGACGGCGTTCTGACCGAGGAGTGAGCGGTGAACCGGCGCCAGGTCACGATTACCGTCATCGCCGTTCTGGTCGCGCTCGGCCTCATCGTGGTTATCGCGGTGGCGCTCACCGGGCGCCAGCCGACCGACTCCGCCCTGATCGGGACCCCCAGCCCCACGCCCACCCCCACCACCGGTACCGAAGCCCGGAGCGACGCGCCGCCGACGGCGACGTCCACTCCGGGGCCGGATGACGGCGAGGAACCAGGCGTCACGAACACCGACGACGCGCCGGGCAGCGGCGCCCCGAACCCCGCCCCGGGCGACCCCACCTCGCCGGTGGGCCCAGCGCCAGCCCCACTCTTCGTGGCGCCATTGCCCGCAACAGCATCGGCCGAGGGCGAGCTAACCACCGGGTTCCCCAGCCAGGTGGTGCCCCTCGCGCCCGATTCGCGGGTGGTCAGCAGTTCGCTCGCGTCCGAGGAGACCCAGCTGCAAGTCGGGCTCACCGCGACATCCGGAACCGCCGCCGCCGGCGTACTTGACCACTACCAGTCCGTCTACGGCCCACTCGGTTTCGCCAGCCGGCCAGCCGATGCCGTGTCCGGCACTACGGCGTTGGTGTTCACCCGTGGAGAGAACACGGTCACCGTGTCCGTCTACCCCCTCGATGCCGGCAGCGCGTACACCGTGTTCGGCACCTTCACGGCAGGCTGATCGATGTACATCTCACTGCGCGACGCCACCCCGAAACCGACACCGACAGCACGCCGCACCGGCACCCGCGTCTCCTCGGTGGTCATCACCCTTGGCATTGTCAGCATGCTGACGGATGTCTCATCCGAATCGGTGTCGGCGATCCTGCCGCTCTACATCACGGGCGTGATCGGCCTGTCGATGGTGGCGTACGGGTTTCTCGACGGTCTCTATCAGGGGGTCAGCGCCTTCGTGCGGATCGGCGCAGGCTGGGCCGCCGATCGCGGCGGCCAGCCGAAGTGGGTCGCCGTGTTCGGTTACGGGCTGTCGGCGCTCGCCCGGGTCGGCCTGTTGTTCGCCACCGGGTTCGGCGCGCTCACCGCGGTCATCACCGCCGACCGTATCGGCAAGGGCATCCGCACCGCCCCACGCGATGCCATGATCAGCGCCGCGTCGACACCCGATAACCTCGGCCGTTCGTTTGGTGTGCACCGGATGCTGGATACCGTAGGCGCCGCGATCGGGCCGCTGCTCGCCTTCGTCATCCTGATGGTGATCCCCGACGGCTACAGCACCGTGTTCGTGGTCTCGCTCGCCTTCGCCATACTCGGGGTGGCCCTGCTCGGCCTGCTGGTGCCGGGCAACCGCCGGGCAACCGCGGCGGCGGTGGCGTCGGGGTCCGTGTCCGAACCTCGGGTGCGGTTCCGCTGGGCGCAACTGCGCGACCCTCGCCTGCGAAAGTTGCTGATCGCCGCCGGGCTGCTCGGCCTGCTCACCATTGGCGACGGGTTCATCTATCTGCTGCTGCAGAGCCGCGGAGCGTTTGCCGCCGAGTTCTTCCCGCTGCTCTATGTCGGCACCAACGTCGCCTTTCTCGCCCTGGCGATCCCGCTCGGCCGCCTGGCCGACCGCATCGGCCGGGCGCGCATCTTCGTCCTCGGCCACCTCGCCCTGCTCGGCGCATACGTCGTCGCGGCGATCCCCGTCAGCGGGGTCGCGATCACGGTGCTCTGCCTCCTGCTGCTCGGCGCCTTCTACGCCGCGACCGACGGCATCCTGGCGGCGCTCGCCTCGCAGTTCACACCGCCGGAGGCCCGCGCCACCGGCATCGCGTCGGCACAGACGGTGGTGGCGGTGTCGCGGCTGGTCGCATCCACCGGGTTCGGGCTGCTCTGGTTCGTCTGGGGCCGCGAATCGGCGATCACCGGGGTCGCCGTTGCGCTTGCCGTCGTGATCCCTGCCGCGGCGCTGCTTCTCGCCACCCCGCGTCGGCCGAGGTCGGTCGCCGAGTGAACCAGCGGGCGCGGATCGCCTGGCTCGCCAGCGTGAGTGTTGTGGTGCTGGCGGCCGCGACGTTCTACGGGGTGGCCCAGTGGCACCTCACCGAGCAAGCGCGTTCCGCTCCTAGCGCAGTGGACGTCGCCGCGGCAACGGTCGACGGCCCGCGCATCGTCTTTCGCAACACTGCATTGGGCGAGGGCTACGGCCACGTGGCATCCGTCCCCCTCGAGAATCCCGGCGGCGAGCGCGCGATCAGCCCTCTGGTCTGCGACCGCGTGGACGCGACATCCGTGAGAACCGCGTGTCTGCGGGTGCTTCGCGGGGTGCTGACAACGTATGAGTCGCAGCTCTATGACGCCGAGAACCGGCTGGAGCGGGCATGGCCGCTTCCGGGTATTCCCAGCCGCACGCGTCTGTCAGGCGACGCCGAGCTCGTCGCCACCACCGCGTTCGTCACCGGCCATTCGTACGCGACAGTCGGGTTCTCGACCGAGACGGTGGTGACGGATGCCGCCGGGCGAAGTCTCGGGAACCTGGAGGAGTTCGCACTCCTCGTCGACGATCAGCCGGTGCTCGCCGCTGACAGGAATATCTGGGGCGTGACCTTCACAGACGATGGCCGCACGTTCTATGCCACGGCCGCTTCTGGCGGCCGCACCTGGCTCGTGGCGGGGGATCTGGAGCAGCGCACGCTGACCGCGGTGAAGGAGGGCGCGGAATGCCCGTCGCTGGCACCGGATGGGCGCAGGGTCGCGTACAAGAAGAACGTGGGAAGCGGCGGCGAGGTGCGCTGGAGCGTCGCTGTCTACGATCGCCACTCCGGTGAGGAAACTGTGCTGCCGATCACGCAGAACGTCGACGACCAGGTCGAGTGGCTCAATGACGAAACCCTCTTATTCGGACTGGCGCGCGCCGACGCCCCTGGCGACAGCGACGTGTGGGCCATTGCGGTCGACGGCTCCGCGGCTGCCACCATCTTCATCGAACATGCGTGGTCGCCCGCGGTTGTTCGCTAGATCGGGGCTGTCGCCCGCATCACTCAGCTATAGCCAGAACGGGGACACGCCACTAGTCTGGCCGTGATGGCGCCTTCTAACCCGAGTGGCGGCGCATTCTCTTCTCGCGAAGGGACCTTCTCACCCGAGGAAGGACGTCAGATGGATACGGCTGCTTCCGACGGTGTGCCTGCCGAATTCCTCGCTCGGACTGGCCGCGCATGATCGTTCGCGAGGTGCTCTCGGCACTGCTCCGGCGCTGGTACATCGCGGTCGGGCTGCTGGGCTGCGCCGCCCTCATCACGGCGATGCTCGCGCGCGATGGGGGCATTTACACAACGACGACCGTCGTGACGTTCATGCGCCCGGCGACCACGAGCTTGTCGCCGGCGAATGGAACGAACGACCTTAGCGTCATCGCGTTCGCGGGAGCGGTCGTTCAGGAGATCAACAATGGTCGGTCTCCGGCGCGGTATTCGGAGGACGCTCCGTACTATGGCGCCGGAGTGCGGGAGGGCGTCCTCGTCGAGCTTGCGAATTCAGGGAACCAATGGGTGTCTGCCTTCATGACGGCCGAGGTCAGGATCAAGGTCGTCGGACGCTCGCTCGACTCGGTCGAGGCGACGCAGGAGGAACTGGTCGACCGAGTACTGGGCCTCTCTGACGCCCTGCAGTCCGCGGTCGCGATACCGCCCAGTAAGCGGATCTCCGCATCCGTCGTCCCGCTGACCATGCAGATCGAGTACGTCTCAGCTTCGCGAACCAGCCAGGTAGCAGCCGGAGCGGCGATGGTCGCGGCGGCGCTGATCGTTGCCACGTGGGGTTCGCTCACCGTCGAGCGCCTGGTCACGCAACGGCGGCTTCGTCTCGGCACAGAGCCGGAGCGCGTGCGGGAAGGATCGACATCGTGAAGTTCTCCGATACGCTCCGCGGGCTCTTGCGGCGGTGGTACATCGTGTTCCCTGGCATCCTCCTCGCCGCGGCGGTCGCGGCAGGCGCGTGGTACGCGATTTCCCCCGGATACGAACGGTCCGCGACCCAGCTGCTCCTTCCCGGTGCCGACAGCCTCCCGGAGGGAGCGAACCCCTACCTGTTCCTCGGCGGGCTAGTGCCCGCGGCCGACGTGCTCGTGCGCGCGGTCGGCTCGGAAAACGTGCTGGCCGAAGTGGTCGAGGAACACCCCGGCGTCGAGATCGAGATCACGCGCGACATCACGACCGCGGGCCCGGTCATCCTCATCACGGTGACCGCAGGCAGCGACGCGGCCGCCGAGAAAGTGCTCGAGTTGCTGGTCGAACGCACCGAGTCGACACTCGAACAGCTGCAGAAGGTGGAAAGCATCGAAGTCGAGAATCGCGTCACGGTGCTGCCCCTCACCGTCGACACGCAGAGCGTGCTTCAGCAACGCACTCGACTGCTCGCAACCGCGGGTGCCGGACTCGGCGGCGTCGTGCTCACCCTGCTCCTCGCCGGACTCGTCGACGGATTGAGCACACACCGAAAGAGGCACGGCCCGGCAACGCACGCTGAATCGACTGCTGGTGCGCCGACTGATGTCGCACCGGCGGATGCCACGACCGACCGTGATGAGCTGACGCCCGTCGCGCAACCGGCCGGTGCGCCGACAGCTCCCGCGCCGAAGGCGCCCGATCCCGTGCCTGTCGCACGAAACGCTCGCAGGCCCAGGCCACCAGCGGCCGTACAGCCGCCCGCCCTATTCAACCAGTCCCACTACGAGGACGAGGCGGCAGGGGAGCAGCTGAACAATGCGCGGTGAGTCGGCGTGACGGCCGAGCGTTCCTCGGTACGAGCCGTACCCGCCCACCGTGGCATCAAGTCGCGACGCGGCATCGACGCGGTGACGATGCTCACGGTGTATCTCGTGCTGCTGCTCGCGGTTCCCTCGGGCGTGGTGGTCACCGCGCTCGGCTCGCTCGGTAGCCCCTCCCTGATCTGGGGACTCGTACTCCTGGGCTGGTGGACGATATCCCGACTGCAGAACCGAGGGTTCGACTCGCGACCGATCGCGCAGCCGGTGCGGTTCGCCTTCGCGGCATTTGTCGTGATCGTGCTGCTGAGTTTCGCCGCCGCCATGCTGCGCGGCCAGCCGGACGACCAGGTGAGCCCGGCGTTCACGGCCCTTGTGCGATTGCTGTCCTGGGCGGGCGTGCTGCTCGTCGCCCTCGACGGCATCCGCACGCCATCCGAGCTCGTGAGCATGGTGCGTCGGATCGGGATCGGCGCCGGGTTGCTCGCCACACTCGGCCTGCTGCAGTTCCTCACCGGGCAGGCGCTGGTCGACTTCTTCGGCACAATTCCGGGTCTGAGCATGGTGGGCGGCATCCAGGAGCGCGGCGGAGTCATCCGCGCCTCTGGTACGGCAATCCACCCGCTCGAATACGCGACCGCGCTGAACGCGGCCCTCCCGCTGGTCATCGCTGCCGCGATCTCACACGGCTTCCAATCTCGCCAGTCCCCCGGTGGTCTCTGGTGGTGGCTGCCGGTCGTCCTCATCGCGATTTCGTCCATGGTGGGGGTGTCACGGTCCGCGATCATCGGCTTCGCCGTCGCCGTCATCACGATGATCCCGGCGCTCCCGCGTGGCTACCGCGCAGCGGTGGTCGGGATGGGCACCGTACTCGGCGTCGCGGTACTCGCCGCGGTGCCCGGTCTGCTGTCGACGACCGTCCGTCTGTTCGCGGGCGCGGCGAGCGACCCGAGCACCCAGTCCCGAACGAACGGGCTCGAACGCGTTCCCGAGTTCATGTCAACCTCGCCGCTGATCGGCTCCGGGTTCGGCCTCTTCCTGCCCAGGTATTACATCTTCGACAACCAATGGGTGCTGCTCGCGATCGAGGTGGGCATTCTCGGTGTTCTCGCGTTCCTCGGTTTCTTTGGTGCGGCAATCTGGAGCGCCCTGCGAGCGAAGCGGTCCAGCCATTCTGACGTGCGAATGCTGGGTCACGCACTCGCTGCATCGATGTTCAATGTCGCGGTGCTGTTCGCCTTCTTCGATGGGCTCTCGTTCCCGATTGCGGGCGGCATGCTGTTCATACTCGCCGGGCTCTGCGGAAGCACTCTCACCGCCGCCTCCACCCCCGAACGGGGGGCGGTCAGTGGGTTGGGCGGCTCATAGCATGGGCTCCGTGCCCCTTGACGTTGCCGCAGTGGTGGTCACTTACAACAGCGAAGGCCACATCGCCGCGCTGCTCGACAGCCTGCCTGATGCATTCGGCGACCTCGACTACTCCGTCGTAGTCGTCGACAACGGTTCGAGCGATGGCACGGTGCAGCTACTGTCAGGCCGGTCCGACTGCCATGTGGTGCGCTCGACGAACGATGGTTACGCCGCGGGAGTCAACCGGGCGGTGCTCGCTTCCCCCGATGCCGCAGCGATTCTCATCCTCAACCCGGACGCCACACTGGATCCGGATGCGGTGCCCCGGATGCTCGAAGTACTGCGACGACGACGTGGCACGGGGATCGTCGCGCCGCGAGTGCGCGAGGAGGACGGCAGCCTCTCCCCGACGCTCCGGCGAGGACCGACGCTCGGCCGGGTCGGCGGGCTGAGCTTCACCGGGCTCCCCGTGTTCACGGAACGGATCGAGATCCCGGGCGAGTACGACACCGAGCACGAGGTCGACTGGGCCGTCGGCGCCATCCTGCTCGTCGACCGCCCGTGTTTCGACGCGCTCGAGGGGCTCGACGAGTCCTACTTCCTGTACTCGGAGGAGACCGACTTCAGCCTGAGAGCTCGGGATGCCGGCTGGGCCACGGTGTACACGCCCCGCGCCGGGGCGATGCATGTCGGCGGAGGCTCGGGCGAGAACGCCACCACGCACACCATGCAGATGCTGAACCGGGTGCGCATCTACCGACGTCGCGCCGGCGAGCGGTGGGTGTGGCTATATTTCGGCATGACGGTGCTCGTCGAACTCCGGCGGGCACTGCTGGGCAACCGCAAGTCGTGGACCACGTTGCGCGCCCTGCTGCGACCATCGCTGCGGCCCCCGCAGCTCGGCGCCAGCACCGCGTTGCTGCCCCGATGAGCAAGTCGGCTCACCGCATCCGTTTGACCGCGCTCGCGACGACATTGCGCACTTCCCGCGCGCCGGGACGACCGGTGATCATCGCGCGGACTGATTCCGCTGTGTCGTCCGCGGTCACGCTGTAGCGCGCCTGCAGCCACGCTGAGGGGCTCGCAGGAAACCGGTCGCTCGTGTACACCGTTCGGTAGCCGACTCGCTTCAGCCGCCCGAGTAATCGACGGTCATAACGCCCGAGCGGGAATGCGGCATCGTTGACCGGACCTCCGCTGGCCTCAACGAGGGCGGTACGAGCATCCACGAGCTCCCGACGTGCCTCCTCGTCGTTCAGCCCGCGCCACGGCACATGGGTCCACCCGTGACTACCGATCGTCATGCCGGCGGCGCGGAGCGCCTGCAGATTGGACGGCGTCAGACTTGCCGCGTCGCTCAAGCGCCCGGCGAGCGGGAAGAACGAGGCATGCAACTCGCGCTCACGTAAGGCCGGCAGCGCAATGGAGACATCCGAGCGATTGCCGTCGTCGAAGCTGAGCCTGATCTGCGGGTTGCCCTGCACCGCATCGAGGATGCCGAGGAACGCGCGCTCGGTGACCCAGTACCGGGATTCCCCCGGCTCCCGCTCGGTGGCGATGGTGCCGATGCCGTGAAAGCAGAGGTTGATGATCACGCCGATACTCCGTCCGTCGCCGATGGATGTTTCCCGCGGGTGCTTTCATCGCGGCCCCACGCGTGGCCAGCCTCCCGCCGGGCGAGCAAGCCGGCGATCACGGTGATCACCACGTAGGGAACTGCGGCCGGCAGCAGACGGGGGTTCGGCAGCACCACGTCGCGGAGCCAGGCCCAACGGTCGGCCGGACGCACGACGGCCGCAACGTGACCGGCCGCAGCGGCCGCGCGCAGCTGAGTGTTGCCCCGGCGCACCCGCACCAGACGGCGCACGAGGTCCCGTGTCGTGAAGGGAGCCTCCACCACGACCTCGACGCCGCTCTCCTCCGCCTTCTCGACATCCGAGAACAGCGAGTCGAGGAACAGGTCGTCCGCGATCAGCGTGGGGAACGCGTCGAACCGGGCGCGGCCCTGCTCGGACAGGGCGATCATTCCCCGTCCGAACAATCCCGTCTGGAACACCGGCAGCCGTTCGTTGATCGAGAAGTAGGCGCGCACCGGCCAGGGCCGACCCGACGTGTTCAACCGGCGCCGAGGCACTACGACCAGGGGCGCCGGTGTCTGGTCGAAGCGGCCGAGCACTGCCGCCAGACCACCAGGCGGGACAAGGATGTCGGCGTCGAGGAAGATCCTCGGAAAGCCCGTCGCCACTTGGTCACCCGCGTTGAGTGCGCCCGCCTTGCCCGGGTCCGGCCGATCAATCACGGTGACTCCGGGTCGCGTCGCGACGGCCGCCGTGCGGTCGGTGCAGCCGTTGGCGCTGACGACCACGTCGATCGGCTCCGGCATCCGCTGGGTGAGCAGCGCGTCGAGGCTCCGCCCGATCACGTGCTCCTCGTTGTGCGCGGCGATCACGACGCTCGGCATAGGGTTCCTTTCAGCGGGACATCAAAATACGACCGTGAGCGGGAGTTCCTTGGTCGAAGGATAGCGGCCATGGCGCACTTCGTGCCGTACTATTCGGCTCATGGAGCGCGAGAACCTCGACGTTCGACCGATCATGGACGAGGATGCCGATGCGGTCGCGATGTTCCTGCGCGATCAGTTGAATCCGCGGGTGTCTCTCGCGGCGTGGGGCGTGCTGCTCGCTCCCCCGTGGAAGGTCGATGCCCCGAACCACGGGTTCCAGCTCATCGCGGGCGGGGCCGTCGTGGGAGCGTATGTGGCGGTCTACGCCGAACGTGAGATCGACGGTGAACGGCGCCGCTTCTGCAACCTCGCGGCCTTCTGCGTGCTCGAGGAGTACCGTGCCCACAGTGTCCGGCTGATCCGGGCGATGCTGGCGCAGCGGGGGTTCGAGTTCACGGACCTGTCGCCGAGCGGGAATGTCGTGGCCCTGAACCAGCGGCTCGGTTTCGCCGCACTCGACACCGCCACTCGGGTGACACTGAACCTGCCGGGCATCCCCCGGCGTGGGGTCACCGTGTCGGGTGACCCCACGATCATCGAAAGAACCCTCACCGAGCGCGACGCCAGCGTGTACCGTGACCACCGCGGTGCCCCCGCCGCTCGTCACATCGTGGCGATCACGGGAGACCAATACGGGTACCTCATCGTGCGGAAGGACCGACGCAAGCGGCTACCGTTCTTCGTCTCCCCGTTATACGTCGGCGGTAGCCGTGACGTACTCCGATCGGCATGGCGCGAGGTCAGCTCCCATCTGCTGGTCAGGCACGGGATGCCGGCGATGCTGGCCGAGCGTCGTGTGCTCGGTTTCGTCCCGTCGCTCGGCGTCAACCTGCGCACCCCTCGAGCAAAGATGTTTCGCAGCCGCGAACTGCCGGCCGACGCCGTCGACTACCTGTATAGCGAGCTGACACTGCTCGAATGGTAGGACGAGCGCGGCCGGACCGTTCTGGCTCAGTTGGACGGCGGAACGGAAGCGCCGTCCTCCCAGCGGTTGTTGGTCCAGACATTGCCCGGCGCGTTTGAATCGAACGAGGTGATCGGCCCCCAGAAGCCACACTTGCCAGACTCGCCGCGCTGCCAGACGTTGTTCGTGAACCGGATGTCCCTGGCGCCACTCGAGTAAGGCTTTCCTGTCGATGAACCGCCATAGGTGCAATAACCGCCGGACCCCGCGATGAACAGGTTGCGGTCGATGATGTTGTTCTGCACGGGGGCCCAGTCGCCATACCCGGTCAGGGCGCCGGAGCATCCGGCGTCCGGTGGCACATCGGGAGCGTCGCAGGCGATCGTGTTGCCGCGAATCACAGCATTCGACCCCATCCGGATCCCGGATTCGTGGTACACCCCGGTATCGTCGCGGAATTGGCCGTGAACGTAGGAGGCGGTGACGGTGCAGTCGCGGAAGCAGGTTATGGATCGACTACCGCCGGTCACATGCACGCGGGTGGCTGTGAAGTTGACGTCGCCGATCCCGACTCCCGCCTGGTCTCCCACGTTGACCTGACTGTCACTGATGGTGAATGATCCGGTTTTGGTGTCGTCGCTGTACACACGGCCGTTGATCTGCGAGCGGGTGATCACGACCCCTGTGGCGTCGATCTGCAGCGGCTCGCAATTCACCACCTGGGCGTCGATGACGGTGCCCGACACGGTGATGCGGCATGGCCCGGTGTAGGTGGAGAGGGCCGTGCCTACGGGCACGCCTGTCGTGCTCGCCGACGGGAATCCTGAGACGGGCAAGGGAGTGGGTGTCGGGGTGGGGGTCGAGACCGGTGGCGGAGTCGGCGTGGCCGTCGGTGACGGACCGGGAGTGGGTGTCGGCGCTGCCGTCGGGCTCGGGGCAGGGGTGGGCGTCGGCCCGGGTGTCGGAGGACTGGTGGGGCTCGGCGTAGGAGTCGAAGTGGTTGTGAACACCACATCGACCCAGTAGATGCTGTTGCGGTAGGTCTCGGTCGGGAACCGCGACTTCGATCCGTACGCGAACACGCCCGCTCGCGCCTTGATCGTCAGATCGGGCGAGTGAGAAGTGCCCTCGTAGTTGTGTGACGCCGCATAACGACCCTTCGGGGCGAAATACGAGACGACATACGTCTGGCCGGCCTTGAGGGTGACCGACCGGTCGAACTGAGCGGTTTGCCAGCCGGAACCCGTCCTGCTCGGGAAGGTCGCGGCGGCGAGCCGCTTGCCCCGCGCGGACCAGAGGGTTCCGGTGTGGGATCCAACGGCGTCCTGGGGCTTCCAGAAGCGCATTCCGGTGGCGGTGCCAGTCGAGCGCGCGGTGAACCGCGTGCCGACTTCGACTCCCTGGGCATCCTCGTGCTGCACGAGCCGAAGTGGCGCGGACGTTCCCAGGATCGTGCCGTCCGCTGCGGCGGTGGCGGGACTCAACGCCCAGGAACCGGTCGTGACCGTCAGAGCCACCAGAACAGCGAATACGGCCACAACGCGGCGGTAATTTGTCGGGCGCGCGTGAAGTCGGGAGGGGAGCATGATGTCCTGTCTCGTCCTGGAACTCGAAGTATGTCCGCCGGTTCGGGTGATACCGGGCGGCTGACCGCAGTGCGAAAACCTTGCCCCCCGTTCGAGGCACGTACTGTCATTACAACTGACGTAATCCAGCACGTCAAGTGAACACGCGGAATCGCGTTAGCCTGCGGTCGATCATCGCGCGGAACGGCTCGCCGCCCGGTCAGACGGCGGCGATTTTGGCGTCGACGAATCCGGTGAGGGTGCCCACCGTCTCAAAGATCTCGGCGCCGAACTCGTCGTCGTCGACGGTGATGTCGAAGTGCTGCTCCAGGGATGCCACGAGGTGAACCACCCCGAACGAGTCGAGTTCGGGCAGCGCACCGAATAGGGCGGTGTCTTCGTGCAGGTCCTCCGGGCGCTGCTGCAGCTCGAGCGTGTCGATCAGCACGGTGCGGACGGCGGTCAATGTGTCTGTCATGGTTGCTCCTTGCTTATACGAGGACTTCCGCGGGTGCGGGATGCCCAAGGAATGCGGTCGGGCTGGCGGTGAGGCCGTACGCGCCGGCCTGGAAGATCACGATGAGGTCGTCGATGTCCGCCGCGGGCAGCTCCACGTCGTCACCGAGCAGGTCGAGCGGGGTGCACAGGCATCCGACCACGGTTACCGGGCCGTCCGCGGCGAGCGCTGCGCGGTTTCCGACGGCGAGCGGGTAGTTGCGGCGGATGGCCTGGCCGAAGTTGCCGGAGGCGGCGAGCTGGTGATGCATTCCCCCGTCGACCACCAGGAACGTCTTGCCGCGTGACACCTTGCGGTCGAGCACCCGGGTGACGTAAACGCCGCACTCCCCCACCAGGTACCGGCCCAGTTCGATCACCGGGACGGCCTCGGGCAGCCGCTTGGCGATCGGGCCGTCGACCAGGTCGTGCAGGTTCGCGGCGACCTCGTCCAGGTCAAGCGGCTGGTCCTTCTCGACGTATGGAATGCCGAACCCGCCGCCCAGGTTGAGGTAGCGCACCGGGGTGGGCAGGTGCTCGGCGAGCGCGCTCACCAGGTCGACGGTGCGCCGCTGCGCCTCGGCGATGATCGACGCGTTCAGGTTCTGCGAGCCGGCAAAGACGTGGAAGCCGAGCACGTTCGCGCCGGCCGCGGCGTACTCTCGCAGCACCGCGGGCACCTGCTCGGCGTCAATGCCGAACTGCTGCGGCCCGCCGCCCATCCGCATGCCCGATCCCTTCACCGCGAAATCGGGATTCACCCGCACGGCGACGTTCGGGGTGAGGCCGAGTTCGGTGCCGGCGCTGATCACCCGGTCGAATTCGGTGGTGGATTCGACCTCGACGGTGATGCCGGCAGCCACCGCCTGCCGGATCTCCGCCGGCGATTTGCCGGGGCCTGCGAAGCTGACCTTTCCCGCGGGGATGACGGTGTCGAGGGCGGTCTGCAGTTCCAGTCCGGACGCGACGTCGATCCGGTCCACCCTGCGGGCCAGGTGCTGCACGACGGCGGGCATCGGGTTCGCCTTCATCGCAAAGCTCAGCTCCACCTGGTCCGGCAGCGCCGCCCGCAACCGGTCGACGCGGGCATCGAGCAGGCCGCGGTCATACGCGAAGAACGGGGTCGACCCGACCCGGGCGGCGAGCCTCGTCAGCGGCATCCCGCCGATCTGGAGTTCGCCCTCGGTCGTGCCGAATCCGGCGATGTGCTCGTGCGGCTTCATCCGGTGACCTCCGCCATCAACCGGGTGCGGTCGTACTTGCCGTTCGGCGACCGGTGCAGTTCGTCGCGCACGTGAATGTGGGAGGGCACCTGGTAGAGCGGCAGGATTTGTCTGAGCGCGGCGCTGAGCGCGTCCGTGAGCGCGGTGATGAGCGCGCTGTCGAGCTCGGTAGCGGTCGGTGTGACGATCAGCACGATTCGCTGGCCGAGAGCCGCATCGTCGACGCCGATCGCCACGGCGTCGCGCACCAGGCCGGTGCTCGAAGCGGCTTCCTCGATCTCGCTCGGGCTCACCCGGTATCCGGATGTCTTGATCATCTCGTCGGTGCGGCCGACGAAGTACAGGAAGCCCTCCTTGTCGGCGACCACGGTGTCTCCCGACCAGACGGCTCGTTCCGGGGCGCGCCACTCCTGATCAGGGTGGTGCACCAGCCGGTACCGTTCGGCGGTGCGGATCGGGTCGTTCCAGTAGCCGAGCGCGACCAGCGCACCGCGGTGTACCAGCTCGCCCTGCTCGCCCGGCTCGCACGGGGTCCCGTCCGGGCGGAGGACCAGGATCTCGGCGTTCGGGATGGCCTTTCCGATCGAGTCCGGATGCCGGTCGACTTCGGCGGGGTTGAGGTAGGTCGACCGGAACGCCTCGGTGAGCCCGTACATCAGGTACGGGTCGGCCTGGCTGAAGACGTGGCGCAGCCGGTCGAGGGTGGCCCGCGGCATCCGCCCCCCGGTGTTCGCCCAGTACCGCAGCCGGCGCGCGGTCTCCTCCGGCCAGTCCAGGTCGGCCAGCTGCAGCCAGAGCGGTGGCACGCAGGTGAGCCCGGTGACGCCGTACTGCTCGCACAGCTTGGGCACTTCCCGCGGCAGCAGGTAGTTCATCAGCACGCAGTGCGCGCCGACCGAGAACGCCGTGGTCACCTGGCTGAGCCCGGCGTCGAAGCTGAGCGGCAGCACACTCAGGATGACGTCGTCGCTGCTGTTCTGCAGGTAGCTGCTCACGCTCTCGGCGCCGACGATCAGGTTGCGGTGGCTCAGCACGACGCCCTTGGGCTTGCCGGTGCTGCCAGAGGTGTACAGGATGGCGGCCGGGTCGAGGTCGATGGCCGGGGAGGGGCTGATCTCACCCGGGGTCGACGGGTCGTCATCCCAGCGGTGCTGCTGCCACGACGCAGCGGGATCGGTGACCAGACGGCCGACGACGATGACGTGCTCGATCACCGTCTCCGGCAGAACGAGGGTCAACTGCGCGAGCCGGTCGGCCGAGGTGATCAGCACCGTGGCGCCGCTGTCGCCCAGGATGTGGCCGACCTGGGTGGCCTTCAGCACGTGGTTGATCGGCACGAACACCCCTCCGGCGGCGGAGATGGCGAAGATCGCTGCGACGGCCTCGGTGCGTTTCTCGAGGTAGATCGCCACGCGGTCGCCCCGCTTAACGCCCACGCTGAGCAGTTGCGCGGCGGCGGCCCGGGTCATCCGCCATGTCTCGGCGTAGCTGGTGGTGGAATTGCGATAGCTGAGCGCCGGGGCCTCCGGAGTCGTCGCGGCCGCCTGGCTGAGCAGGTGGTGCACGTTCGTTCTGGCCGGGGTCATCGTCTGCTCCGCTCGGCTCGGGCGCTGCGTTCGGTGAGATAGCGATCGAACTCGTCGGCGTCGTCAAGATCGACGTAGGGCCGGCCTTCCGTGTCGGTGTCGGCGGTGTCGGCGGCGGTGACGGGAACGGGATGTCCGGGCTGCGAGAATCCGGACAACTCGTCGAACACCGAGACGTACGCCTCGGCCTGCGGGCGCCAGTCCATCAGCGTGGCCACCCGGGCGCGGGCCTTCCTGCCCAACTCTGCCCGCCGCGCTGGGTCATCGATCAGCGCCTCCACGGCATCGGCGAACGCACTGATGTCGCCGGACGGCACGTAGAGCACGGTGTCGCCGCCGGAGATTCGGGTCTCGACCAGGTCGAAGGAGACCGACGGCAGCGCGTAGGACATGTACTCCATCGTCTTGTTCATGGTCGACAGGTCGTTCAGTGGCGTCTTCAGATCCGGGCACAGGCCGATATCGGCTCGGCTGAGGTGCTCGGCGATGGCCACCTTGTCCACCCGGCCTGTGAAGGTCACGTGCTCGTCGAGTCCCAGTTCGGTCGATTGGGCGGTGAGGTCGGGGAAGCAGTCGCCGAATCCGAGCAGCGTGGCACGCACATTGCTGCGCCCGCGACGATGCACCAGTTCGTCGACCACGAGCAGCACCTGGTCGACGCCATCCTGCGGACCCATGATCCCCAGGTACACGAGGTTGATCTCGTCGGCCGCGCGCGGCTGATCGGGGTAGATCGGCCGCATCCGACGGGTGTCCGGGCCGCTACGCACGACGGTCACCTCGTCGGGTCTGCGGTGACCGCGCTGCACGGCGATGGCCTTGTACGACTCGTTCGTCGAGATGACCCGGTCGGCGGCGCGGAAGGTGGCGCGTTCCAGCCAGAGCAGGCCGCGATACTCGAGCGCCTTCAGCCCGCCCCGGGGTTCACCGAACCGGGAGATGAACAGCTCGGGGTTCAGGTCGTGGTGGTCGAAGACGAACTTGACGCCGGATGCCCGCCAGAGCAGCGCCAGCAGCCAGTAGGTGTCCGGCGGGTTGCACGCCTGGATGATGTCGAACCGCGCCTTCCGACGCACCGTCAGCGACAGCAACGCGGTGCGCAGCCAGCTGTAGGCGAACTCCCAGACGAAGCCGAGGACGCCCTTGGCCTCGCGGGCCGGGGGGTACTTGTAGATGTCCACCCCGTCGATGTGCTGGCGGGCGGGATCGCCTGGCCCCTTCGGGCAGATCACGCTCACCCGGTAGCCGCGGGCGATCAGGGCCTGGCACTCCAGCCACACTCGACGGTCCAGCGGCACCGGGAGATTCTGCACGATGATCAGCACGTGCGGAGAGGCCGTCTTGCGGTTCATGAGCGCTCCTTCGACAGTGACGGGATGCGATGCCGGGTAGCCCGGCGGAATCGGGGCAGGTAGCCGGCCAGCTCGTCGAGGACCTGGCGGGCAAGCAGGCGCACCACGGCGAGGTGCACCACGAGCACGGAAAGAGCGACGAGTGCGATCCTCAGGATCGCTGGGAGGTCCGTCGACAGGACAAGTGCCAGCCACCCCGCTCCCCCGCCGGTCAGGACCGCGACGGTGAGGAAGCCGAACGGTCCGGCCAGCGTCCTCGGGGATGCCTGCAGCAGTTTCGCGACCAGGAACCACCGACTGGCCGTGGCGATGGCCGCGACGACGAGGAAGCCCCAGGCGACGGCGTGCAAACCCCACTGCACGGCGATCGCGGTCGCGGCGACGGTGCAGACATCGATGGTGACCGCATAGACGAACCACCGGCCGGGCTTGCCGAGCCCGTAGAACAGGCCGTGGTCGAGGGTCGCCCCGACTACCATGATCCCGGCGAGGGCGAGGATCTGCGCCACTCGGCCGCTCTCTGCCCATCCGTCGCCGAAGACGATGGGGATGATCAGCGGCGCGGCCACGGCGACCACGATCAGCGGCGGCGACATGATCGCGTAGGTCATCCGCAGCGCACGCACATAGGCGGCCCGCAGTCGATCCGCGGCATCCCGGATCCGGGAAAACGCAACCGTGGACACCGGCAACAGCGCCGCACCGGTCAGCTCCTGCACGATCTGCACGATTCGCTGCGCGATGTTCAGGTACCCGAGCCCGGTCATGCCCAGCGTGACCGAGATGATCGCGGTCTCCGCCAGTGCCCGGCACATGGCGACGAACTCCACGCCGAGCACCTGACTGCCGAAACGGACCATTGTGCTGAACTCGGCGCGGGAGAAGGCGAACGACGGATACCACGCTGCCGCGACCCACGCGAGCACGGCGGTCACCAACAGGGCCGTCAGTGCCTGGCCGACCAGCGCCCAGACGCCGAGGCCGGTCACGACCATGCCGATCGCGACCACCTGCGCGACGATGGCGGCGATGGTTCCCTGAATCGCCAGCGCGCGGAACCGCATGGCTCGTCGCAGCAACGCTGTCGGCACCGACGCAACGGCGGTGAGCACCACTGCCAGCGCCAGCACCTGCAACACGGGCACGACCTCGTCGGACCGGAACAGCACGCCGACCAAGGGTGCGATCGCCACGACCGCGGCGCACAGCAGCAGTCCGGCCAGGGTCGAGAACCAGAAACCCGTGCTCAGCATCCGGCGACTGGTGCTGTCGGCCTGCACGATGTACGCGGTGAACCCCAGATCGGCGAGCAGGTAGAAGAACGGGAGCACCGCGGTGGCGGCCGCGACCGTGCCGAAGTCCTCCGGGCTGAGGAATCGCGTGAGAATCGCGATCGTGACGAAGCCGGAGAGCCGGACCACCCATTTCTGCACGGTGAGCCAGAGCACGCCCGCTGCCGTCTGTGCACTGACGGATGCGACAGCCTGCTCGGGTGTCTGGGGTTCCTGCTCCACCGGGGTCACGTTCCGTACACCTCGTCCTCGAGGATCCGCACGGTGTCGGCCTGGGCCCGGCTCCAGCCGAACTGCCGGACTGACTCGGATGCCGCGTGTGCCGCGACGTTGCGGTCTGCCCGCGTCACGACCGTGCTGAGCGCGGCGGCGATGCCGTGCGGCGTCGGGTTTGCCCACGCGACATGGTCATTCACCAGGTCAGCCCGCGAGTGCACCGAGTCGTTCACGACGGGGATGGTCCCGGCTGCCAGCATCTCCTCGGCCACCAGGGAGATGTTGGTGAACGACATGGCGAGCCCGGCGATGCTGGAGTTATAGAGCTCGTTGAGCTCGGCCGGGGCAAGCCTGCCGTGCTGCGTGGCGGGGAACGGGAGCCCGTTCACTTCCGACCCGTAGAGGTGGATGTCGACGTCAGGATGGCGCTCGTGGAACTGCTTCAGCGCGAGGCGCGCCAGCCAGAAGCCGCGACGGGGCACGTCGGGCCGCGCGTACAGCACCACCCCGGAGCGCACCCGGTCAGGGAGCGGCCGGTACACCGACGTGTCGCACCCGAACTCGGTCACGTCCGGGGAGATTCCCACCTCGGACCGCAGCAGCTGGGCGACCATCTCACCCAGGGCGATGGTGCGGAACCCGAACCGGTACGAGTCCTCCGCCAAGGAATACATCGATCCGCGGGCGTAGAAGTACGGCTCGAAATCCTGCACGAAGTAGAGCCTTCGCATCGGCGAAGTGCCACGGCGAGCGAGCACGTGGGCGGAGTCCCATGAGGAGGCGACGCAGGCGTCAACCCCGGAGATTCCGGCGGACGCGTCGTGGACCCCAGCACGGATGTTCGGCCACCAATCGCGGATCACGCGCTCGTGCCCGCGAGCGTCTCCACCGTACCGGTCGTAGAGGAACAGTTCGCATCGATGACCGGCACGCTCGACCGCCTCCACCATTCGGAACAGCGTGGTGTGTCCCCCGGAGCCGGCCCGCGGCGGAGCCATCACCCATCCGATTCGCAGCGGCTGTGACCGCGGTGGACGGCGTTCGGGAAGGGCCAGGTTCAGCGTGGTCGAATCGGGGATGTCGTCGTCGAACAACGGCTCGTCAAGGCTCGCTGCGTCGAGCCTGCCGTAGGCGTATCGGGTGAGTCGCTGCGCCAGCGCGCGCGGGCCGTCGTTTCGCACGATGCCGACTGCCTTGACAACCTTCGATCCGAGCGTCATCGCGACGTCCCTCCCGTGAGCTGCGGCGTCTCGTCGTGGCGGCGCTGTTCCCAGGTCAGCGTCGCCGCCCGCTGTCCGCGAGTGAGCCGGCCTCCGCTGACCGTGTCGGCGGAGCGCTCCAGCTTGGCAGCGAGGATCCGTGCCTCCATCCGCAGGTCGCCGAGCCAGGCTCGGGCCGACGCCGAGCGGAGGGCGTTCTCGTAGACCGTGGCGAGCCGGCTGGCCATGGCGGGCAGTCCGAAGTTGGCCTCGGCGAACTCGCGCGCCGCCGCAGCGAGCCGTGCCCGCTCGCACGGAGCAGCGACGAGTGCCCGGAGGTGCGCGCTGAGCAGGCCGACGCCATCTGACACCTCCTGCGGGCTCCAAAAGCTGCTGCGGAAAATCGCCTCGGTGGCGGGCTCCCGGAACACCGCGCTCCAGCCTCGTTCGCCGAGCACAATCAGTGGCTTGCCGAAGGCGAGGCCGCGGGCCGCGGAACTACCCATGCCGAGCACGATGTCCGCGGCATCGTAGGCGGGACGCGGGTCCGACAGCGGGCCCGCGAACACCATGGACGCCTGCCCGAGCCGGGCGTTGATGTTCGCCGCAGTGGCGCGAAGTTGTTCCTCGGCGTCTCCGGTGCCGACGATGACCAGGCGGATTCGGCGGTCACCCAGGCGTCCGACCGCCCGGATTGCGTCCTCGATGCCGCGTGCTTTCATCTCCTGGCTGAGCCTGCTGACGATGACGAGCATGATCGCGTCTGGGCTGATCCCCAGGTTGCGTCGGAATTCGTCCCGGTCGGTGACGCCTGGCGCGTCGCGTGCGGTGTCGACGGGCGGGCTGATCAGGGTGGCGCCGCCGCGATGCCCCGCCAACTCGTCGCGCAGGTACCCCGTGCCGATCACCACCGGCACGGACGGATGCGTCCTCGGGTCAAACGACATTTCGTAGATCGTTCGAACCAGGGCACGCCGACCGAGCAGCCCGGGGCCCCAGTATGCGGCCCGCTCTGACGCGCTGAACGCGTGCACGAGGTCGGCGTCCCAGGTTCGCGCGAACCCCGACAGCGCTCGTGCGTGGCCCGGCAGCGACGCGGGGCGGTCATACGCCTCGAGCGTCACGCCGTAATCGGCTGCGACGTCGAGCAGAGACGGTCCGGTGCGAGGGAGGGTACTCCTCGGCCCGATCAGCAGACTGTCGAAGCCGTGCTGTGTGACGGCGGCGGTCAGTTGCACGGCGTTGATCTGCGCGCCGCCCAACTCCAGGTTGTCGAGCTGCACCAGGACCCTGCGGCGCCCGGTCATCAGTTGCGGCCCCTCGGCTGCACGAGGACGGCTTCGGCGGGCGAGGCGCCCAGGCTGCGGCGAAGCGACTCCACCACCTGCGCCTGCTGGAGAGCCCTCAGGTGCGGGAACATCGGCAGCGAGAGGATGCGGCCGGCCGCCGATTCCGCGACCGGGAACTGCCCCTCCCGGTAACCGAGACCGGCGTACGCGGCCGTCAGGTGCAACGGTGTCGGGTAGTGGATGGCGGCGCCGATTCCCGCGCTGCCGAGTTCGGCGTGCACCCGGTCGCGCTCCTCGACCTGCACCACGTAGAGGTGCCAGACATCCTCGTTGCCGGGTCGCACCGTGGGCACTCGCACGCCGGGCACGTCGGCGAGCAGCTCGGCGTAGCGGGAGGCTGCGGCGCGACGCGAGGCATTCCAGCTGTCGAGTCGGCGCAGCTTGGCCCGCAGCACGGCGGCCTGCACGGCGTCGAGACGCGAGTTCACCCCCACCCGGTCGTGCACGTACTTCACCGAGCTGCCGTGCGCGCCGAGGTTCCGCACGACATCCGCGATGCCGGGGTCATCGGTGAGCACGGCGCCGGCGTCGCCGCCCGCTCCGAGGTTTTTACCGGGGTAGAAGCTCGTCGCGGCGACGTGGCCGAGCGCGCCGGCGCGCCCGGCTGTCGACGAGGCGCCCTGCGACTGGGCGGCATCCTCGATGATGACGAGCCCGTGCCGCTCGGCGATGGCCACGATGGGCTCCATCGGGGCGGTCTGACCGTACAGGTGCACCGGGACGATCGCCCGCGTGCGCGGGGTTATCGCGGCTTCGACGGCGGCCGGGTCGATCAGCAGATGATCGGGGTCGACGTCGACGAACACGGGCGCGGCGCCGATCCGGGAGACCGCCTCTGCCGTGGCGATGAACGTGTTCACCGGAATGATGACCTCGTCGCCGGGACCCACCCCCACTGCCCGAAACGCGAGCTCCAGCGCGTCGGTGCCGTTGCCGACTCCGACGCAGTAGCCCACACCGGTGTACTCGGCGTACTCGGCCTCGAACGAGTCGACCTGCTCGCCGCCGATGAAGCCGGCCGTGGTGAAGAGCCCCTGCCACACCGGAAGCACCTCGTCGGCGATCTCGGCCTGTTGGGAGACCAGATCCAGGAATGGAACCTTCATGCTCGCGAAACCTCCAGCTGACGGGCGGGAATCCCCACCCACGTTTCTTTCGATGGCAGATCCCGGGTGAGCACCGCGCCCATGCCGAGCACCGAGTGGCGCCCGACCCGGACGCCCTCGCGCACGCTCGAGTTCATGCCCAGGTAGGCGCCCTCCCCGATCCAGGCATGGCCGCCGAGCGCGACGCCCGCACAGAGGGTGGCGAAGGATTCGACGAGGTCGTCGTGGGTCAGCGTGACGTTCGGCATCACGACCACGTGCCTGCCGAGTTCCACGTTCGTGGTCAGCACGACGCCGGCGAGCAGGATGCTGCCCTCGCCGACCGTGCAGTCGCCGGGCAGCACCACGCTCGGGTCGATCACCGTGACGTAGTCATCTTTCGTGCGGCCGTTCCCGGCGAGCCGGGCGGCGATCGCGGCGCGCACCACCCCGCGGCCGGCGCAGATCAGCAGGCTCGCCTGCGGGTGCTCGCTCGCCTCGTCGATTCCGCCCACGATCGGCAGGCCGTCCAGGCTCTTACCCCACTTGGTCGCGTCGTCGTCGAGGAAGCCGATCGCGGTGTGTATACCGGATCGGCGGAGCACGGCGAGCGCTTCCCGCGCCAGGCCGCTCGCGGTGACCAGCAGCACGTCAGCCATGGCCGACCGCCGCGAGGGGGGCAAGCAGGGCGTCGATCACAGTGGCCTGCTCGGTGTCGTCGAGTTGGTGATACAGCGGCAGGATCA
Organism: Microbacteriaceae bacterium; assembly: GCA_040513215.1. Taxonomy (GTDB): domain Bacteria; phylum Actinomycetota; class Actinomycetes; order Actinomycetales; family Microbacteriaceae; genus Ruicaihuangia. Next base: position 10,428 of record JBEVDR010000196.1, on the reverse strand, counting down.
GGGTGCTGCTGGTGAGTTGCTCGGACACCGGCAGCGGCACCCGGATCGACGGGCTGCCGGCATACGCCGGCTGGAGGTGCGCGGACATGATGCCGCGGCGGGCGGAAATGCCCGCCTCGGCCAGGTGCAGCAGTAGCTGCTCCCGGCGCTGCGGGTACTCCTCGCCGATCTCGATCCACATCGACTGGAAGTTGCTGGTCCCCCAGTCGGGATCGGCGACCGCGCGCAATCCCGGCACGTGCTGCACGGCGTCGGCGTAGACCGCGGCGAGCTCCCGCCGACGGCGCACCAGGGCCGGCAGCCGGTCGAGTTGCACGATGCCGACGGCAGCCTGCAGGTCCGTCATCCGGTAGTTGAAGCCGATCTCGTCGTAGTGTTCCTCTGGCGCGACCAGGGCGAGATGCCGTTCGGCGGCCGAGCTGCTCATCGCGTGCTCGCGTAGTCGACGGGCTCGGGCGGCCCAGTCGGCGCGCGAGGTGGTGAGCATGCCGCCCTCGCCGGTGGTGAGCAGCTTGCGCGGGTGGAATGACCAGGCCACGAGCTCAGCGGATGCGCCGACCGGGCTGTCCCCGTAGCGGGATCCGGCGCCGCACGCGGCATCCTCGATCACGGTGATGCCGAGCGGGTCGCACAGCGCCCGGATCGACGCGAGGTGCACCGGCATGCCGCCCTGGTCGACGATGATCACGGCCCGGGTGCGGTCGGTGATCAGTGGGGCGATTGTGTCGGCGGTGACGTTGCCGGTCTGCGCGTCGATGTCGGCGAACACGGCGAGCGCGCCGACGTAACTCGGTGCGTTCGCGGTGGCGATGAAGGAGAAGGAGGGCACGATGACCTCATCGGCGGGCTGGATGCCGGCGACGACCAGGGCCAGGTGCAGTGCGGTGGTGCAGTTGGAGGTGGCGATGGCGTGCTCGGCCTGCATCGCCGCGGCGAACCGCTCCTCGAAGCGGGCGACCTGCGGGCCTTGCGCCACCCAGCCGCTCTCGATGACCGCGGTGACGGCGTCGATTTCCTCCTGACCGAGCCACGGCTTCATCACGCTGATGCGCTGACCGGGCTGCGGGGTCGTGCCGGGCGCGGTCATGCCGGCGCCGTCCGTCCGGACGCGATTTCTTCGCGCAGCGGATGCCACCAGTCCACGAGTTCGCGGAGGCCCTCGTCGAGCCCCACCTGGGCGGTGAAACCGAGGTCGCGGCGGGCGGCGCTGGTGTCGGCGAGCCGCCGCACCACGCCGTTCACCGCGCGCTCCGGGCCGTGGGTCACCGCCAGGTCGGAGCCCATCACCCCGAGCAGCGCCTGGGCGAGTTCGAGCAGGCTGGTCTCGGTTCCGCTGGCGACGTTGTAGACGCCCTCGGTCACATCACTGGCCGCGGCGAGCAGGTTGGCTCGGGCGATGTCGCGGGTGAAGACGAAGTCCATGGTCTGCGCGCCGTCGCCGAAGATCAGTGGCGGCATCCCGTCGGCGATGCGTTCCATCCAGCGCACCAGCACCTCGGTGTACACGCCGTGCACGTCCATCCGGGGCCCGTAAACGTTGAAGTAGCGCAGCAGCACGTAGTCGAGGCCGTACATGGCGCGGAAGCTGCGCAGCATCCCCTCGTTGAACGATTTCGCCGCCCCGTAGAAGGTGTCGTTGTTGTGGTGGTGGTGGCCTTCCGCGGTCGGGAATTGGTCGGCCATGCCGTACACGGAGGCGCTGGATGCCGCGATCACCTTGCCGACCGAGTGGTTGACGGCCGCCTCGAGCACGGTGAACGTGCCCTCGACGAGCACCTCCAGCGCGAGGCGGGGGTCTTCGGCGCACTGGGTGATGCGGATGGCCGCCTGGTGGAACACGATGTCCTTGCCGCGGGTGACCTCGTTGACGACGTCGCGATCGCGCAGGTCGCCTTCGATGAGGGTGACCCTGCCGCTCTCCAGCGCCGGTTCGAGGTTCGCGACGCGGCCGCGCACCAGGTTATCGAGCACGTCGATCTGGGCGGCACCGGCGTCGAGCAGCTGGTCCACGATGGCGGATCCGATGGTTCCGGCGCCGCCGGTGACGAGTACCCTGGCTCCCTTGATCGTGCTCATGCGACTACCTCCAGGTCGATCGGGTCTGTGAGAACGGGCACGGCGGCTCCCGCCGCGCGCAGGCTGACGGCGGCCGCATCCAGCACCGAGAGCACCCGCATCGCGGCCCGCCCGTCGGTTCGCGGGGCTCGCTGGTCGCGGATTGCGAGCGCGAACTCGGTGGCCATCAGCGCCAACGCCTCGTGCTCCGGCAGTGCCGGCGACCAGGTGTCGCCGAGACGGTACGACACTGTCGACGCCTTACGCTCGACGCTCGAGGCCGACTGCCGTTCGATGTCGACGCCGCGGTCGTAGACGCTGAGTCGTTGCTGCGGGTTGAGGTCATCCCAGACCAGCGTCTGCTTGGTGCCGCCGATCACCATCCGGCGGATCTTGGTGGGGCTCAGCCAGTTGACGTGCACGTGCGCGATCGCCCCGGCGCCGAACGGGATCGTCAGGTACCCGACGCACGCCTTGCCGGCACCGAGCGGGTCGGCGCCCTGGGCGGAGACCGACCGCGGCTGAAGCCCGCCGGGCAGGATGAAATCGATGATCGACAGGTCGTGCGGCGCGAGGTCCCAGAACACGTCAACGTCGGGCTGGATCAGTCCGAGGTTGATGCGCACCGAGTCGATGAACAGGATGTCGCCGAGCGCGCCCTCTGCGACCAGTTCCCGGATGCGCTGCACGGCGGGCGTGTAGCAATAGGTGTGGTCGGCCATCAGCACGAGTCCGCGCTCGGTGGCCTCCCGCACCATCGCGTCGCCATGCTCGCGGGTGTCGGCCAGGGGCTTCTCGACCACGACGTGCTTGCCGGCGCGCAAGGCGGCGAGCGCGATGGCGTGGTGGGTGCGGGCGGGTGTGGCAATCGCGACCGCGTCGATCGTGGCGTCCGTTAGCACATCGTTCAGGTCGGTGACCACCGCGACGCTGCCGACCTGGTCGGCGACCCGTCTGGCGCGCTCAGCGTCGAGGTCACAGATGGCGGCCAACTCCCAGTCCGGGCTGCCGTGGAAGTTGCGGGCGAGGTTCGGCCCCCAGTATCCGGCGCCGATCACCGCGATGCGTAACAGGTGGTTCATGATGCTTCCCCCCGATGGTTCTGCCGTCATTAGTCACTCGCAAAGGTCACATCGACCCAGAAATTGTGTGCGGACGTATTGTTCGGGTAGTCCCTGCCGTAGACGTAGACGCCGGCGTTGGCTGGCGTTGACAGCGGACCGTTGCTGATCGGGTTGAGCAGCCCGTTCAGGTCGACCGCGTAGCGCCCGGTGGAGCTGTGCACGGTCACCCGGTACTCGATGCCGGGCTGCAGCCGAACCGGGGTGGAGAGGATCGCGAGCTGCCAGCCGCTCGCCGTTTCGTCGATGAATGCCACCTCGGCGAGGCGCACGCCGCCGCTGCTCCACAGCGATCCGGTGTGCACACCGGTGTTCGCCTCACCCTTGTAGAAACGGATGCCGGTGACCACGCCCGCCACGGAACTGCTGAATTTGGTGCCGAACTGCACCGCATCAGGGTCATCCCAGGCGGGGTACTGCGGGATGGCGTCGCTGGCGAACAGCGAGCTGACCGTGACCACAGGGGGCGCCGCGGCGGTGCTGAACGACCAGGCCCCGCCGGCGAGCGGGGTGCCGCCCAGCTGAACGCTGGCGTGCAGGGTCGTCGACCAGGCGAAGGGTGTATCAGGCGTGAAGGTCAGGGTGCCGGTCGCGGCATCCCAGCTGCTGGTGCCCGCGATGGCACCCGCCGCGTCGCTGACCTGCAGCGTCGGCGGTTCGGTGGACGTGCCGGTGAGCTGGGCGCTCACGGTCACGGTGGGGGCGACGTCGGATGCGGCATCCGGTGGAGTGAGCGAGCTGACCGTCAGCTGACCGGCCGGGTCGGTCGGTGGGTCGGTGGGCGGCACCTCTGGGTTGTCGGAGGCGAACACAACGTCGACGAAGTAGTTGGATGCATTCCACGAGTCCGTCGGGAACCCGCCCGGTCCGTAGAGGTAACGGCCGTTGCCGCTGGTTGCTGCCTGCAGTGGTCCGGCGGAGCGCGGGCTGGAGAAGTAGTCGGCGGTCAGCGCGTAGTGCCCGCGGGGCGCCAGGTAGGAAACCACGTACTGTTCGCCTGGTGTCAACGGGACGGCGGTCTCCAGCGTCGCGGTCTGCCAGCCGGCGGACGTCTCACCGGTGAAGACGACCCGGGCAAGCTGCGTGCCGTCCGCCTTCCAGAGGGTACCGACATGGCTGCCGCTGTTGCCGGAACCCTTATAGAACCGGATGGCGGTGACCGATCCGGGCTGGGTGGTGGCGAACGCCATCCCGAGCTCCACGGAGGACCCGTCGCTGGTCGCGGCGGTCTGCGGGAGCACGCCGGACAGCAGCGAGTAGGTGCCGGCGGCCGGCGGCGCTTCCGCCGTCGTGAATCGCCATTCGCCGGACTCGAGCGCTTGCCCGTTCAGGGTCGCCCGCGCGGTGTAGTCACGGTTCCACTCGAGCGGCGCGGTCGGCGTGAATGTCACGGTGCGGGTTGCCGGGTCATAGCTCGAGGCGCCGGCGACGGCCCCGGTGGGCCCGGCCGCTGCGGTCAGCGCCAGGGTCGGGGTTCCGGTTGGGATGTCGCGGTCGAGGGTCGCGGTGATGGCCGCGGTCGGGGCGACCTGCGTTGCGTTCGCCGCCGGTGTTGTCGAGGTCACCGCGGCGGGTGGCGCGTACGTGGTGGAGAAGACGACGTCGACAAAGTAGTTCGACGCGTTCCACGAGTTCTCGGGGAATCGGCCTGCCGCGCCGTAGGCGAACCGGCCGTTCTGCACGGTGTCGGCGACCAGTGGCCCGCTCGTCCTCGGCGTGGCGAAGTAGTTGGAGGTGTACGAGTAGTGGCCGTTCGGGGCGTGGTAGGAGACGACGTACCGTTGCCCGGCGGTGAGCATGACGGGTGAGGCGAGGAACGCGGTTTGCCAGCCGCTGGCCGTCTCGGCGGCGAAGGTTACCTCGGCCAGTTTCGCGCCATCGGCTGTCCAGAGCGACCCGACGTGGGCGCCCGTGTTGGCGGCACCTTTGTAGAAACGGATGCCGGTGACGGCGCCGGGGGTGGTCACTGTGAACGCGGTGCCGAGTTCGACCGCGGAGTCCTCCGCTGTTGCGGTGACGGCCGGAGTCTCGCTGGCGAACAGCGAGAAGTCACCTTCTGCTGGCACGTAGGTGGTGGTGTAGAACGGCCATTCGCCTTTGCCGACGGTGACCCCACCGATGCTGACCCGCACCTGATAGACCGTGCTCGCGGCGAGCGGGTCGGTCGGAGTGAACGTCAGGCTGCCGGTATCCGGCTGCCAGGCCACCGTTCCGGCGATCGGGCCGGTGGTGTCCGACACCGTGATCTCCGGCGCGTCCGATGGAATCGGCGAGAGCACGGCGTTCACCTGGGTGGACAACGCAACATCCACGGCCCCGGCCGGTGGCGTCACCGACGTCGCGGTGCTGGGCACGGGCGCGGTCGGGTCGCCCACGAAGATGACGTCGACGAAGTAGTTCGTGCTGGACGTCGCCGACGGGAAGCCGGACTGGTACGTGTACCTGCCGCCGCCGGCTTCGACGCTGAGCGGGCCGCTGGAGATGCCGTCGCCCACGAATGCCCCCACCGTCGCGGAGTATGCGCCTGCCGGCGCTCGGTACGAGGCGACGTAGCTGGCGCCTGCCTGCACGCTGACCGGTTCGCCGAAGTACACGGTCTGCCAGCCGGTACGCGACTCGCCCACGAAGGTGGCTGTGGCGAGCTGCTGACCGGAACTCGTCCAGAGGGTGCCGACATGCGTGCCGACGTTCCCGGCGGCCTTATAGAAGCGCATTCCGGCGATGACGCCGGTGGCCTGCGTGCTGAATTGCACGCCCAACTCGACCGACGCGTTGTCGCCGACCTGCAGGATCGCGGGAACGTCGGTGGGAGTGAACAGCGAGGTGGTCGTGCCATCGGCGATCGCCGTGGTGAACGACCATGCCGCACCAGTGGTCAGGCTGTCGCCGGCGAGGCTCGTTGCCGCCAGTTGCACGAAGTAGGTGGTCTCGGCGGCGAGCGGTGCCGTCGGGATGAAGGTCACCACCCTGGTTGTCGCGTCATAGGTGGTCGTCCCTGCCACGTTCAGGCCGGTGTCGTCGAGCAGTGCGATCGCGAGGGTCTGTTCGTCGATGGCGCTGGTGAGCTTGGCGGAAACCGATGTCGTGGACGCCACGAAGGTGGCACCCGGCGCCGGCGTCTGTTCGGCGGCGGCGAGCGGTGTGCGGTCGAGGGTGTCGAATACGACGTCGACGAAGTAGTTGGATCCGTCCCACCGCTCGGCGGGAAAGTTCCCCAGCGAGCCGAAAACGCCGGCGGTCTGCTGTTCGAATCCCGCTGCCACCGCAATCGGCGCAGACGACCTGGCGTCGTACGGCCAGTACCGGGCTTCAACCGCGTAGTGTCCCGCCGGGGCGCCGTATGACACGGTGTAGGTCTGGCCCGCGGCGACCGGCACGCTGTGAGTGAAGTACGCGGACTGCCACCCGCTGGTGGTGGTTTCGAAGTTCACGGAGGCGACCGCGTTACCGGCGGCGTCCCACAGGGTGCCCACGTGCGGTCCGCGGTTCTGCTCGCTCTTGTAGAACCGCACCCCCGCCACGAAGCCGTCGACCTCCGGCGTGAACTGCAACCCCAGTTCCACCGGGGAGGTGTCTTGCGAGTCGGGAGTGCTCGGCTGCTGGTCACCGAAGACGCTGAATGGCCCGGTGACAGTGAGGCTGACCGAGGCAGGCGTGGCCGGGTAGTTGGCGCTGTCGTCGATGGCGCGCACGAGCAGGGCGACGGCGCCCGCCCCGGTCTGCGTGTAGCTGTAGCTCCAGGTGGAGGTTCCGTCCGCGAGGTGCCAGCTCTCCCCATTGTCGGTCGAGACTTCGACGCCGGCCACTCGGCCGCCCACGTCGGCAGCGGTGCCGGTCGCGGTGACCGTCGTACCGCTGGCAATCGAGGCGCCGGCCGACGGTGTCACCACCGTGACGGTCGGCGCGGTGACATCCGTTGTTCCCACCGGCATGACCAGGCCCGCCATCAGCGTGGCTGGCAGGGCGCGCATGTCGGCGAGCAGGTTCACCTGGGCCTGTTGCATCCGGATGTCTGCCGGAGCACCGTCGCCGTCGTGCTCCTCGTCGAGTCCCCACGCCCACTGCACGCTGCCGGCAGAGAACACCAGGGCACCGCTCGGGGCGCGGTACAGCGTGAGGTGGTGGGTGGTGCTGCCCGAACGCACGGTGTTTCCGTAATCGAGCAGATACTCCGGAGTCGGTCCGGTCGTCGTCGACAGGTGAACGAGCCCATCGGGCCGGAAGCCGTTGTCGATGTCCTCATTGGACTCGTAGCCGACGGTGTGCGGGGCGAGCTCCGCTGAGCTGCCAGCGGGCAATGTCGCCAGGCTGGTGTCGCGCCACAGGCGCAACTTGCCTTCCTCGGCACTGACGGTCACCGGAAGGTCGTCGTTGTTGACCATGTACATGGTGCCGGTGAGCGCGTTCTCGGGGAGTCCGGCACCGGCCGACTGTGGGGCGTAGCGCGGGTCACGCCAGGTGCCCGTCCATTCGGCGGCCGGGTCGATTTTGGTGTTGCTCCACGTCTCCTTGTATGTCACCAGGGTGCGGTAGGCGGTGGCATCGGATGAGGCGGCAGGCTCGTACCGGGTGCGCCAGTAGCCCTCGTTCCCGGTGAGGAACTGCAGGTTCACGCCGGCGTCTCGGGCGGCTTCGATGTTCGCGCGTTGGGCGCCCGACCAGTACTCGTCATGACCGACCGAGAGGAAGACGTCGTGGTTCAGCAGGTGGGATCCGAACCGGTCGGTGTCGATTCCGCTGGCATAGCTGACGTCGTAGCCGTTGCGTTCGAGAAAGCGCACCTGCGCGTACTCGCTCGAGAAGTAGAAGTCGCGCCGGGTCACACTCTCGCGGGTGGCGAAAGGTCGGTTGTAGCTGACCTTGTAGGCGCGGCCGTTGTCGCCGCCCTGGTAGAAGTCCGATCCGCCGTACGTGTTGTAGGCGTGCCAGGTGGGGTCCGACGTCTGAAACAGGATGTCGCTCGTGCTCGCGTCATCGCGCACGATGAAGATGATGTGACTGTCACCGCCGGTGTCGGCCCGGCGCAGCAGTGCCACGTACACGCCGGAGACGGCGGTCGCGGGCACGTTCCAGGATGCGGAGACGCGCCAGGTGCCGCAGTCGTAGAGCTCGGTAGTGAGGTCGCTGATGCACTCGGGCTGGTTCTGCGGCAGGGTGGCGCTCGGCTGCACCGTGTCGATCAGGCGCGCGCCGTTGCCCTGGTACCAGCCGGTGCGGAAGATGCGGATCGAGTAATTTGCGGCATCCGTGTCGATCTTGAAGTCGATGCGGCTGCCGATGTTCACGCTGATGTCGGTCGCGAAGCCCTGGATGCTGGGATCGCCGGCGCCACTGATGTCCCAGACTTCCGGCGGCGTCCCCGGCTTGCTGTTCTCACACGCGATGGCGTTCGAGCCAGGGCCGCAGGGCTCGGCCGCGGAGGCGCTCGGCACCACGCCGACCAGCCCCGCGGCGGTAAGCGCGAGGGTGACGGCGAGCGCCACCACGGTGCGCCGCAGTGCGCCGCGGAGGCGGGGGGTAGGACCGGTCGGCTCGAAAAAAACCGTCGCTGAAGCATTCACTACGTGCACCTGCATTCGGGTTACAGGGAAACAACAGCAAGAATCGCTGCGGTGAGAGCGTGACTAGCGTGGGGTGTTACGCAGCGCAGGCGAGGTCGGGTAGTACATCGTCAGCGTGCGTCGTGTCGAGCGTCGGGCTACACCGGGTAAGCGGGTGAGGTCAGATTAGCCAGCGTGTCGACTTGGCGTCAATAGGTCGGACATGATATGGGTTCTCGAGCACTGCTCAGGGGTATTTGAGGTCTGCTCAGACTCTTGCGGCTCTGCTCAGCGCAGGCCGCGTTCCTCGAGCCACTCCTGGTGCTGGCGAAGCGCCCGGCGGACGGCCGCACGAACGACGTGATACAACACCAGCAGGCCCAGTGCGGCAGCGATCGCCCAGAGCACCAGTGCGGGCAGAATGCCGCCAATCAGGTCGAACAGTTGATCCATGCTCGAACGTTATCGGTTGGGGCGTGCGGCGGCTACTACAACTGTTCGCCGGGTACCGCGAAGGTGTCGCAGGCGCCCGCTCCGCTGTTCAGCCCGGTGAGGAACCAGCGCTGTCGGGATTCGCTCGAACCGTGCGTCCAGGTCTCGGGGTTCACCTGGCCCTGCGTCGATTCCTGGATGCGGTCGTCACCGATCACCTCTGCGGCGTTCAGGGCGTCGGCGACCTGCGCCTCGGTCACCGGCTCGAGGAACGGGGTGCCGGATTCGTCCGGCACGGTCGAGGCCGCTCCCGCCCAGGCGCCGGCAAAGCAGTCGGCCTGCAGTTCGAGGCGGACGGCATCGGATGTCGGACCGGTGGCCCCGCGCTGGACCGAGTCCATGATTCCGGTGATGTTCTGGATGTGGTGGCCCCACTCGTGGGCGACGACGTACTCTTCGGCGAGCGGTCCGCCCTGGGCACCGAATCGGGTGCGCAGGTCGTCGTAGAACGCGGTGTCGATGTACACGGTCGCGTCGGGTGGGCAGTAGAACGGGCCGACGGCGCTGGTGGCGTTGCCGCATCCGGTGCCCACCGCGTCCGTGAACAGGACGAAGGCGGGCAGGGTGTACTGGGCGCCTAGTTGGCCTTCCCAGTAAGCGTCGAGTGACTGTGCGGTGAAGTCGAGGCGGCACTCGACGTTCTCGTTGGCGTCGGCGCCGGTTTCGCAGTTCGCTACGGGGGTGTCGCTGCCGGTGCCCTGACCGGTTCCGGTGCCGCCGCCGAGCAGGCCGGACAGGTCGACGCCGAACAGTTGGGAGATCAGCACGATCGCGACCACGGCGATTCCGCCGCCGCCGACCGCGATGCCGGTGGTGCGGCCGCGGCGACTGGCCCGGGGTCCGCCGCTGCGGGCGCCGTCGTTGAACGTCATGAGGAGACGTTACCCCCTAACTGGGGGTGCACGTCGAACCGTTTGTGCGCGCAAATCAGCGCTGGAGCCGGGTCTGGGTGCCAAGTTGCGCACACAATCGCGCCGAGGGCGCGACTCGCCCCGCGAGGAAGCTCGACCCGCGAGGGCGCCAACGCACGAGGGGTGCTCGCGGAGATGCTCGCGGAGATGCTCGCGGAGATGCTCGAGCACCGAAGCGGCACTCCGCCAGGCGCTATCGCTCAGATGGAACCTGGGCTGCGGAAGACCCGGCGCACTCGCTCACCGATGGTCTCGGCGGGCGGCTCGTTGTACATGTTCGCGAGCTCCTGGTCCGACATCCGGGCGATG